>NZ_JADGLW010000004.1:0-160754 GCF_015235105.1 Jeotgalicoccus nanhaiensis
AGTACATTAATTATTATAATAAATATAGAATCAAGACAAAATTAAAAGGCATGTCTCCTGAACAATTCAGGAAACATACCTTGAAATCAGCCTAAATCCAAAAGTTCAACTTTTGGGTAGCACGTCATTAAGCGCTCTTTTTTAATCTATATCATTTCCAGTTAAATCTTTGTATAAATCAGCAATTTTTTTCTTAATATCCTTTAAGGCTTTGACATCAATACCTATAGATAAAGTCAAATTATCTCGAAGATTCAGTTCTTCATTTATTATTGGTGCATAGCCGGATGATAAAATTCCTATTAAATTCATATTATGATTCTTCAAATCTAATGCGTATATAGGAGAACCACTATTCCCTCCGTGGGAGTCTACATTTAAAACCATATCAATTACATCATTATATTTATGACTAGGAGGATAAGCGAATTTTCCAGTGTAAATGAATGGATGATACGATTTGTGCTCTGACAATCCCTTTGGGTAACCAATTATCATAGCATCGGAAAAAAAGTTTATATTTCTCTCATATCCAATTATGCTTTCGTCAATATAACTAACATTGAGAGATATTCCATTGTCTTTCATCAAATTATTATAATGTCCCATAAGTAACATACATAAATCTTTTGTTTCGTGTCTGATAATGAATTGTTCGACATCCTGATCCAATACAATTTTTTCTTTTTTAACAGTATCATTTCCCGCTTCTTTATAAATAGTTACTGTTTTAATATCTTTTAATACATGGTTATTAGTAACCATGACGGGAGTTATACTAGAGTCATTTCTTAACGAAACAAAAAAACCTGTACCTCTACTAATGTTTCCATTGTTATGAACGACTTCTAGTAATGCAACTGATTCAAAAAGTTCTATCATTTTATTATCTACTGTATTCTCATTCATTATATAACACTCCTTTAATAGTAGTATACATTTAATTTAATTCTAATTTTCATTTTCTTTTCATATATCTGTAACTGTTATTATCCACATTATGAAGGTTACGAAGTCGAATCAATGAAAGAATCATAAGATGGCGAGTCAACGATTAGCATCGCATCAGGAGCACTACATGCTTCTGTCAATGGAAATATTATTGAGTAGAGGTACTATATCATAATAAGTAGTAATGACGAAGACGATGAGAAAATCGAATCTCATAATTTATATTTTAACAGCGAATGGAGCGCGTTTCTGTAATTTAAATAGCTGACTCGTAAAGACACCTTCAATCCACACAGACTAAAATTCCAGACACCAAAACAAAGACTGTAAATCGTTATGTAAAAGTGTCAGCTGAAGATATAAGATTTTTTAGACATAGTTTCGAAAAACTTAATGTTGGGTGAAACAGATCGTTTGGAGTATCGAATAACACAGTGAATAAAACATTAAGCGTGTTCAAGAAGAAATTAGTGTCGAAGATAAATACATACTGCACAAATTAAGGCAAACGCATGTTTAATAGCTATTTAGCAGAAACGTCGATGTGAAATGCATTTCAAAGCGCTTAAGATATGCTTATGTTAGCATCATATTGAAAATTTATACACACGTGATAAAAAGCATGAATAGGTGGAAGAATCGAAAATACAAGAATTTTTGGCAAAAAACTGGCACTGTATAATAAAAGAAGTCCTTACACCGTATGTGGCGTAAGGACTTCCTCGTTTTGAATCGACGTCCTGGGAGGGATTCGAACCCCCGACCGATGCCTTAGAAGGGCATTGCTCTATCCAGCTGAGCTACCAGGACTTAATTAACACAATAGTTATTATAACCAGAGCGCATAGTGAAAGTCAATGCATTTTTTGGTTTTTTTAATATAATGTTAATTTTACGTTAACCACTCTGTTTTTAAGAGACGATAAAGCGCGCAGTCATGGTAATGGTCGTATAAAAAATCATAATCCTTCATAACCGCTTCCTGGGTAAAATTCAGCCGTTCCGGAATTTTTCTGCTTTTTATATTCTCTGTTCCCGCTATAATTTCTATCCGGTGCAGGCCGATTTCCTGAAAGCCGTAGTTGACTAATCCTTCTACAGCTTTTGACATCGTCCCTGTACCGGTATATTTTTCGGCGAGCCAGTAGCCGATCTGACCGCGCCTGCTGAGTCCGTCAATCGTGTTGAAACCGCAAGTGCCTGCGAGTTCTCCCTGATAATACACTCCGAGCGTTAAGGCCGACCGGGCATCGTTCGTTTCGATCCACTCTTTGATAATCGGTCCGTACTGCTCCGGCGTCTTCATAAAGTCCACCCAGGGCAGCCATTCACGGAGCTGGACTCTGTTCTCATCAATCAGGTTAAACATTTCTTTTCTTTCATTTACTTGAACCTGTTTCAGTTCCAGATCTTCATTAATTTTGATTTTCATGCTGCAAATCCCCCTTTTTTAGCTGCCGAGGTTAAATTCATCCATCAGCTTATGCTTCCGGCTGTAGTACGAGGCGATTTGTGTATCCGTGTCGATGACTAAATAGCTTTCCGGATACTCATTTCTTGAAGACGTAATGCTGCCGGGGTTTATCGCGTAAACGCCATTGATTTTCTCGATTTTAGCTACATGGGAATGCCCGTATAGCGCATATTTTGCGCCAGTTTCCGCCGCTTTTTCCGCGAGGGTATGACGGTCAGATTTAATGCCGAACAGGTGGCCGTGCGTATAAAACATGCCTGCTTCTTCTAAAAGTCCCGTTTCAGGATAAGTGTCATCGCGGTCAGTATTGCCAAGAACGCGCAGAAATTTTTCCATGTCCGGGTCGTCATATGGAAATTCACTGTCGCCGAGATGAATCGCCGCGTCGGGTTTTACCGTGTCATACACTTCAGTTAAAATATTTCTTTCACTGTGATTGTCGCTAATGACTAAAACTCTCATCTGTAAATCCCCCTATTTTTTTAACTTGTCGAATGCTTTCGTATCATTCATTAATTTTTCGAGTGCTTTCCCTCTATGACTGATTTCCCCTTTTTCTTCGGAAGTAATCTCGCCGAGGTAAATTCCCTTCAGCGTTTTAAACAGAGGATCGTAGCCGAAGCCTTTATCGCCATGCGGTTCATGTAAAATTTCACCGGCTAAAGTGCCTTCATAAGTAAGCGTTTCTTCTCCCGGAATCGATAAAGCGAGCACACATGTGAAATATGCAGCTCTGTTGTCGATGCCTTCCAGCTCTTCGAGCAGTTTTTGATTGTTCTTTTCATCTGTCGCACCTTCGCCTGAATAGCGTGCAGAATATACGCCCGGTCTACCCTCCAGCGCTTCCACCGACAGGCCCGAATCATCGCTCACGACTGGCAGGTTTAATGCTTCTTTAGCTGCTTCGGATTTTAAAATCGCGTTCTCTCTGAAAGTCGTCCCGGTTTCTTCAACTTCAAATTCCGGTAATAATTCTTTGATGCCGACAACTTCGAAGCCTTCAAATATTGCTTTAAAGTCGTTAATTTTTCCCTGGTTTCCGCTTGCTATAACTATTTTTGTCATTAATAACTCTCCTGTAATAAAATATTTTCGATGCTGTAATCTATATTCGGAATCCAGCTGTTCATTACCTTTTCAAAACGCTGATTCTCTCCGTGGATAAAGATCTTATGAACCGGTGATTTGTTATCCGCTGTCAGCAGTTTCTTCTTATGCAGCTGCACCAGCGCAACCGACACCGTTTCAAATCCCGCATCGATAATATGCTTTTCTCCCTTAAAAAACTCATCGATATACTTTTCGATAATCGGGAAATGCGTACACCCGAGAATGACCGTATCCGCCTTAATCTCTCTGTAGGGCGCGAGTTTTTCTGCCACGGTCCGTCTTGTAATATCCGGATTTTCATAATCCAGGCTTTCGATCAGCGTCACAAATTCCGGACAGGCCAGATTGTGAATTTTTACATCTTGATCAAAACTTAAAATGCCCTGCTCATAGGCGCCGGATTTTATCGTGCCTTCGGTCGCTAAAAGCAGGATTTCGTTATTATCGCTCTTTCTGAGCGCACCGAGGGAACCCGGATTGATTACCCCGTAAACCGGAATATCAATTTCATCGCGGAGCTCCGGCATCACTGCCGCCGTCGCCGTATTGCAGGCGATAATGACGGCTTTGACGCCTTTATTAATTAAAAACTCCACGGCCTCTGCCGTGTAGCGTTTAACATCCTCCTGACTTTTCGGTCCGTACGGACAGTGCAGGCTGTCCGCAAAATAATACACTTCCTCGCTCGGCAGGGCGTGAATAATTTCCTTCATTACCGTCAGCCCGCCGACCCCCGAATCCATAATGCCTATCGGTTTATTCATATGTTATTCTCTCGCTTTCCCTGAGAACATGCTCCAGTGCTGCAGGCAGAATTTTACGTTCTGCTTCATCCAGGTTCGCCGTAATCTTCGCAATATAATCGATCCGTTTATCGATGACCTGCTGGATAATCTCCCTGCCTTTTTCCTCCATGCTCACAAGCACGAGGCGTTTATCCTTATCGGAACGGTCACGTCTCACGTAATTGCCGCTCTCGAGTTTATCGACAATATCCGTCGTCGTCGAGTGCGCAAGGTACAGTCTCGTCGCAAGTTCGCCGATGGTAATGCCGTCCTTGTCGCCCACCCACTGCAGCGCAACAAACTGGAGCGGCGAAATATCATGATGCTTTAGAATTTCCCTGCCGTTCACCCGGACATGCGACGCGATGTAGCGCAACGATTTTTCAATTGATTTAGTCTCCTGCTCATCATACATAGTAGCCAGTCCCCTTAAACATCCTTTATCAATATAATAACGTAAATCGAAAGAAAAAAATAGGAAGATGGGCGGATGCGTTTGGTGCGGATGGTGAAAATGAATAAGAGCAGACATCGCGGTCTGCTCTTTAATAAAACTTCTGCTTAAATTCTTCATCTAATTTGCGGCGGGTTCTGATTGACGTAACGGTGAAAAATATTAAGGCCGCTGCGAGAATTGCAATTATAAAATACAAGATATTTCCTATCGGATTGTTGAATAAGAAAGGTATCGAGATGATCAGCAGAGCCCCTGTTATGGACATACCTATAATTGAATAGGATAATTTCATAATCATTGCGGAATCACGCCCTTATTTTGGAATGAGGTGGTTCTTTATGAAAATAGTACCGCAGATTGGTGTGGAAATACAGGCGTATGGGGGAATTTTGCATTGGTCTGCTGATTTTTATCGATACTAATGCGTTTGGGGGTTAGATATGCATTAGTGAGCTCGTTTTCCTTATAACTAATACAAAAACGTGCAAGGTGACGATAAAAAAGATGACCTTGCTCATTATGAAGGCGAAAACGTGCAAGGTGGCGACAAAAACGATGACCTTGCTCATTATGAAGGCAGAAACGTGCAATGTGGCGATAAAAACGATGACCTTGCTCATTATGAGGGCAAAAACGTGCAAGGTGGCGACAAAAACAACGACCTTGCTCATTACAAAGACAAAAACGTGCAAGGTGGCGATAAAAACAACGACCTTGCTCATTACGAAGACAAAAACGTGCAAGGTGGCGACAAAAACAACGACTTTGCTCATTACGAAGACAGAAACGTGCAAGGTGGCGACAAAAACAACGACCTTGCTCATTATGAGGGCAGAAACGTGCAAGGTGGCGACAAAAACGACGACCTTGCTCATCACATGGACAAAAACTCCTCAAACAAAAAAGACCCCCGCATCAGCGGGGATCTCGCCTTACCAGTATAAATATTAGTTAACTTCGTGGTCACTTCCGAAGAATGATTTGAACATGTGGAATGTTGTTTCGCGCTGCATTGATGCGATTGATGTCGTTAAAGGAATACCTTTTGGACATGCTTCGACACAGTTTTGCGCCATTCCGCATTCTGCGATGCCGCCTGTACCCATTAGTGCATCTAGTCTTTCGTTTTTAGACATGCTGCCTGTCGGGTGAAGGTTGAACAGACGCACTTGTGAAATTGGTGCTGCGCCCATGAAATTAGATTTGCTGTTAACGTTCGGACAAACTTCTAAACATACACCGCAAGACATACATTTAGATAATTCATACGCGATCTGACGTTTTTTCTCAGGCATTCTAGGTCCTGGTCCAAGGTCGTAAGTACCATCGATCGGCACCCAAGCCTGGACGCGTTTTAAGTTATCGAACATGAATGAACGGTCTACCTGCAGGTCTCTCACTATAGGGAAAGTGCTCATCGGTTCTAATTTAATCGGCTGCTCATACTGGTCAACGAGCGCAGTACATGACTGGCGCGCCGTGCCGTTGATAACCATTGAACATGCGCCGCAGACTTCTTCAAGACAGCTCGCGTCCCATGTTACCGGTGTTGTTTTCTGACCTTTTGCGTTGACCGGGTTTCTTTGAATTTCCATAAGCGCACTGATGATATTCATATTCGGACGGTATGGAATTTCGAACTCTTCCCAGTAACTGCTAGTTTCCGGATTTTCCTGGCGTTTGATACTTAGCTTTATTGTTTTTGTTTCAGTTGCTGTAGTACTCATTTTTATTTAGCCATCCCCTTCTACTAATGTTTAGTTGAATAGTCACGAATACGCGGCGGAATCAGGCTCACGTCAACGTCTTCGTATTCGAATCTCGGTGCTTCAGCCGGTCCTTCGTAGTATGCTTTAGTCGTTTTCAGCCATTCTTCGTCGTTGCGGTCCGGGAATTCCGGTTTGAAGTGTGCACCGCGCGATTCGTTTCTGTTGTATGCGCCGATAGTAATCACGCGCGCAAGGACAAGCATATTCCATAACTGGCGTGTAAAGAAGGCCGCCTGGTTACTCCATTTCTTAGTATCGTTAATGTTGATTTGTTTGTAGCGCTCCATTAACTCTAAGATTTTCTTGTCAGTTTCAAGCAATTTATCGTTATGACGAACTACTGTTACGTTAGCTGTCATGATTTCACCAAGTTCTCTGTGAATTACATAAGCGTTTTCCGTACCGTCCATCGCAAGGATGTTGTCGAATTTCTCCTGCTCAGCCTGAGCATGTCTCTCGTAAACTGACTCATCAAGATCCTGGTAGGAAGTCTCAAGTGTCTTCACGTATTCCATCGCTTTCGGTCCTGCAACCATACCGCCGTAAATTGCTGACAGCAGTGAGTTCGCACCTAAGCGGTTCCCGCCGTGCTGTGAGTAATCACATTCGCCCGCTGCAAACAGCCCTGGAATCGTTGTCATCTGATCGTAGTCTACATACAGACCGCCCATCGAGTAGTGTACCGCCGGGAAAATCTTCATCGGTACTTTACGCGGGTCGTCGCCTGTAAATTTCTCGTAGATTTCAATAATTCCGCCGAGTTTTACATCGAGTTCATGTGCATCTTTATGTGATAAATCAAGATAAACCATGTTTTCGCCGTTAATGCCGAGTTTCTGGTTCACACACACGTCAAAGATTTCACGTGTTGCGATATCGCGGGGTACGAGGTTACCGTAGTCCGGATATTTTTCTTCGAGGAAGTACCATGGCTTGCCGTCTTTATAAGTCCAGACACGTCCGCCTTCTCCGCGTGCTGATTCACTCATCAGACGGAGTTTATCGTCTCCCGGGATTGCTGTCGGGTGAATCTGAATGAATTCACCGTTTGCGTATACTGCACCCTGCTGATAAACGATCGATGCCGCTGATCCTGTGTTGATCATCGAGTTCGTCGATTTACCAAAGATAATACCAGGGCCGCCCGTCGCCATAATCACAGCGTCAGCTTTAAAGGTTTTAATTTCACCGCTTGTAATTTCCTGAGCTGTAATACCGCGTGCTTTGCCTTCATCGTCTACGACAACACCGAGGAATTCCCATCCTTCGTACTTGTCGACCTGTCCTTTAACTTCAAAGCTCCTCACCTGCTCATCGAGCGCGTACAGAAGCTGCTGGCCAGTAGTTGCACCTGCGTAAGCTGTACGGTGGTGAAGCGTTCCGCCGAAACGTCTGAAGTCAAGCAGACCTTCAGGCGTTCTGTTGAACATTACACCCATGCGGTCAAGAAGATGGATAATCTTCGGCGCTGCTTCTGTCATTGCCTTAACCGGAGGCTGGTTTGCTAAAAAGTCTCCACCGTATACAGTATCGTCAAAGTGAATCAGCGGTGAGTCGCCTTCACCTTTCGTGTTTACTGCCCCGTTAATTCCGCCTTGTGCACACACCGAGTGTGAACGTTTAACCGGAACGATTGAAAATAGATCTATATTCGCACCAGATTCTGCTGCTTTGATCGTTGCCATCAACCCTGCGAGTCCCCCGCCGACAACGATTACTTTATTATCCGCCATTATTTACACTCCTTTTATACAAACGCAAAAATTGCCATTACTCCAATTGTAGAAATTATTAAGAAAATTAAAATTGCAATGTAGCTCATAACCTGCTGTGATTTGTCGGACTGCGTAATACCCCATGTAATCATGAACGTCCATAAACCGTTTGCAAAATGGAATACCGTTGCAACCACACCGACAATCCAGAATACAAGCCAGAATGGATTTGCAACAATCTGTTCAACCATCTGGAAGTTTACTTCTTCACCTAAAAAGACTTGAATACGAGTCTGGTAAACGTGCACCGCGATGAAGATAAACGCCACAACACCGGAAATTCTTTGAAGCAGGAACATCCAGTTGCGGTATGTTCCGTATCTGCCCACATTATTTTTAGCAGTAAAAGCGATATAAATACCGTAGATACCGTGGAACAGAATTGGTAAGTAAATGATGAAAATTTCAAGCAGAATAACGAACGGCAGGTTACCCATAATACCTGCAGCGAAGTTAAATGCTTCTTCACTGTATGTAGCGGTAAAGTTCACGAGCAAGTGCTGGATTAAAAATACCCCCAGCGGAATAACTCCGAGCAATGAATGTAATCTGCGAATGTAAAAACCTGAATCTTGATTCGACACAAAAGACCCCCCTAACTATTTGTCAACAAACTTTAACTCTTATTTTACCCGTAATAATTTTACAAATCAAGATACCGTTTAATCTTTTACACTTTTCTTTTACATTCGTAGCCTTACGCCTGTTCATTCAGTTTCTCAACTATATTTTCCGCTACATTTTTCGGAATTCCTATCTCTGTGAAGTCGCTCACATTCTTTTCCTTCATCCTTTTGATTGAACCAAATTTTGAAAGTAACTTTCGTTTCCGGGTCGGTCCGACCCCTTCGATATTATCCAGCTGGGACACAATTGACGTTTTCCGGCGCGTATTCCGGTGAAATGAAATTGCAAATCGGTGTACTTCGTCCTGAATCCGCTGGAGAAGATAGAAACTCTGCGAGTTCTTTTTCATCGGGACAATTTCCGCCGGATCTCCGTAGAGCAGTTCCGCCGTCGAGTGTTTGTCATTTTTCGCAAGACCTGCCACCGGAATATCGAGCGACAGTTCGTTCAAGAGCACCCCTTTAACCGTATTCATATGGCCGACTCCCCCGTCAACAATAATCAGATCAGGAAGCGGCAGCCGTTCTTTTAAGACGCGCGTGTAGCGGCGTCTGACCGCTTCAGCCATCGAGGCATAGTCATCCGGCCCTTTGACCGTTTTAATTTTATATTTGCGGTAGTCCTTCTTCGAAGGTTTCCCGTCGATAAAGGACACCATCACGCTGACCGGGTCCACACCTTGAATATTTGAGTTGTCGAACGCTTCGATGCGGCGCGGTGTTTCGATATTCATAACGTCGCCGAGGGTCTCGATCGCTTTAATCGTCCGCTCTTCATCGCGCGCAATCATTTCGAATTTATTTTCGATGGCGATGCCGGCATTTTTAATCGCAAGATCCACCATTTCGCGTTTTGCCCCGCGCGCCGGTGCTTTCACTTTTGCCGGCAGCGCTTCGTCCAGCAGCGAGACGTTAAATTCTTTAGGAATATGCACTTCTTTCGGCATCAGATTCGAATTCAAATCGTAAAACTGTACGATAAATCTAAAGAACTCTTCCTCCGCTGAGTCATTCATCGGGAACATTTCCGCTTTTTTCTCGATTAATTTACCGCTTCTGATAAAGAGCACCGATACCGACATCCAGCCGTTATCCACCGCGTAGCCGAAACAGTCGCGCGCGGTCATATCGGCTGTCAGCATGTTCTGCTTCAGCATAGTATTTTCAATATGCCCCATCAGATCCCGGTATTCTTTCGCTTTCTCAAATTCGAGCTCTTCAGCAGCTGCCTGCATTTTTTCTTTCAGTTCCGCCATTACCTCGTCAGTTTCGCCGTTTAAAAAGTTTGTGATGCCGTCTATCATCTTCTGGTTTTGTTCGTCTGTAACGTTAAACACACAAGGACCGAGACATTGGCCGATATGATAGTACAGACAGAGTTTATCCGGCATGACGTTGCATTTTCTGAGCGGATATATACGATCCAGCAGCTTTTTCGTTTCATGCGCGCTGTAGGCGTTCGGGTAAGGTCCGAAAAACTTGCCGGTTTTCGGTTTTACCGTCCGCGTGACAACCAGCTTAGGATGTTTTTCCTTCGTAATTTTAATGAAAGGATAGCTTTTATCATCTTTCAGCAGGATGTTGTATCTCGGCAGATGTTTTTTAATTAAAGTATTTTCCAGGAGGAGCGATTCGACTTCCGACTGCGTAACGATAAAATCGAAATCGACGATATCGGCTACGAGCCGCATCGTTTTCTCATCATGCGCGCCGGTGAAGTACGAACGCACCCTGTTTCGCAGGTTTTTCGCCTTGCCCACATAAATAATTTCACCATCGCTGTTTTTCATTAAGTAACAGCCGGGTTCAACAGGCAGGACTGATAGTTTCAATTTAAGTTCAGACATGATTCATCCCTTCTTCATAAAAAAAGCCGCCTCAATGGCGGCTTTAAAATTTAAGCATGTTTTTCTATTAATGCAGCAAGTTGTTCTTTAGGCTGGAATCCAACTACTTTGTCAACAGGCTCGCCGTCTTTGAAAAGAATTAAAGTTGGAATACTCATTACTTCGTACTCGCTTGCTGTAGCTTGGTTTTCATCAACATTTAATTTAGCAATATTAGCTTTGCCTTCAACTTCAGGCGCTAATTCTTCAAGGATTGGAGCGATCATTTTACAAGGCCCGCACCATGGTGCCCAAAAGTCTACTAATGTAATTCCACTACCAATTTCTTCTTTAAATCCTGCGTCGTTCACTTCAATAATAGCCATCTAAAACTACCTCCATATTTGTAATGATTTCATTATACAACAATTCAATTTGTCACTCAACGGTATTGCTTAGGCGAAATATATCAGGTAAACAATGCCGCTTATAAACATTATCACACTGATAACAATAAGTACTTTCGCAAGTTTATACATATCAAAGTTATCCACCGGGATCACCTACTTCATTTCGACTATCGTTACGCCGAAGCCGCCTTCACTCGGCATGCCGCCCCGGAAGGAAGCTACTTTCGGATGGCGTTTTAAATACTGCTGCACACCTTTTTGCAGGGCGCCGGTGCCTTTTCCGTGAATAATCTCGACATCTGCGTAGTTCGACAGAAGCACCTGGTCAAGATAGTGCTCGAGACGAATTAAAGCATCTTCATAACGCTCGCCGCGAAGATCAAGCGTTCGGCTGACCTGGGTCTTATTCTGCCGGATGGTCACCGGTTTTTCAGCTTTTTTCGCTTTTCTTTTCTTCACTTCTGACTTGTCGAGCTTCATCTTAATAATACCCATCTGCACAGTGACTTCATCGCCGTTAAGACCGATGATTTCACCTTTCTGTCCGTAAGTCAGCACATCGACTTCATCGCCGGTCTGCAGGGTTTCTTCTTTTTCATTGCGGATGTCTTTTTTAATGTCACGCGCGTAATAACTGTCGGATAATTCTTTTTTAGCCTTGATGAGTTCGTGTTCCTGAATGCTGTCCGCACCAAGCTCCTTCATCATTTCAAGCTCTTTAATAATTTCCGCCGCTTCAAGTTCCCGCTGTTTAACGATGCGGTTCGCTTCATCTTCAGCGTTCTTAATTAATTTATCTTTAAAGTTGGTAAACTGCTCATTCGATTCTTTCAGTTCCTTCTGCAGTTTTTCAGCTTCTCTCAGCAGCTCCTGTGTATCCTGCTCGTGCTCGCGCGCAAGTGTTGTGTGGCGCTCGAGTGCTGTAATCATTTCGTTGACTTCCATGTTATCGCGGCCCGTGAGCTTCCGTGCCCGGTCAATTACACTGGTGCTAAGGCCAAGCTTCTCGGAAATTTCAAAGGCATTTGATTTACCCGGAATGCCCATTAACAGTCTGTAGGTCGGCGATAAAGTGCTCACGTCGAACTCGACACTCGCATTGATAACATCTTCGCGCGTATAGCTAAACGATTTCAGCTGAGGATAATGCGTCGTTGAAATAATTTTTGACTGTTTTTCGAGCAGGTATTCAATAATGCTGATGGCGAGTGCAGCACCTTCTTCAGGGTCTGTGCCCGCGCCGAGCTCATCCAGAATAACCAGCGAATCGCTGTCAACGCGCTTTAAAATGTCAGCGATATTTACCATATGGCTTGAGAAAGTCGACAGTGACTGCTCGATCGACTGCTCGTCACCGATATCTGCATAGACATTTTTAAAGACTGAAATCTCAGAGCCGTCGCGGGCAGGAATCGGAATACCGGCCTGCGCCATTAAGACGGATAAGCCGACTGTTTTAATCGTTACTGTTTTACCGCCGGTATTCGGTCCGGTAATAATAACGGCTTTTGTTTCCGGTTCGACGACGATATCATTTTTCACGACCGTATCACTGTCGATTAAAGGATGGAAGGCACCGATTAAACGGATGCTTTCATCATCTGCAATCAGCGGTTTCGTTCCTTTAATATGCGCACCGTATTTCGCTTTCGCAAAGACGAAATCAATATGATGCAGATTTATATTATGTTCATATAAATCATGCGCGACTGTGCTGACCTGTTCTGTCAGTTCGCTTAAAATACGGGTGATTTCCGCTTCTTCAGATTCTTTTAAGCGCGTAATATTATTCGTCATATCAACGATTGCTGTCGGTTCGACATAAATCGTCTGTCCGCTCTGTGACGAGTCGTGGATAATGCCTTTAAATTCGCTCCGGTAATCCACATTGACCGGAATCACATAGCGGCCGTTCCGCATGGTGATAATACTGTCGGAGAGCTTGCGCTGATTTTTTCTGACGATATCGTTTAAGCGTTCGCGGATTTTCTGTTCTTCCGCACCGATCCTCCTTCTAATACGGAGAAGTTCAGGTGACGCGTGGTCAAGGACAGTTACTTCATCGACAGTTTCCGTTATACGCTTGTAGAGAAAATGAATGTCTTCAAGTTCTGCGATATACGGTTTAATATTCGGCAGAAAGATTTCATCTTCTTCAAAAGCGTTCACGAGACCCGCTAACATATGCTTTCTGTTTAAAAGCGATTTAATTTTATTAAAATCGCTCACGCCTAAAATGCTTCCGATTTCCGCCCGCTTGACGAAGGGTTTAATGTCGCTGATCCCTCCGAGTTCAACGTGGCGGTAACGGAGCATAGCCGAGGCATCGTCAACTTCTTCTATATTTTTAACTACTGTAGCTAAGTCAGTTTCGACGATTGAAAAATTCAGTTTCTCTTTCGTCTTATCGCTGACTGCAAATGTTCTGACGGATTCGAGAATTTTATCGAATTCCAGTTTGGTGAATGTTTTGTCATTCATTTATATCACTCTGCTTACCTTTTTTAATAAATGCTTTAAATTCTTCCCTTGTGCATGTGTTCAATACCTGCGATTTTTTCACGAAGGCTTTCTGCAGCGTAGCCACGCCGTACTTCATAAAGTCGAAATGATCGGTATGGTGTGCATCGGTGTTGACTGTAAACATAACATCGCGGTTATGAATGACTTCTGAAGACAGATCAAGACGCTGCGGATTGGCGTTAATTTCAAGCACCGTATTTGTCTTCTGTGCATAAAGAAACAAGTCGTCCATATTTACCGGATACCCGTCCCGAACGCCGATTAAGCGCCCCGTCGGATGAGCTATGTGCCGCACGTAAGGATTATCCATCGCCGTTTTCAGACGGTGCATAATTTGTTCTTCAGACTGCTGGAAACTCGAATGAATGGCGGCAATGACGTAATCCAGTTTTTGTAATATTTCGTCTGAATAGTCGAGTGTGCCGTCGGCTAAAATATCCATTTCAGTACCGCTGTAAACGTCGATATCATCATATTCCGCATCGATCTCCCTGATTTCTTCGAGCTGCTGAAGCAGACGTTCGTCGCTTAAGCCGTTGGCCACCCGCAGACTTTTCGAGTGATCGGTAATCACGATATATTCATAGCCTTTTTGCCTTGCCGCCTCTACCATATCCCTCACACTGTAGGCGCCGTCGCTGTAGACGGTATGCATGTGCAGGTCTCCTTTAATATCTTCCGGTTTAACGATTTCTTTAATGCCGATATCGGTTTCCTTGCCCGTTTCCCGCATAGCCGGCGGAATATAAGGCAGGTCGAAGTGTTCGTAGAACTCTCTTTCCGTGCTGAAAGTTTTTACGCCCTCTTTTGTTTCAACGCCGTATTCGCTTATTTTTTCACCGCGCGCTTTCGCGATTTGGCGCATTTTTACGTTATGGTCTTTTGAACCTGTGAAATGCTGCAGCGTTGAAATATATTCTTCGCCGTTTACAAACCTGAAATCGACGTTAATCTGTTCGAAATCGTGCTCGATTTCAATCGACAGTTTCTTATCGCCCCGGGACACTACATCTGTTACGAAACTCTGGCTGACCATCGTTTCGGTAAACAGTTCATAATCTTCCACTTTGACGATAAAATCCAAATCTCTCGACGTCTCCTTCGTCCGGCGGCCGCTGCCCGTCATATCGTAGCGTTCGACGCCCGGAATCGTCTCGATGACGTCCGTAATTACTTTTTTAAATTTTAATATACGGGCAAGCGGATAGCGTTCAGGTCTGGTCAGCACCGATTCTATCGATTTTAAAATGTTCTCTTCCGTCTTTTTGCCGAAGCCTGTAAGTGTGCTGACCTTATTAGCTTCGCAGGCCGCTTTTAAATCTTCCAGCGTACTGATGCCGAGTTCGTCGTGAATTTTCGCAATTTTTTTCGGCCCGAGCGTCGGGAGTTTCAGCATGCGGATCAGGCCGCTCGGCACTTTATCTTCTAATTCTTTTAAGACCGATGACTCGCCTGTTTGAACGAACTCAGTAATCACCTCGTTAGTCCCTTTGCCGATACCTTTCAGCGCGCTGAAATCAGGAATTTCCCCGAGGGTTCTTCCGTCAGTTTCTAAAGACGCCGCCGCCTTTCTGTAGGCGGAAACTTTAAAAGGGTTCTCCAAATTCAGTTCCATATATACTGCTATCTTTTCGAGCAGCCTGATTACATCTTTTTTATTCATGTCTACCTCCGAAAAAAGAGCCATATCTCTATGACTCTACTTGTATCCATTCTATTAATTTGTCCGATATTATAAATGTGTGTTCCATTATAAATGAGGCAATGCCCGATTCCGCCAGAGCTTCCTGCAGGGGCAGATAAGGAATCGTTGCAGCGAAAAACAGTATTACAACGATAAAGTACACCGCTTCGATGAGGCCGAGCACTGTACCGGTAATGCTGGTCGCAAGTCCTCCGGTTGTGACCTGCTGGAAATAATCAAATCCGCTAACGATAATCTGAATCACTACTTTGCTGACGATAAAAATAATAAAGAAAGCAAACATATAATAGTAGGCATATTCAAAATTACCGACTTCGCTGAGCACCGGATTCGGATTCTCCTGGGCAGTGGACGGGTACGGCATGATTAAATAAAATCTGCTGCCGAGTGTTTCATAATTTAATGAAGCAATGACGATTGCCGATATTGTACCGAGCAGGTGCATAAACTGGAGTACTGCCCCGCGACGGTAACCGGCAATCAGTCCGATTAATAGTATAAGTAGAAGTATCAAAGTCATAAGCTAGTTCCCTTTTTTAAGCGCGCTGTGTTCTTTTTCCAGCGCCTCGTATTTTTCTTTTAACTTTATATAATCATCCATAATATTACAAGCCGTAAGCACCGCTTTTCTTGTCGTATCGAGCCCCGGACTCTTAGCAGCAATCGCCGTAATATTACTGTCGACCGCATCAGCCACCCGCCTCAGATGGTCCTCATTCTCGCGGCCGACCAGCGTATAATACTCATTGTATATTTTTACAGCAATGCGTGTTTTCTTTCCGCTCATATTACATTGCCCCCATCTCGATAAAATTTCTCACACATTTACCTATTTCAATAGTTTATTATACTTATCCCCTAATGTTAATACAAGGAATTAAAATGGTGCCGGGATTGGGTTTGCGGATGATTTTGATGATAAGTGCAGCTGATTTTTGGGAGTTCTCTCCATTTTGGGGGTTTTTCTTCTTTTTAGTCCTCCATGCTGAGCAAGGTTGACGTTTTAGGAGTGACCTTGCTCGTTTCTGCCTTCATTATGAGCAAGATCATCATTTTTATCGCCACCTTGCTCGTTTTTGCCTTCATTATGAGCAGGGTCATGGTTTTTATCGTCACCTTGCACGTTTTCGTCTTCATTATGAGCAAGGTCATGGTTTTTATCGCTACCTTGCTCGTTTCTGCCTTCATTATGAGCAGGGTCATGGTTTTTATCGTCACCTTGCTCGTTTCTGCCTTCATTATGAGCAAGGTCATCATTTTTATCGCTACCTTACACGTTTTCGGCTTCATTATGAGCAGGGTCATCATTTTTATCGCCACCTTGCTCGTTTCTGCCTTCATTATGAGCAGGGTCATGGTTTTTATCGCCACCTTGCTCGTTTTCATGCATTTGTGTAATCACAAATGACCAGACTAATGCAAAACCGGCCTCAAAACGCATAACCCAGCGCAAAATCTTCATCACTAATGCAAACTGCCCGGCAATTCACCATCCATCAAGCAAAAAAGCAGAGACAAATTTCGTCTCTGCTTCTTTTTATTTTATCCTCTTAATATATAGCCCGCTTCTTTTAAAGCCTCTTCAACAGGAGTGTGAAGTGCTTCGATATCTTTATCGGTGAGCGTTTTTTCCTTGTTTAAATATGTGAGGTGCAGGGCGACAGATTTTTTGCCGTCTGCGATATGCTCGCCTTCGTATACATCAAACGGATAAACGTCCGCTAAATATTTCGGCGCCGCAGTTTTAATTTTCCCGATAATATCAGATACTTGCACGCCGCTTTCAACTTCCAGCGCAACGTCGCGTGACATCGACGGATATTTCGGCAGGAATTCATACAGTATGCTGCCTGTTTTAACGCGCAGTACTTCTGCGAGGTTAATTTCAAAAACTGCCGTCTGGCCGAGGTCATGATCTTCAGCGTACTGCGGGTGCAGTTCGCCTGCGAAGCCGATGACTTTATCGTCCAGATAGACTTCTGCCGTGCGGCCCGGGTGGAGTTCATCGTGTACAGATGACTGTTTGTAAGTTACGCGGTCAACGAGCCCGAGTTTTTCAAACAGTGACTCGAGTACACCTTTTACCGTGTAGAAATCAGACGGCACCGATGTATTCGTCCAGGCAGTCTTATGCTGGTCGCCTGTTACGATACCTGCCAGCATTTCAATTTCATCCGGCAGCTGATCCTGTCCGTTCGTCTTAAAAATTTTGCCGATTTCAAACAGTGACACATTTTTCTGCTGGCGGTTGACGTTGTAAGTCGCGTTATCCACCAGGTGCGGCACAAGTGAATTTCTAAGCACTGCGCGGTCTTCACTCATCGGCATTAACAGTGCGAGTGAATCAGTCAGCGTCGTAAACTCGCCGATGCGCTTTTTGCTGGTGAGCGCGTAGTTAATCGCTTGCGAGAAGCCCTGCGCATTCAGCTGACGTTTAATCACGCGGACTTCTTGCTGCTCATCTGACAGACGCCCCGGTGTAATGACCGAGTATTCAGGCAGTGTGGACGGAATATTATCGTAACCGAAAATACGCGCCACTTCTTCGGAAATATCTTCAGGAATTTTCAAATCGTCGCGGCGTGACGGAATCAGTACGTCAATTGCACCGTCTTTCTCTTCCGCGCCGAGACCCAGTCTTTGCAGTGTCCCGAGAATTTCAGCCACCGTCAGTTCCGTACCGAGACGGTTATTGATAAAGTCCGCGGATGTCTGAATCACACCCGGCTCCAAATCGAGCTGTCCTTCCGATGCAATACCTTTAAGCGTCTTGCCGCCTGCATATTTTTCTAATAAGTATGCTGCGCGGTTTACCGCCGGTAAAATAAATTCGTGCGAGACACCTTTTTCGAAACGCTGTGATGCTTCACTGCGAAGGTTCAGGCGGCTGCTCGCTTTGCGGATTTTAACCGGGTCGAATAAAGCCGACTCAATGACAACGTTCACTGTCTGCTCTGTCACTTCTGAATCCCGGCCGCCCATGACACCGGCGAGAGCGATTGGCACCTCGCCATTCGTAATGACGATATCTTCAGTATTCAGCGTGCGTTCCTTGCCGTCGAGCGTCGTGAACTTCTCGTTTTCACGTGCAAAACGCGTCACGACTTTATCAGAACCGATGCGGTCGCGGTCAAACATATGGAGCGGCTGGCCGTATTCCATTAAGACGTAGTTAGAAATATCAACGACGTTATTAATCGGACGAATCCCCGCTTTAATTAACCGGATCTGCATCCATAACGGCGCAGGTTTAATTTCAACATCGCGCACTTCACGGACTGCGTAAAACGGCACTGCTTCAGCATCTTCGTTTTCAACTGACATTGTCACAAGATCATCAGCTTCAAAAACTGACGCTTCCGGCACTTCAACTTCGCCGCCGAACAGGGCGCGCGTTTCGTATGCTGCGCCGATCATCGACAGTGCATCTTTACGGTTCGGTGTTAAGTCGAATTCAAGCACCTGATCATCCAGATACAAAGCATTAAGCGCATCTTCGCCCGGTGTCTGCTCTGACTTGAACATGAAGATGCCGCCCTGATATTCAGCCGGCACAAATTCTTCTTTTACACCGATTTCTTCTAATGAACAGATCATGCCTTCCGACACTTCACCGCGGAGTTTGGCACGTTTAATTTTAATGCCGCCCGGCAGTCTGCCGCCGACTTTCGAGACGATAACGTAACTGTCTGCCTGCACGTTCGGCGCACCGCAGACAATCTGTGTCGTTTCTTCACCCGTATCTACTTCGCACAAGTTGAGACGGTCCGCTTCAGGATGCGGTTTAACCGACTTCACATAGCCCACAACAAGTTTTTTAATATCTTTTGTGTAATCGATAAGATCGTCCACTTCAATCCCGCCGCGCGTAATAGTTTCAGCAAGTTCATCAGTCGGCACTTTAATATCGATAAACGTCTCCAGCCATTCTCTAGATACTCTCATTTAATTCTCCTCCATCCTCTGTCGGAATAAACTGATCGATAAATCTTAAATCATTCGTGTATAAATGACGGATATCTTCGATACCGTACTTCAGCATGGCTACGCGGTCCGGCCCCATTCCGAAAGCAAATCCGGAATACTCTTTTGAATCGAAGCCTGCCATTTCAAGTACGTTCGGATGCACCATGCCGGCACCGAGAATTTCTATCCAGCCTGTCTGCTTGCAGACGTTGCAGCCCGCGCCTTTACATTTAAAGCATGAAATATCCACTTCAACGCTCGGCTCAGTGAACGGGAAGTAGCTCGGACGAAGACGGACTTCTCTGTCTGCGCCAAAAATTTCTTTCGCAAATAATTCAAGCGTACCTTTTAAGTCGCTGAGATGAATATTTTTATCGACAACGAGGCCTTCAATCTGCGTAAACTGGTGTGAATGCGTCGCGTCATCGCTGTCTCGGCGGTATACTTTTCCGGGACAGATAATTTTAACCGGACCTTCGCCATTTTGCGCTTCAAGCGTGCGCGCCTGCACCGGTGACGTGTGCGTGCGGAGCAGAATCTCTTCGGAAATATAGAAGCTGTCCTGCATATCGCGTGCCGGATGTGACTTCGGCAGATTCAGCGCTTCAAAGTTATAGTAGTCCTGCTCGACTTCATAGCCCTCTTTAATTTCATAACCGAGGCCGATAAAGAAATCCTCGATGTCTTCTACGATGCGGTCAATCGGATTCGAACCGCCGATTTCAAGCGTACGGCCCGGCAGAGTCACGTCGATTGTTTCTTCTGCCAGTTTTTTCTCCATTGCCTGTTTTGACAGTTCAGTTTCAAGTTCGCTGATTTGCTGCTCAATGTGAGTCCGCAGCTCGTTTACTTTTTGACCGTAAGCCGGACGTTCTTCATTAGAAAGATTTTTCATCTCTTTCATTAATCCGGTTACTTTGCCTTTTTTACCTAAATATTCAACGCGTAGATCAGCGAGTGCTTTACTGTTATCGATTGTGCTTAATTTATCGTTAAATTCAAGCTGGATTGTTTCCATCTCCTGTGTCATGCCCGTCACTCCTCATATTTAAAAATATTATTAAAAACAAAAAACTCCATCCTAATAAAAGGACGGAGTTCCGTGGTACCACCTAATTTTCTGCAGCTGCAGACACTTATTGACGTCTATATGGTGACGCGGTCCCAAATACTTCATCAATCAGGTGAACACTGATTAAAACCATACATTAATTTTCAGCTGATATTAATGTTCTCTGTGACTGGTCTCGATAATCATTTATTCCTAACTTCAACCGAAGCAGATTTATAATATTGTTACACTTATTATAGCTGAAATACAGTTAAAATCAAGATTTAAAATGATGCATCATAATCGCACCGGCAATCGCAACGTTTAAACTTTCACTGGATCCCGGCATAGCAATTTTCGCATTGATATCCATCAGATTGAGTGTTTCGTCTGTCAAACCTTGCCCTTCGTTGCCGAGCACAAGCATAATATCACCGTCGGGCTTATTGAAGTCATCAATGTAGACCGCGTCATTGAGCGAGGTGCCGATTTTAATGCCTTTAAAACTTTCAGCTGCTTCCGCTGCCGAGCGCTGTAAAATATTCAGATGGAAATGGCTGCCCTGGGCACTTCTTAATACTTTCGGATTATACGGATCCGCGCTTTCCGGTGTAATCAAGACTGTTTTAAAACCGAATGCATCCGCCGTGCGGATCAGCGTACCGAGATTACCCGGATCCTGGATATTTTCAAGCAGCAGCACCCGGTTAAAATCGAGTTTGCCCGGCGATTTTTGATTCATAACAGCGGCGATGCCCGGCGGTGTTTCGAGTGTCGATAAAGATTTCATAACATCCGGTGAAACGTACAGCGTCTTAAATTTTTCAATGTTTAAATCGTGCTTAAAACCGTCTTCGATAATAATCGTATCGACCGGCTGGTTATAATTAACCGCTTCTTCAACTAAGTGAACACCTTCGATTAAAAACTGGCCTGACTTTCTGCGTCCTTTTGCCGTATGGAGCTTACGGTAATTTTTAATGCGCGTGTTATCTTTTGAAGAAATAACTTCTTTTACCAAATGATTTCGTCCACCTTATCGTCGTTTAATGATTTGACTACTTCAGTTACGAGTTTCACCGCGTTCTGGTAGTCTTCCTTATGCATAATAGACACGTTTGAATGCATGTAGCGCACCGGTACTCCAATGGCGAGTGACGGCACACCTTCGTTCGATACGTGGAAAGAACCTGCATCCGTGCCTCCGCCCGGAATCACTTGTAATTGTACAGGGATATCTTTATCTTTGGCAACTGCCAATACGTGTTTTCTGAACGGTACGTGGCCGATGTTCGAGCCGTCGAGGAGGAGAACCAGCGGACCCTTGCCGAGATCTCCTGTACCGTTTGATGATTTCATGCCCGGTGTATCCATAGCGAGGCCGACATCAACTGCGATGGCAAGGTCCGGTTTCACTTTATTCGCCGCCACTTTCGCCCCGCGAAGGCCGACTTCTTCCTGGACTGTCGCCCCGCTCACCAGGTTAATATTAATATCTTCTTTTTCAAGATTCTTCATTACATCGATTGATAAAGCGACACCGTAACGGTTATCCCATGCTTTAGCGAGCAGGTAATTTTTGTTGGTCATCTCTTCAAATTCCGAGGCCGGTGTCACCATATCACCGAGCTCAATGCCCGCTTCCAGCACTTCATCTTTTGAGGCAACACCGATATCGATAAACATATCTTTAATCTCAACAGGCTTTTTACGCTCTTCCGGTGACAGCACGTGCGGCGGTTTCGAACCGATTACGCCGGTGATGACCTTTCCTTCACCCGTTGTAATGTGCATGCGCTGCGACAGCATGACCTGATTCCACCAGCCGCCGATCGGCGTAAATTTGAGGAAGCCGTTGTCATCGATTTCAGTCACCATAAAGCCGATTTCATCCAGATGGCCGCCAATCAGAATCGTTTTACTGCCGTCTTTTGCATTTTTCTTTCCGTAAACGCCGCCTAAATTGTCTTCAATAATTTCATCGCTGAGCGGCTCGAGATAAGATTTAGCTTTCTGTTTGACTGCATGTTCAAACCCCGCAACACCGTTTACATCGGTTAAATCTTTTAACATTTCAAGCTGTTTATCCATTTAAAATTCCCCTTTTAAATTGTTGTTTCTTTAATTTTAGCATAAGTATTTCACGTTTCGAAATAATTTCACTGCATAAGAAAGCACTCCCGTTAAGAGAGTGCTTCATAAAAATTAATTTCTGTCCGGATAAGAGTAGCCTTCTTCATCTCTTCTCGGGTATTCATCCACCCAGAAGTTATGATCTTTAAATTCCCCGCGCTCCGGTGTATAGACAATCTCGTCGATTTCTCCTTTTTTCTGCAGCTTGTACTGGCGCTCGTAATCCTTGAACGCTTTAAGCGCCGGTTTTTGCAGAATGAGTATACCGATAACGTTAATCCATGCCATCAGTCCTACACCTAGGTCACCCATCTGCCATGCAAGGTCAGCAGTTGACACTGTACCGTAAAAAGCAGAACCGATTAAAACGAGGCCAAGCACAATTTTCAGCCAAGGCATTCTGCCTCTCAGCATATAGACGAGGTTGGTTTCCGCTATATAGTAGTAAGCGAGCATGGTCGTATAGCAGAAGAACAACAGCGCGAATGCGATAAAGTACGAACCGAAGCCGATAAAGCCTTCCTGGAACGAATCCATACCGTGGAAAGCACTGTCGATACCTGCTTGGGTAAATGTCACCGTACCGCTGACATCTTTTTCGCCCGCAGCGTTAGTCTGATAGACGCCGTTGTCGATAATTAAACCGTCATTGCCGTCAGAAACGTTATACATGCCTGTCATTAAAATCATCAGTGCAGTTGCAGTACATACGAACAGCGTATCGATATACACTGAGAACGACTGAACCAGACCCTGTTTCGCCGGGTGGGATACTTCAGCAGCACCTGCTGCGTGAGCTCCCGTACCCTGACCAGCTTCGTTTGAATACAGTCCGCGTTTAACACCAATCATAATCATGGCGCCGACCGTACCTGCAAACTGCTGTTCAAGACCAAAGGCACTTCTGAAGATTAAACCGATTAAAGCAGGTACATCTCCAATGTTCATAATTACAATGATGACCGCAACGATTATATAAGCAATCGCCATGAAAGGCACGACAGCTGTCGCTACGTTGGCGATTGAACGGATTCCTCCGAAAATTACCACCGCAAGAATGACTACGAGAAAGGCACCGATCATCCAGCCGTCAATCATCGGTAGCGCATTAGTTGCAGAACTCGAAATCGAGTTGGACTGAATACCCGGCAGTAAGAGCCCGCACGCAAGTACAGTCACGACTGCAAACAGCAGGGCGTAATATTTACCAAACGTTCCACCGATCCCCTTTTCGATGTAGTACGCCGGTCCCCCGCGGTACTGCCCATCCTCTTTCTGCTTGTAAATCTGTGCCAGTGTAGATTCTACAAAGGCGCTCCCCGCACCGAGGAAGGCGATGAGCCACATCCAGAAAATAGCACCCGGCCCCCCGATAAAGATCGCAGTAGACACGCCGACGATATTACCCGTTCCGACACGGCCTGCAAGTGATACGGCAATTGCCTGGAAACTTGAAATTCCATCATCTGATTTGCCGCCTTTAAACATCAGACGGACCATGTCGACTATGTATCGCACCTGGAACAATCTCATGCGAATTGAGAAGTACAATCCTGTGACAACGAGGAGTATGACCAGTGCCGCACTCCAGACGATGTCGTTAAAAAACGTTACCACTGTCTCCATTTGAATGATTCCCCTTTGTTTTCTTTCTATAATAAGAAATTACCACTCAAATATAGTCTATTTACATCCCCTTGTCTATGCTTTTTTAAAATATTGTTACCGCTTACAATGCTGATATATCAGCATTGTGACTTTAAAGCCTTGGTATATAAAGGATAGCAGAATTTAAAAACCTTATCCATTTAATGGATAAGGTTGAATAATCTGAATATTAATCTTTAATTTAACGATAAACACTGGCCGTCGGTTTTTATCTTACAAGGAATAAATATTTTCTCTGTAGTCTTTGACTAATTTTGCTGCGATAGCAACTGTCACTGCGGTCATAATTATCAGACCTGCATACATTAAATAAATATTGGTAAGAAGACCCGCCTGCATCATAGCTGCTGTCGTGTTCGCCAGAGCATGAAGAAGAATCGCGAGCGGATACAGCCACCACTTCCCTTTCATCATGACCGCACAGAAAACGATCACCGACAAACCGATATGAAGCGTCATGGCGAGAATTCTTTCTCCAATCGTGACGAGATACATATACCAGGGGCCGCTCTGGATTAAATCTTCCGGTGCAGCAGGCAAGGCGCTGAGTGCTTCCGAACCTGAATTGATGAGGACAGCAAGTACTATGCCGTTAAGCATGCCGAGGCCGACGACTGTCGCCGCTTCGATGCCGCCATGCCCGATCCCGTACGAGACCGCGCTGTCGATATCTTTATAATGTCTCTTCGTAATTAAGAAGGCGAGCAGCCGGCCGGTTTCTTCGAATATGCCCGCTGCGAATATGCCATACAGCACATAGAGCCACGGGGCTGCTGATAATAATTCGATAGTGCCGTCCGCTGACGGACTGAGGACGATATAGTGCATAATCTGTTCGAGAATTAATGCGAAAACTATAAATATACCGATACCGAGGATAAAAGGCAGCCATCTGATTTTAAATTTTTTTCTGAGTATAAACATAAAAATAAAAGGCAATAAGACTGCTGCGACTGCTGTCGCAGCCATCATCATAATTTCCGACTGTGGAATCATTATAAACACGCTCCTTTATAAATATTGTAGCGATAAAAGAAGCGCTGAACAATGGTGGATTCGGGATTATATTTTGGCCGGGTTTTGTGAAAGCGGCATTGGCGGCGCTGGGTCCTCGAGGCTTTACTGTGCCGTTGTCATAACCACAAGGGCGGGCAGCACCTTTATTCCGTCATTGTCAAAACCACAGTGACGGGGCAGCGCCCTTATCCCGTCATTGTCAAAACCACAGTGACGGGGCAGCGCCCTTATCCCGTCATTGTCAAAACCACAGTGACGGGGCAGCGCCCTTATCCCGTCATTGTCAAAACCACAGTGACGGGGCAGCATCTTTATTCCGTCATTGTCAAAACCACAATGACAAGAGAGGTCGATAAATCCTTGAAAAGACTAATCAATTCCGCTTATTTCCAGTATAGTAATCTTTATATCTCCATAAACGATTACCATTTTTACACGCATCATCAAAATCCCGGTATTTAAAAGTATAGTGAGTAGCTGCTCCGTTCAGATGCTGATTACAATATTTATTCAGCATTCGAAATACTGTTTTTTCACTTACGCTTTGTCCAATAAATTTCATAAATCGTTTATTAGTCAGCTTCTCATCTAAAAACAAAGCTATATAATCACTAATCGCCCGGATGATATGCGTTTCCTTCGTTTCTTTCGAGCCGCATGACTCACAGACCAAATGATATTTTCGATTTTCCAATTCAAATCCGCCGCAGCTGCCGCAGTATAAGCCTTTACGCAGCGCATCGAAATCGGCACATTTATCGAAATAAGGATTGGGAACAATATACCCGCGAATCAGCTCTGCAATCTCCTCGGCTACACGCCCAGCATACAAATTTTTAAACTGCAGCAAGTAATTCCGAAGCCCCGACCGCAGCACCACATTCTCCAAAAGCTCTTCGTCGTTCGTCTGCAGCCGGAACTCAATATTCGGAAACACTATCTTCCCCGTAATATCAAACTGGCCTCTCACCTGATACCGCAGCTTCACGAGTTTCCCAACCGCCCGGCGGAGCTGCGCGAGCGCATCTTCCGACACTTGTGATTCCCGAATATACCACTTCCCTTTGTCATAACGATAAAGACCCGAATAGTTTTTAATTTCATTAACGACTATCTCGTCATCACTGACAATCAGACAATCATATTGTGCAACATTTCCCTCAATCCGCAGATAAATATCCCGAAACACGAATACAGAACCATGGCCGGTTTCGTCAAACACCCGGTCGTATTCACATTCCCCCGCATACCCTTTTTCCTGTACCGATAAATGTTTTGCATCCTCACCAGACAGCCGGCTCCTGCCGGCTAAAGCGCGATAATAGGCCAGTTCAGCGCCAATCGTTCTCTCAAACAGAATCATGATTTTCCTCCTCAAGATAAAATACTTCTTATCCTATATATAGGGAAAATCGCTGTTTTATTTTTTTATCGTACAAGTTATTTTATTTACTTATACAAACAAAATAATCTTACATAAAATCCCAAAATAAAAACACCCGTCAAAACCGGGTGTTTTTCTCAAGCCTTCAAGGCAATAATTGACTGATAGCATGCTGCCACCGGATGATAATCCGTTTTCGGCGGCGGACTTTTTACATGGCTGTAGCGTTCATTAGCCCGGTCGAGCAGCTGGTACCAGCCGCCGTATTTATAATCGATAAAGTAATCTGAAGAATATTTAAACAGCCGATCGTAAAATTCCAGATAGTCTGTCTTGCCCGTTCTCTCAGCTAACAAGGCAGCAGCGGCAATGGCTTCTGACATTACCCAGTAGTTCTTATCAGTGTCGATGACGTCGCACTCCGGTGACAGGGCAAAATATATGCCGCCGTATTCTTTGTCAAAGCCGAGATCCCATCCTTTTTGAAACAGTGCTTCTGCCCTTTCTTTCATCCAGGGTTCCGATTTATAACGGTCGATCCACATCAGCATCTTGCTCCATTCAAACTGGTGTCCCGGGATAAAACCGTAGGGCCGGAATTCATCTTTGGTGTTGTTCTTATTAAATTCAAAATCCGGCTGCCAGTCCGGTGTGTAATTTTCCCACACAAGACCGCCGGAGCGCTCTGCCAGTTTACCTGACACTGCTTTTGCCAGCGTATGAGCTTTATCTAAATACTTTTCTTCTCCGGTCGCTTCGTAGGCAGTCAGCATAGCTTCGCACATATGCATATTCGGGTTTTGCCCCCGGTAGGATGAAAGTTCTGTCCATGCCGCATCCCACTCATCTTTATAAAGATTATGTTCCGAATCCCAAAAATGTGTCTCCACTACTTCATAGACATTTTCAAGGACCTCTTTTGCTTCTTCGACACCAGCCTTCAAGGCTATAGACGATGCGAGCAGAACAAAAGCATGGCCGTAGGCCATCTTCGACGTATTTTCCGGCTCAGTGCCGTTCAATTCAAAGAAATAACCGTTATTTTCTTTATCGAGATGATGATTATTTAAAAAACGAATGCCGTGGCGGGCAGCTTCCTGGCACCAGGCCGGACCGTCCAGAAGCCCGCCGATACTGAAAATATAAATATACCTGCTTGTAGCGACCAAATGTTTTGTCGTCGTATCATTGATCGAGCCGTCGTCTAAAAAACCGTTAATATAACCACCCTTGTCATGATCGATACAGGCGGGATAATAAAAGTCGAGAATGCTGAATACGTGCTTTTTCAAGTCTTCTGTATTTCGAAAATCAAGTGGTGTGCCGCCCTTTGAATGTGCCATGCAAATCCTCCCTTTAAATCATTTTAACTTTATGGAGACTGTAAAACCTTCCTTTAAGTCGTCATAAACTGCCCCCCGTTGACGTGAATAAATTGACCCGTCATATAAGCGGAACCTTCAGACGCAAGTAAAATATACGGTTCCACCAGATCCGCCGGCTGTCCCGGGCGGCCGAGCGGTGTTGCGACTCCGAATGACTCCTGCATTTCTTCTGTCATTGTGGCAGGAATTAAAGGCGTCCAAATCGGTCCCGGCGCCACGCCGTTCACGCGGATGGCTTTTTCAGCAAGTTCTTTAGCAACCGAGCGTACAAATCCGACGATGGCGCCTTTTGTAGAGCTGTAATCAATCAAGGCATCATGACCGATATACGGATTGACCGAAGTTGTATAAATCAGACTATCTCCTGCGTTTAAATGAGGCAGTGCTGCCTTCGTAAAATGCACCATACTGAAAAAGTTCACATCAAAGGTGTGTTTAAACTGCTCAATACTAATATCCTCAATACCATTTTTAACTTCCTGGCGGGCTGCATTATTAACGAGAATGTTCAGCTTGCCGTGCGCTTTAATCACATCATCTACGACCTGGAAACAGAACGCTTCGTCTGCGATATCTCCCGGGTGCAGCGTACATTTGACACCTTCCTGTTCGATACGCGCTTTGGTCTCTTCAGCATCTTCATGTTCATCAAGATAGGAAATCGCTATATCAGCACCTTCTTTAGCATAGCCGACAGCTACTGCTCTGCCGATTCCGCTGTCTCCGCCGGTAATTAAGGCGACTCTGCCCTTCAGCTTGCCGGAACCCACATGGCTTTCCAGTTCATAAATAGGCTCCGGAGTCATCTCACTCTCAATTCCGGGCTGTCTATTCTGTATTTGCGGAGTAATTCCTTCGGATAATTTGGTCTGTTTTTCTAATTCACTCATTTCCACAACCTCCTGAATTTTCTTTAACCATTACATTTCTGTATTTACCACCCGACTAAGACCCGCAAACTGAAACTGAATATATAAGTGCTTAAATTTCATCAATAAAACAAAAAAAGAGCACCCAACTTTATGGGTGCTCTTTTCAAATTAAAGCAGTATTAGTTATTTAAAGCTTTTTTAGCCTGTTCTACGATTTGACCGAAAGCAGCGTCGTCAGCGATAGCAATTTCAGAAAGCATTTTTCTGTTGATATCGATGCCTGCAACTTTAAGTCCGTTCATCAGACGGCTGTAGCTGATGTCGTGCTGACGTGCAGCAGCGTTGATACGTGAGATCCATAATTTACGGAATTCACGTTTTTTCTGTTTACGGTCACGGTATGCGTACTGACCTGATTTCATTACAGCTTGTTTAGCTGTTCTATATAAAGTGCTCTTAGCACCAAAATAACCTTTTGCCTGTTTTAATACTTTTTTACGTCTCTTGCGAGATGTTAATCCATTTTTTACGCGAGCCATTTCTAACTCCTCCTTTTATATTATTTAGCAGATTTAGCTAATAAGTGAACTAATCTTCTTGCATCTGATTTAGCAACTAAAGCTGATCCTCTTAATTGGCGTTTCTGTTTAGTAGTTTTGTTAGCGAATAAGTGGCTAGTAAACGCTTGTGAGCGTTTGAATTTGCCTGTACCAGTTTTTTTAACTCGTTTAGCATAACCTTTATGCGTCTTCATTTTTGGCATGATAAAGTCCTCCGATTAATTGTTATTTTTTCTCTGCAAGCGGTGCAACGACCAGGAACATGGAACGTCCTTCCATCTTCGGTCTCTGTTCAATCTGGCCATCTTCTTTCAGAGCTTCAGCGAAACGCTCAAGCACCTTGCGTCCGATTTCTTTGTGCGTAATTGCACGGCCTTTAAAGCGAATAGAGACTTTAACCTTGTCTTCTTTAGCAAGGAATTTCTTAGCATGGCCTAACTTAGTGTTAAAGTCATGCTCTTCGATTGTCGGTGACAAACGAATTTCTTTAAGGTTAATTACCTTTTGTTTCTTACGAGCTTCTTTATCTTTCTTTTGCTGCTCGTACTTGTACTTACCGTAATCCATAATACGTGCAACAGGCGGTTTAGCATTTGGTGCAACAAGCACTACATCCAAGTTGGCATTCTCTGCCAGCTCAATTGCATCTCTCGTTGCTTTAATACCCAGCTGTGAACCATCTTCTCCGATTAAACGAACTTCTTTTGCGCGAATACGATTATTGATCAATGTCTGATCTTTAGCTATGTTTAGCACCTCCAGAATATTTAACGAACAAAAAAGGCGAATGCATTGCTGCACCCGCCTAAGAAGTTGCAGGCGCAATAGTTACTGCGTCTGCATTTCCCCATTTACCCGGTCACTCAAAGCGTTTGCGGGTGTGAAGCGGGAGCTCCAACTTGTCCGTTTCTTTCAACTCTTAATACTATACAGCATTAAGTCATCTTTGTCAAACTTATTTTTTCAGTCTGATTTCATCGATTAAGTTCCACAGGAATTCTTCCTTGTCAAAGCTCTCCTGTTTCTCTTCACCGTACTTGCGGACGTTGACGAGTGATTCGTCTTTTTCTTTATCGCCGACAACGACCTGGTACTTAATTTTCTTCATTTGAGCTTCGCGGATCTTGTAGCCCATCTTCTCGTTGCGGTCATCGATATGCACGCGGATGCCCTGGCTCTTCATTTCATCGTAGATTTCACGGGCATAGTCATAATGCAGGTCGACGTTGACCGGAATGATTTCCACCTGCTGCGGCGCGAGCCATAACGGGAAGTTTCCTTTATATTCTTCAGTTAAGAAGGCAACGAAACGTTCCATTGTAGAAACAACTCCGCGGTGAATAACGACCGGACGGTGTTCCTCGCCATCTTTGCCGACATAAGTTAAGTCGAAACGTTCAGGCAGCAGGAAGTCGAGCTGTACAGTCGATAAAGTTTCCTCTTTGCCGAGCGCTGTTTTAACCTGGACGTCCAGTTTCGGTCCGTAGAAGGCCGCTTCGCCTTCTTCTTCTTCGTATTCAAGACCCATTTCATCAACAGCATCTTTCAGCATGCTTTCAGCGCGCTGCCACATGTCATCGTCGTCGAAGTATTTTTCTGTGTCTTCAGGGTCGCGGTAGCTTAAACGGAATCTGTAGTCGTTGAGACCGAAGTCCTTGTACACTTCCTGAATCAGTTCCACGACACGGATTAGTTCTTCTTTAATCTGATCCGGGCGGACGAAAACGTGTGCATCGTTTAAAACCATGCCGCGTACGCGCTGCAGTCCGCTGACTGCCCCGCTCGCCTCGTAGCGGTGCATCATGCCGAGTTCTGCGATCCTGATCGGCAGTTCGCGGTAGGAATGGCGTTCGTTTTTATAAATCATCATGTGGTGCGGGCAGTTCATCGGACGGAGCACAAGCTCTTCGTTGCCGATTTTCATCGGCGGGAACATATCGTCCTGGTAGTGATCGGAATGTCCGCTTGTTTTATAAAGATTTGTGTTCGCCATGATCGGTGTGTAAACGTGGTTGTAGCCGAGCGCTACTTCTTTATCTACTATATAACGTTCGATTTCGCGGCGGATTGTCGCACCGTTCGGCAGCCATAACGGCAGGCCTGCACCGATCAGCTGATTGTTTTCAAACAGCTTCATCTCTTTACCGATTTTGCGGTGGTCGCGCTCGCGGCGTTCTTCAAGCAGCTCCATGTAAGCTGCAAGTTCTTTTTTATCAAAGAAGGCTGTACCGTAAATGCGCTGGAGCATCTTGTTGTCCGAGTCGCCGCGCCAGTATGCACCGGCAGCCGATAACAGTTTAAAGACTTTAATTTTGGATGTTCTCGGCACGTGTACGCCGCGGCAGAGGTCCGTAAATTCGCCCTGAGTATAGACAGTCACCTGTTCATCTTCCGGAATTGCTTCGATTAATTCCTGTTTATAAGGATCGTCTGCAAATAATTCTTTCGCTTCATCCCGTGACAGCACGCGTCTTTCGATTTCGATATTTTCATCGACAATGCGCTTCATTTCTTTTTCTATTTTAGGGAAATCTTCTGAAGAGATGTTTTCTTCGATATCAAAGTCGTAGTAGAATCCTTCTTCAATGACCGGACCTACACCGAAATGAACGTTGCCGTAAAGGCGTTTTAGCGCCTGGGCCATTAAGTGGGCAGTCGAGTGGCGCAGGATTTCCAGGCCTTCTTCGCTTTTATTTGTAATTAATTCAACTTCACTGTCAGTTTCGAGCGGACGTGTTAAATCGTAGAGCTCTCCGTCCACTTTCGCTGCAAGCGAAGCCTTTTTAAGTCCCGGGCTGATTGAGCCGGCAATTTCTTCCGTAGTGACGCCGAAATCAAATTCTTTTACGTTCCCGTCCGGGAATCTTACTTCGATTTTTTCAACCATACTAAACATCCTTTCAGTTTCCAAATTATTTTTAACAAGAAAAAAAGCCGTCCCTATTATAAAAATAGGGGCGACTTTACCGCGGTACCACCCTGATTTACACAGACTTATCCCGTGCCTCAAGCTTTCGGGATAACGGTCCATCCGGCTTTCGATTAAAAAAGCATCCGTGTTCAGGTAGTAACAATTCGCGGTTTATATGCATGTCTCAGCAAGTCATGCACTCTCTTCGATAAACTTTTTAAAATTGTCTTGTCCTTGGATTATTAATGAAATATAGCTATATAGTACACGAACGATTCATATAAATCAAGCTATATGTTTCTTAAATTATCACCGGTAAGTTCGACTTCTTCGCATAAGGCGCGGATTCTTTCAATCATGCGGAGCGCTTTTGTTTCTTCCTTGCCGTTTGTTTTCGTATAGCTGTAGCGGCCTTTAAGTTCATTAATTGCAAAGTTTGAGCTGATAAAGGTCGGCAGCTGCTCGACCATGCGGTAGTTTAAAATACTGACGATAACTTCATCCCTGCTCCAGGCAGTTACATCTTCCGCTCCAAGGTCATCGAGGATCAGCACTTCAGCATTTCTGATTGCATCGTAGCGCTCGTTTGTCGTGCCGTCGTTAAAGCCGGACTTTAAATCGCGCAGTATTTCAGGAACGTAGATCATCATCGATGAAATCGACTTTTCTTTCAGTTCGTTTGCAATACAGCCGAGTATATAAGATTTACCGATGCCGAACTCGCCGTGTATATACAGCCCGCGAAAGTCTTCGCCGCGCGCAATTTTATCTGCTTTCTGAATAGCATTTTTTAAAATATCCCGGCGGCCGTCATTTAAGAAAATCGTATCGAAAGTCGCTTCACGCACATCCCGCGGAATATGAAAGCTCTGTATCAGACTTTCCCGTTTTAAGAACTCCTCGTGTTTTGCTTTGATCGGACATTTGGTATAAATCATGTTAAACCGGCCCTGGCGGATATCGAGATTTATAATAAAGCCGTCCGGATGGCTCAGGCATTTACCCTCTCCCGCCGGTTCGCATTCAGCCGGCTGATTTATATAATGTTTTAAAATCATCAGATCATTTTGAATCATGGAGCGGGTAACTTTACCTTCATGTGCCTCCATAAAGGCCTTCATCTTCGGATGATTAATAATTTCGTTATAAATACGTTCGTTATTCTCCGCTATTCTGCTGGAATTTTTAACGAAACTGCTGATCGGTTCCATCGCCTCACCTAATTTTCTCTAAATTTATTAATCAGTTTGCTGAAGTCTTCATCATCTTTCAGCGTTTTCATCGGTTCACCGGTTTTCTTCGTATTCTTAGTCTTAGAGGTTCCTTGCCGGTTTTCTTTTCTGCTTGTCTTCTCTTTCAGCCAGGCCGGCTGTTCCTCACCAGGACCTGCGTATTTAAACTGGCGTTTCCGACGTTTTTCTTCCTGGGCTTCACGGAATTCCATAATCGACTGATACGCTTCCGCTGCTGTGCGGTAACCTTCTTTTTCCCAGTTTTCCGCGATGGTCATCACGTATCTGAGCGGCAGATCGCCCTCTTTCATCTGAATAGCATACTCCAGCAGCACGTTCAGCACGCCGTTTTCAAGGCCGGTTTTAACAATTAATTCCGTCACGACTTTTAAATCGTTTTCCGAAGGTTTGTAATTTCTGAGGTCGTTAATTCTGTCGAGCGGACTCACCTTGTCGAGGCTGTCGAGATACGATTCATCACCGGAAGGTCTTACTGCTTCTTCAGCTGTTGTAAAACTCGGAATAACTTCCCCGTATTCTTTCTGATAGTATTTGCGGGCTTCGGTTTTTAAGCGCTCTTTATCGATTCCGAACTGAGGACTCGATGACTGCAGCAGAATCTGCTTAATATCATATGCATTTAATTTAAACAGCTGGCTCAGCTGCACGACAAGTTTTTTAACTTCCTTTGTAAAAAACTGCTTATCGATGCGCGTCCCCTTCAAGTGTGTATACAGCACTTCGAAATCAAAATCATCGAGGTCAATCGACGGTCCCCGGGAGACGTCATTCTGTTTAAAGTGCTCATCCGGTGTACGGAATTTCGCATCTCTCGCGTGGTAGAACACCTCGGTGAATTTCTTCGTTACCTCGGTCAGGTCACCGGGCAGTTCCGGATAGATAAGACGGTCTTTTTTATCGTTGAATTTAGCAGAGCCGACCTGTGAGTATAAATACATGGACAGCATGGGATCTTTGAAGTACATCTCCGGAGTGAGCGGCTGCAGCAGTCTGTAGACAAAGAGATCATCGTGTTCTTTATTCGATACATAAGTGCGCACGAGTCCGATGGCTTCGAGCTTATCGAGCGACGTTTCAAAATCCGATAAGTTCAGCGACAGCTCGTCCATCAGCTCACGATGAAAACGGACAGCAAGCTTATCGTATACTTTTGTCGATTCAAACAAATACAGATAGATACCGAAGGCTTCAGTGCCGATAACCGGTAAATATAAGGCGTTCAGCACTTCGTAATTATCGTCGGATAAGGTACCCGGCTGGTAAACGATAAACTCCGTATTCGGTTTTAAACGTTCATTAAATTTCATTTTACGCCTTACCTTTTTCTAGATTTTGGAGGATATCCATCAGCTGATCGATATCTTTAAATTCTCTGTACACAGATGCAAAACGCACGTATGCTACCTGATCGAGAGTAATTAATTCTTTCATAACGGATTCGCCGATATCGTTCGAGGAAATTTCAGCCTTGTTTAAATTCCGTAAAGCAGCTTCCACGTTATCCGCGCGCTTTTCAATTTCATCATAAGGAATCGTCCGTTTTTCACAAGCTTTTAAAAGGCCGTCAAGCACCTTCGATCTGTCGAACACTTCGCGTGTTCCGTCTTTTTTTATAACGACAAGGGGTGACAGTTCAATCCGTTCAAACGTTGTAAAACGCGTTGCGCAATCTTCGCATTCCCGGCGTCTCCGAATCGCATTCATCTCATCCGCATGACGCGAATCCACCACTTTTGAATTCGTATGCTGACACTTTGGACATCTCATATGATGTTCACCTCATTTGTAATAGATTAGTTTCAATTATTATAACACCGAAAGCAAGAAACATAAAAAAGAAAGCGGATTGGGCGGTGGAGGCCGGCTGTCTGGTCATTGTGGGAATCACAGTGACGGAGTAGCCGCTTTGTCACGTCATTGTGGAAGGCACAGTGACGGAGTAAACGATCTGTCCCGTCATTGTGGAAATCACAGTGACGGAGTAAACGTCTTGTCCCGTCATTGTAGGAGGCACAGTGACGGAGTAAACGTCTTGTCCCGTCATTGTGGAAGGCACAGTGATGGAGTAGCCGCCCTATCCCGTCATTGTCACTTTCACAGTGGCGCGCTGGACACCTTACTGTGCCATTGTCACATCCACAATGGCGCGCTGGACGCTTTACCGTGCCATTGTCACATCCACAATGGCGCGCCGTCTCAATCGCCATCCACCCCTCATCAAAAAAAAACAGTCCCGCCACCTCAAAGTAAGAGGTGTCACGACTGTTTCATACAAAAAGTTTAGCCTTCGACGCTGAAGTTTTCACGTACCGGCATTGCTTCCAAGTAATCGCTGCCTTCGGATTTTACACGCTGTTCTTTTTTAACGTGCGAGTTCTGGAAGGCTTCCGATTCCACCCAGGCTGTAAAGTCTTCTGTTGTCTGCCAGCCTGTCAGCACCGACATTTTGTTGTCTTTTTTTATCAGCATAAAGCCCTGAAAGCCGTCGTACTGGTCGACATTGCCTTTCCGGCCTTTAAATCTTTTAATCATTTCTTTAATATATTCTTCTTTGACGATAAAGTTATTCGTCGCAATATGTCCGGCGCCTGCAAGGTCCCCGTCGTGAATAATCACATCGTATTCTTCGCCTTTGTATGATGCTGTTTCGCCGTTGATAAGCAAATCTGTACTTTGTCCTTCTTTATTTACTAATTTCATGCCAGCACTCCTTCGTTCATATTGTTAATTTTATTGTATCAAAAAAGAGGATAGCATCAACTATCCTCCTGTGACTGTATTGTTAAATATCTTTCGCGATCATTTCAGCCAATTCAACACATCTTACAGAGTAACCCCACTCATTATCGTACCATGACAGTACTTTAACTTTGTTGTTATCCATAACCATAGTCAGGGCTGAGTCAACGATAGAGCTGCGCGGATCTGTATTAAAGTCGCTTGATACTAACGGCGTGTCGCTTACGCCTAAAATACCTTTCATTGCGTCAGCTTCGTATTTCTTGAACGCTTCATTGATTTCTTCTTTAGTCACGTCTTTTTCAAGGTCTACTACAAGGTCGACTAAAGATACGTTAGATACCGGTACGCGGAGTGCCATACCGTCGAGTTTGCCTTCGAGTTCCGGGAGCACTAAAGCAGTTGCTTTTGCAGCGCCTGTTGAAGTCGGAATAATGTTTTCTGCAGCTGAACGCGCACGGCGTAAATCTTTGTGCGGGTTGTCGATGTTCATCTGGTCGTTCGTGTAAGCGTGAACTGTCGTTACGAGACCGTTTTTAATGCCGAACTCATCGTTCAGTACTTTCGCTACAGGTGCAAGACAGTTTGTCGTACATGATGCATTCGAGAATACATCGTATGATGAAGTATCCAAGGTTGCACAGTTAACTCCGCGTACGAGAGTTTGTACATTGCCGCCTTTAGAAGGTCCTGTTAACAGCACTTTTTTAGCACCGGCGTTAATGTGCGACTGTGCTTTGTCACCGTGGTTGAAAGCGCCTGTTGCTTCGATAACCACATCGATGCCGAGGTCAGCCCATGGCAGGTTCTCAGGATTGCGGTCGCCTGTCACAGTAATTTCTTTACCGTCTACCACAAGGATGCCGTCTTTCACTTCAACATGCTTATCCCATGTTCCGTGCGTAGTATCGTAATTCAGTAAATGTGCGATAGTTTCTGCAGGGTGTGTCGCGTTGATAGCAACGAGATCAAGTTCTTTTGATTCCGTGACAATACGAAACACCATTCTTCCTATTCTACCTAAACCGTTAATTGCAACTTTTTTCATGACTAGAGCTCCTTTGAATGATCATTTTTCATAAATAGTATAACACATTTAAAGTCGTGATTGAACACGTTTTCACATACTTTCCAAGTCTTCTGTAAATCTGTCGATTTGTTCATACAGCATTTCGACAGTCCCGTTATTATCCAGCCTGAAGTCGCTCTTTTGAACTTTTTCTGTCAGCGGCATCTGGCTGTTAATGCGTGCTTCCGCTTCTTCCACCGTTAAATCATTCCGGGCTGTCAGCCGTTTGATCTGCGTATCGCGGTCGACAAAGACCGTTACCACGAGATCACAGCGTTCGTTCAATCCGTTTTCAAACAGCAGCGGAATATCGAGAAAGACATGTCCTTTTTGAATATACTTCTCTTCATCCGCATTCATCATCTCCCTGATCAGCGGATGAACGATTTCATTCAGCTCGCGGCGTTTATCGGCATCATTAAAAATAATGCTGCCGAGTTTTTTTCGGTCAAGCTCGCCAGATTCACTCACAATATCCGCCCCGAAAGCTTCGATAATTGCAGGAATCGCCGGACCGTTTTTAGCTGTTGTTTTTTTGGAATAGGCATCAGCATCAAGCACAACGTAGCCCCGCTTTTTCAAATAGTCGCTCACCGTTGTTTTTCCGCTTGCGATGCCGCCTGTTAAACCGATTATTTTATACATGGACCTTCGTCACCTCTGACATGTTGTGCAATAAAAAGTATTGCGTGTATTAATCACTTTCGTCTTGAGCGGATGTCCGAGCGGACATGTTTTTCGCTGATAGACATTAAAGCTGTTTTGCATTTCGCCCTTGCCACCGGTAACACTCCGGTAGTCGGAAATCGTCGAACCGCCCCTCGATAAGGATAGTTCAAACACTTCCGTAATCCGGTCGAACAGCTCGTGGAGGCGTTTATCGGAAATATTTTTCACTTTCCGCGTCGGCAGAATATGAGACAGATACAAGCTCTCAACCGCATATATATTACCGACACCCGGAATCACTTCGCCGTCCATAATCGCCGCCTTAACCGGCTTGTTTTCATATTTCTTCGCGCGCATCATCGTCATATAATGATCCAGGCTGAGTTCATCCGTATATTCCGGCGCCATGCGGGCAAACGGCGGAAAATCATGCAGACTTTCATGCGTATGCATTTCTCCGAAGCGGCGTATATCGGAATATATGAGCTTCTGACCATTATCTAGAGAGAAAATAACCTGCCAGTGCTTTTTAAAATTATGTTCTTTAATATCTTCAAAATCCGACACGATAAAATACGCCCCGGACATGCCGAGATGACTGACTAAATGCGTCGTTTCATACTCGTCACCGAGCAGGAAATATAAATACTTTCCGCGCCGTCCGATATGCATAATCATCTTGCCTGCAACCAGAGTCTTAAAGGCTTCGAGATTATCTTTGACGATTGTTCTTTTATTTGTTTTATGCCCATTGTAAATATACTGCGACAGCTCGACATCCGTAATCTTTAAATTGATAACGGGTGTGAGTTCCCGCTTAACGAGTTCTACTTCCGGCAGTTCCGGCATTCTTCCACCTACTTCACTTCATACCAGTCCGTTCCGTAGCCTGCATCTACTTTCAGCGGCACGTCGATGTCTATAGCATTCTCCATAATATCTCTGATAACCGGAATAAAAGCTTCCACTTCACTTTCCGGAATATCAAAGATCAGCTCATCGTGGATCTGTAATAATAATTCTGCATTAAATTTCTGTGCTTCTTCGCTTTGTGCGTATTTTACCATCGCGAGTTTAATAATATCAGCAGCACTCCCTTGAATCGGCGAGTTCATCGCTGTACGTTCTGCAAAAGAGCGCGCATTAAAGTTTCTGCTATTAACGTCAGGCACGTAGCGGCGGCGGTGCAGCAGCGTCGTAACATAGCCGTCGCGTTTCGCGTCCTGCACGATATCGTGCATAAACTGTTTGACTTCTTTAAAGGATTCGAGATAGGTTTCGATAAACCGGCCCGCTTCCTTCCGCGTAATACCTAAGTTCTGGCTCAGTCCGTAATCGCTGATGCCGTAAACGATACCGAAGTTTACCGCTTTTGCGTTCCGACGCATTTCAGGTGTTACTTCATCCAGTTCGACACCGTATACTTCCATGGCCGTTTTCGTATGAATATCAATATCGTTCGTAAAAGCTTCGATCATCGATTCATCTTTTGTAATTGCAGCGAGGACGCGCAGTTCAATTTGTGAATAGTCGAGTCCGAGCAGTACGTTGCCCTCTTTCGACGGCACGAAAGCCTGACGGATTTTGCGTCCTTCTTCCAGTCTGATCGGAATATTTTGCAGGTTCGGCTCCACACTCGATAAACGCCCCGTTTGAGCAAGTGTCTGATTAAAGCGCGTATGAATGCGCGAATCTTCAGTGACTTCACCCTGCAGTCCGATAACGTAAGTCGACTGCAGCTTGCTGATAGTGCGGTAAGTTAAAATATGTTCGATAATTTCATGCTTGTCCGCGAGCTGCTCCAGCACATCGACCGCTGTCGAATAACCGGTTTTTGTCTTTTTAATAACCGGCAGTCCGAGTTTTTCAAATAAAATTACGCCGAGCTGTTTCGGGGAATTAATATTAAATTCCTCACCTGCAAGCGCGTATATTTTCTCTTCTATCTCTTTCAGCCGGCCGCTCAGTTCTGTTTCCATTTCTTTCAGGCGGTCCGTTTTGACTTTGATGCCTTTAAGTTCCATCTGAACGAGCACCTTCGACAGCGGAATTTCAAGGTCATGCCATAAGTCGTACATTTCATCTGCACGTAATTTTTCCGCCATGGGCTCCGCCACTTTTTCAATCGCCTGGACTTTATCGGCAACGAAAGCTTTTGTTTCCTCGGCTGAAGGGTCTTTCTGCTTGCGTCCTTTGCCATAATGGAAATCATCGCTGTTAATCGACACGTTAAAATCGGCTGCTGTTTCAGCTACATCGATAATTTTTTTAGACGGATTTAATAAGAAGCTGCCGAGCATAATATCTTCTGTAAAATGATCGAATTCAATGTTCAGATGATTTAACAGCGCAACCTGCCGTTTTAAATCATAGGTCGTGACAGAAGTACGCGTATTTAGAAACTGGCTGAGTTCGTCGGAATCAAATTCAGATGCTGCTTTAACGAGAACAAAATTCTTATCAGCAATACCGATATATTCAGGTTTGTGTTTTAAATAGTTGTCCGCGTGCACTTCAAGATAAATGCTGATATCATCACCGAAGTCATTTAAAGAATCCGTCGGTTCTGCTGTAAAAGTGGCTACCTCTTCCACTTCGGCTGCTTCCATATTATTCAGAAGCGAATTAAATTCAAGCTCTTTAAACAGCTCGTATTTCTCTTCTAAATCCTCATTTTTGAACTTGAGATCATCGAGATTGAAATCAAACGTCATATCGCGGTAAATTGTGGCAAGATCTTTACTCATCAGCGCAATTTCCTGATTGTTCGTTAAGTTTTCGTTTAATTTTTTACCGGAGATATTTTCCAGGTTATTCAGTACTTCTTCAACGCTGCCGTATTCTTTTAAAAGTTTAACCGCAGTTTTTTCACCGACGCCCGGGACGCCGGGAATGTTATCCGATTTGTCGCCCATCAGACCTTTTAAATCGATAATCTGCAGCGGCTTAAGGCCGTCATATACTTCACTAACGTGGTCCGGCGTGTACACTTCGATATCCGTAACACCTTTTTTCGTAATATATACTTTCGTATGGTCACTTGCCAGCTGCGTTAAGTCTTTGTCGCCGGTAATAACAATCGTTTCAAAGTTCTCTTTGTCAGCGAGCTTGGTCCATGTGCCGATAATATCGTCCGCTTCGTAGTCTTCGTGCTCGAAACGTTTAATACCATAGGCATCGATCAGCTTTCTGATCGGCTCGAACTGCTCGCCGAGCTCCGGCGGAGTTTTCTGTCTGCCGCCTTTATATTCTGTGTACTGTTTATGTCTGAACGTCGATTTACCTGCATCAAACGCCACTAGAAAATAATCGGGCTCTTCTTCTTTTATTACTTTTTCAAGCAGTCTCGCATAACCGAAAATCGCATTCGTGTGCAGCCCGCTCTGATTCGTTAACAGCGGCAGTCCGTAAAATGCACGGAAGGCGATACTGTTTCCATCCATGAGAATTAACTTAGCCATAATACTCTCCTTAAGTCTTCATTCTTACTTTAAATTATACAGTTCCATTGAATATTAGCCAATTAAAAAAGACCTGCTGTTGACCAGGTCTTTAAAAAAACACCTGTCCCAAAATTGAGACAGGTGTTTTTAAAGTATTTTTTAATAGTGAACCGGTGAATCCGGACCGAGCGGCAGCCCGAGAAGACTCCAGACAATCAGCATAACCGCCCAGAAGACAAAGAAGAAAATAGAGTACGGCAGCATAACTGAAATCAGCGTACCGATACCGATATTTTTATCGTATTTCTGTGCAAAAGCAATGATAATTGCAAAATAAGTCATCAGCGGTGTAATAATATTTGTACTTGAGTCCGCCACACGGTAAGCCATCGTCGTCAGTTCCGGAGAATATCCGAGCTGCATCAGAATCGGCACGAAAATCGGTGCCATAAGCGCCCACTTGGCACTCGCGCTTCCGATGAACAGGTTAATGAGCGCAGTCACAAGCATAAAGCCGATTAACAATGGTACCCCCGTCAGACTGAGGCTGTCTAAAAGCTGAGCCCCGTAAACTCCGATGACAAGACCGAGATTAGATTCGGTAAAGTAAGCGACAAACTGACCCGCTGCGAATGCCAGAACGATAAACATTCCCATGGAAGCCATAGTGTCAGTCATCTGGTTCGCTACGTCTTTATCGTTTTTAATTGATTTTGTTACGAGACCGTATACGAGACCCGGAATAAAGAAGAGTATCGCAATAATCGGCACCAGTGAACTCATAAACGGTGACTGGATAATCGTGTCCATGTAAGAACCGATGTCATCTGATCCGCGCATCGGTGAATTCGGCAGCACTACTAACAGTGCGGCAAGACCGAGACCGATTATGACAGAGATAAGCGCCCATATCAGACCTTTTTTCTCAACAGGCTGAAGTGTTTGAATGCCGTCCACATCTTCACCTGATAATTCTTCTTCCTGCTCTTTGGACATTTTAAATGAACCAAGGCGCGGTTCAACAATTTTGGCAGAAACGAACCAGCCGACAAATGTCAGCAGGAACACACTCACGATAATAAAGTACCAGTTCATTGCCACGTTGATTGAGTCTGCATAAGCAGGATCAATCACTGCAGCAGCTGCTGACGTAAGTTCAGCAAGCATCACATCTGTTCCGCTTAAGAGCAGGTTCGCAGAAAACCCTGCAGATACCCCGGCAAAGGCCGCGGCAAGACCCGCTAGCGGGTGTCTGCCGAGTGCGAGGTATAAAAGCGCACCAAGCGGCGGCAGTACTACATAACCTGCATCAGACGCTACAGATGACATAATCCCGGCAAAAACCAGACCTGCAGTGATCAGGTTTTTTGGAATTGACAGTACAAACGCTTTTAAAGCAGCGCCTATTAATCCGGAACGCTCAGCCACTCCGATACCGAGCATTGTTAACAATACAACGCCGAGCGGTGCGAAGTTAATGAAATTATCCGTCATACTTTCAAATATATAACTGATTCCTTCAGCATTTAATAGATTATTTACGGTAACTGTTTCATTGCCTTCACCTGGATGTGTGACGGAAATTCCAAGTATTCCGAAAATTGATGATAAAACTAAAGTAAGTACCGCAAGCAGCGCAAAAAGCGTAACCGGGTGCGGCAGTTTGTTACCTAGCCATTCTACAAAATCTAAAAACTTCTGAAACAATCCTTGTTTCTTTTTACTCTCGTCCACAGCTTAAACTTCCTCCAATATGTATCAAAATTAAAAGCCGCTCCGAGGAGCGGCTTTTCCATTATAATATTTAGCTTTAGATTTTACAATCTGAATTATTGCATATTTTCGATTAAAGCATCGCCGAACTCTGAACATTTAACTTCTGTAGCACCATCCATCAGGCGGGCGAAGTCATATGTGACAATTTTTTTCGATATTGTGTTTTCAATTGCACTGTTCACAAGATCAGCAGCTTCCTGCCATCCTAAGTGTTCCAGCATTAAGACACCTGACAATAAGACAGATGACGGGTTCACTTTATCCTGACCGGCATATTTAGGCGCTGTACCGTGTGTTGCTTCAAAGATAGCGTGACCAGTTTCGTAGTTGATGTTCGCACCCGGTGCAATACCGATTCCGCCAACCTGAGCTGCAAGAGCATCACTGATGTAATCACCGTTTAAGTTCATCGTTGCAACAACGTCGAACTCTTTTGGACGAGTCAGAATCTGCTGCAAGAAGATATCTGCGATAGAGTCTTTGATGATGATTTTGCCGTCAGCAACTGCCTGATTCTGTACTTCATCAGCTTTTTCTTTACCGTCTTTTTCTACGATTTCATCGTATTCAGCCCAAGTAAATGTTTTGTCGCCGAATTCATTGCGGGCTAGCTCGTAACCCCATTTTTTAAATCCGCCTTCAGTGAACTTCATGATGTTTCCTTTGTGTACCAGCGTTACTGATGGTTTGTTGTGCTCGATTGCATAGTTGATTGCAGAGCGCACTAAACGTTCTGTACCTTCTTTTGATACAGGTTTGATAGCGATTGATGAAGACTCAGGGAAACGGATGTTCTTAACGCCCATTTCATCCTGCAGGAAGTCGATCACTTTTTTAACTTCAGGTGTACCTTCGTTAAATTCGATACCTGCATATATATCTTCAGTGTTTTCTCTGAAAATCTGCATGTCGCAGTGCTCAGGGTGTTTAACCGGTGAAGGCACCCCGCTGTAGTGTCTTACAGGGCGCAGGCACGCGAATAAGTCGAGCTCCTGGCGCAGTGTAACGTTTAATGAACGGAAACCGCCGCCGATCGGTGTCGTTAACGGTCCTTTAATAGCGATTAAATACTCATTGATTTTATCAAGTGTATCCTGCGGAAGCCATTCGCCGGTTTTGTCGAATGCTTTCTGACCCGCATACACTTCAAGCCAGTCGATTTTCTTCTCGCCATTATAAGCTTTCTCTACAGCTGCATCGATTACTCTGCTCGCTGCTGCCCAGATATCCGGGCCGATTCCGTCTCCTTCAATAAAAGGAATTACCGGATTATCAGGTACGTTCAGTACACCATTTTTAGTTTGAATTTTTTCTCCTGCCATTAATGAAACCCCCGTTGTATTTTAATTATCTTTTTTCAATTGGTTCGTATTTTCTGTCCGTGTGGCCGTTGTACTCAGCACGCGGTCTGATTAATCTGTTATTTTCGTACTGCTCGAAAATATGTGCAATCCAGCCGGACGTTCTGCTGACTGCAAAAATCGGAGTGAATAAGTCATGTGCAATACCAAGTGAATGGTAAACAGATGCACTGAAGAAGTCAACGTTAGGCAAAAGACCTTTCTCTTCTTCAATAATGCGTGCAATTTTCACAGACATTTCATAAAGTTCAGGCTGTCCGTTTTCTTCAGTTAAGCGGCGAGCCATATCTTCAAGATATTTCGCGCGCGGATCCCCTTCTTTATAAACTCTGTGGCCGATTCCCATAATTTTTTCTTTGTTGTCTAATTTTTTATGGATGTAGCTGTCGACATTATCAAGAGAACCGATTTCCTCAAGCATAGCCATTACCTGTTCATTCGCTCCGCCGTGAAGCGGCCCCTTCAAGGCGCCAATCGCTCCAGTAACACCGGAATATACATCCGATAAAGTCGCGACGATTACACGCGCTGCAAATGTCGATGCGTTGATTTCGTGGTCCGCATGAAGAATCAAGGCTGTGTTCATCGCTTCAACCTGAACTTCAGTCGGCTCTTCTCCGTAAAGCATATACAGGAAGTTCTTCGCATAACCGTAATCCGGATTCGGATCGATTACTTCTTTTCCTTCACGTGTGCGGGCAATTGCCGCAACGATTGAAGGAATTTTCGACTGAATGCGAATTCCTTTACGGAGCGTCGCTTCTTCAGACTGTTCTTCAGCCTTCTCGTCCGTATGCGCAAGCAGTGAGACCGCAGTGCGCAGCGCGCTCATAGGGTGTACAGATTTATCTACAAACGTTTTGTAGAAATTCTTTGCATCGTCAGTTAAAAAAGCGTGCTCGTAAAGCTCCTTTTTAAACTGTTTGAGTTCTTCGGCATTTGGCAAATCATCGTGCCATAATAAATAAACCACTTCTTCAAACTCAGCATTTTCTGCTAAATCATCAATTTCATAACCGCAATAAGTCAGCTGTGTGCCGATAATTGAACTGATTCTTGATTCTCCAATTACAACACCTTCTAAACCGCTGTTTCCAGTCATAAATCCCCCTCCTAAGTATGTAACAGAATCTTTAAACCAAGTATAACAAAATTGTCACATCTATGTTTAATCTTCTGGCAGACCCAAGTTTGTGAATAAGAATACAAAATGTAAGCGCAACCTTTGATACTGCGAGATTCTATTACTGTTTAACTGATTATTTATCGTTTAATAAGAATCAGTTAATTATCTTATATATTAGCATAAGTATAAGTTAATTGTTAATAAAAAACCGGAGGCGTTTTTATACACCGCCTCCGGTTTCTTGATCCTGATATTTTATTCTGACATATTATGCGGTTTTTCAATCATGTCAACCTTGTCGATATTCGTATAATCGACCGTCGAGTGAATCGTAATTTCTTCGCCCTCATTTACCAGGTCCGCCTTAAGTTCGCTGCCCGTAAATTTATATTCCGCATCAAAGTACAGCTGAATCGTGCCATTAATGCTTTCTGCCGATTCGATATCAGAGAGTGTTTCTTCATCGATAAAACTGCTGAATCCTGAGATGTCATCGATCTTTATCGTGAGTGCATACCCTTCGTCAAGTTCGCTGACTTCGCCTTCCGGGTAGTTTTGAAGTGCCGAGACGATTGTCTCGTAATCGCTGCCTTCAATTTCCACTGTTTCTTCTGTATCGACGATTTCATTGTCCCGGTACATAAAGTGGTCACCTTCAACCATATAATGAGTAATGATATCACCATTGTTATTCACAGAGAGTTTCAGCTCATTTTGTCCGCCATAAGTCATAATCGTCCGAATTGTACTTTCTTCCTCCGGCATAGTAATTTTAAATGACTGGCGGGCTTCATAGCTCGTAATACCTTCACTATTTTCAACTGCACTCTCAATTAAATCAGCTGACGACATATCGCTGCTGCCAGCAGCTTGTTCTGTATTTTCCTGCTCAGTCTCGGGAGCTGCTTCTTCAGCCGGCTGTTCTTCATTGCCGGCTGAACATGCTGATAAAATCAATATACTCCCGACTAATGCAGCAAGCGTTTTTTTCATCCAACACACCTCTAATCCTTATAACACATGCGCATGTCCGCTGTAGACTACGCTCTGTTCACTGTCTATGGTAACGAGCATATTATCTTCCAGCACTTCAAGTGCTTCTTTCGCACCGACGATGGTCGGCAGCTCCAGATTCAAGCCGACAATAGCACCCTGGCTTGTCAGTCCGCCTTCAACCGTAATTAGTCCTGCTGCTTTAATTAAGAGCGGCGTCATTAAGGCGTCGACTGACTGAACAACGACAATCTTGTCGGTCGTATCTTTGCCTTCCAGTTCATTATAATTTCTTGCAGTAACTACTTCTCCGACTGCTGTTTTATCGCCGATACCCTGTGCTTTAATCAGCGTATCCCCGACGACGTGCAGTTTCATTAAGTTCGTCGTGCCCGCTCTGCCTGCAGGCACACCTGCAGTAATAATAATTAGGTCACCTTCATTTGCGTAGCCTTTTTCAAGCGTTGCCATTACAGATGTATTGAGCAGTTCATCTGTATCTCTTTCCGCTTCTTTAACGATCGGGTTGACACCCCAGACGAGATTAAGCTGACGCGCGACATGTTCATAAGGAGTGACCGCCACGATATTCGCATGCGGACGGTATTTCGCAATCATATTCGCTGTATGTCCGCTTTCAGTTGCGGCGACAATTGCTTTACATTTTAAATTCAGAGCTGTGTGGGCAACGGATACACCGATTGCCGTCACCATGTTCGTCTGAGTTGATTTCGTTCTGTCGGATAATAATTTCTTATAGTCCTGAGCCTCTTCAGCCGACACTGCGATTTTCGCCATCGTCTGCACTGCTTCAACCGGATATGCACCTGCTGCAGTTTCACCGCTCAGCATTACCGCATCGCTGCCGTCGTAAATTGCGTTCGCCACGTCACTTGCTTCAGCGCGTGTACATCTCGGATTCGTCTGCATGGAATCGAGCATCTGTGTTGCAGTAATTACCGGTTTACCGAGTAAATTACATTTTCTGATGAGTTCTTTTTGCATCATCGGTACTGTTTCCGGTGCAATTTCCACACCGAGATCACCTCGGGCTACCATCAGGCCGTCTGAAATTTTCAGGATTTCATCGATGTTGTCGATTCCTTCCTGGTTTTCAATTTTAGGAATAATTTTAATGTATTCGCCATCGTGTGATTCAAGCATCTCCCGGATTTCAAGCACATCCTGGGCACGTCTGACAAAGCTTGCCGCGATAAAATCCACACCCTGCTCGATGCCGAACTTCACATCTTCCTTATCTTTTTCTGTTAAACCTGGGAGTTTTACGCTGACACCAGGCACGTTAACCCCTTTTTTATTTTTTAAGAGGCCGTTGTTTTTAACAGTCGTCGTAATAATGCCTGTATCTTTATTCAGTTCATCGATTTCAAGTTCAACTAGCCCGTCATCAAGAAGAATAAAGTCTCCCGGGTCAACATCATCGATCAGCCCTTCATAGGAAACAGAGAAGCGTTCTGAATTACCGAGCACCTCTGTCATGGACACTTCGATTTTCTGTCCGCGGACAAGTTCAACCTCTCCATTTTCCATCGAGTGCGTTCTGATTTCCGGTCCTTTTGTGTCCAAGAGAATACCGACTGTTTTATCGAGGCGTTTCGCTACTTTTCTAATCGTATCAATGCGCGCCTGGTGTTCTTTGTGGTCACCATGCGAAAAGTTTAAACGCGCAACGTTCATCCCCGCCATAATTACTTTTTCAAGCACTTCTTCCGATTCTGAGGCCGGTCCTATTGTACATACAATCTTTGTATTTCTCATTCTTCTTTTCCTCCTAAATTGAAAGCTCTTTTGAAAGCAGATAAATACTGTTGTCATACTTTTTCTCATGTACATGTACGTACGAAAAATCTGTGGCTGTTAATTCATTTTTGGAAATACCGGCGCCGACACCCGACTGCCCTTCCTCTAAAAGGCTCACTGCATAAGCGCCGAGCCTCGAGCCGAGCACCCTGTCTCCGGCACTCGGTTTGCCGCCGCGCTGAATATGTCCTAAAACACTGATTCTGGTTTCTATATTAATATACTTTGCCAGTTCAGCGCTACAGTATTCTGCAGTCATGACCCCTTCTGCGACGACGATCAGGGAATGTTTTTTCCCCCGGTCAAGCCCGGCCTGAATACGTTCGGCCACATCTTCCATCTTCGTATTCCGCTCCGGAATAAAAATTGTTTCCGCGCCGGCTGCGAGCCCCGCGTTTAGTGCAAGTTCCCCGGAATCCCTGCCCATCACTTCAATGATAAAGGTCCGTTCATGGCTCGTTGCCGTATCCCGGATACGATCGATCATATCAACGATGGTGTTGAGTGCTGTGTCATAGCCGATAGTTACATCAGTGCCGGCAATATCATTATCGATCGTCGCAGGCACACCGACGGTTTTCACACCGAGTTTCGACAGTTCAAAAGCACCTTTGTACGTACCGTCCCCGCCGATAACGACGAGACCTTCAATACCGTACGTCTTTAAATTATCCGCCGCACGCTTTCTGCCTTCTTCAGTCCTGAACTCTTCACAGCGTGCGGAATATAAAGCCGTCCCGCCCCGGTGAATAATATCGCCGACATCACCGAGATCCATTTTGTTAATATCGTTATTTATCAGTCCGTTAAAACCGTGGCTTACACCGTAAACTTCCATCCCGTCATGAATTGCTTTACGCACCACTGCACGTATCGCGGCATTCATGCCGGGCGCATCTCCGCCGCTTGTCAAAACCGCTATTTTCCTCATGATTATCACCCACCTGCCAGTCCATTTAAACATAGCATAATTATGCTTTCACGGTCTATCTATATGGCGGGGAAAATGCGAGTAAATCGAAAGGCGGGCTTGCGGTGCGATACTGACTTAAGTTCATTGGCTGAGTAAAGACGCCAGCTGGCCAATGAACACACGTCATTGACGACCTAATCAAAAAAAACGCACCCGCCTCCATACGGGCAAGTGCGATTTATATATTCCTGTTATTCACTGAACTGTCCAATCGACATGTATTTGTCGTAACGCTGATCGACTAAAGCATTACCGTCCATCGGCGTAAGTTCCGCCAGTGCATTCTGCAGCACTTCATCCGTTTTGTTGAAAACGAATGATTTATCGTGATGAGCGCCGCCGGCCGGTTCTTTTATCGTGCCGTCACTCACGCCGAGTTCAAGCAGGTCGGCTGCAGTTATTTTTAAAGATTCCGCTGCGATTTCTTTCAGCGAAGCGTCTTTAAATAAAATACTTGCTGCACCCTCTGGTGAAATCACCGAGTACGTTGCGTTTTCGAGCATGAATAATTTATTGCAGACACCGAGCGCTAGTGCACCGCCCGAACCGCCTTCCCCTATAACAATACTGATTACAGGCACAGTCAGACCAGCCATTTCGACCAGGTTTCTTGCAATCGACTCGCTCTGGCCGCGTTCTTCAGCGGCTTTACCCGGATATGCGCCTTTCGTATCTATAAAGCAGATTACCGGGCGTTTGAATTTCTCCGCCTGCTTCATCAGACGGAGAGCTTTCCTGTAGCCGTCGGGGTGCGCCATGCCGAAGTTGCGCGCAATATTATCTTTCGTATCCATTCCGCGCTGGTTGCCGATTACGGTCACTGGACGTCCCTTGAACATCGCAATGCCACCGATAATCGCATTGTCATCCGAGTAGGCGCGGTCGCCTTTAAACTCGATAAAGTCATCGAACAGCGCGGCGATATATTCTTTTGAAGTCGGCCGTTTTATGTAGCGTGCAATTTCAACACGCTGCCAGGGTGTAAGCTGAGAATATACTTCTTCTTTTTTATCCTTCACTTTTCTCTCCAGAAAGCTGATTTCAGTCGTCAGATCCAGCTTGTTTTTATGGGCATATTTTTCAAGCTCTTTAATTTTGTTTTCCAGTTCCTGAACCGGTTTTTCAAATTCAAATACCATAATTACACAACCTCTTCATGCATCTTTAAAATCGTGCCAAGATAGCGTTTCATGTTAACTCTGTTGACGACATCATCAAGCTGCCCGTGCTTGAGTAAAAACTCCGCCGTCTGGAAATCATCCGGCAGTTTTTCTTTAATTGTTTCTTCGATTACACGGCGTCCGGCAAAACCGATTAAAGCGCCTTTTTCAGCGAGGTTGATATCACCGACTGATGCAAATGATGCAGATACTCCGCCCGTTGTAGGGTTTGTCATGTAGGCGATGTAAAGAAGACCTGCTTTGTTATGCCGTTCAATCGCAACGCTGACTTTCGCCATCTGCATTAGCGATAAAATCCCTTCCTGCATGCGCGCGCCGCCGCTCGCTGTAAAGACGATGACCGGCAGTCTGTGTTCTGTTGCATACTGGAAAGTACGCGCCAGTTTTTCACCGAGCGCCGAACCCATGCTGCCCATACGGAAACGCGGATCCATAATCGCGACGACCGCTTCACTGCCCATAATTTTCCCGTGGGAAACGATCAATGCTTCTTCGAGACCTGTTTTCTCTTTATCAGAAGCAAGTTTCTCTTCGTAATTCGGGAAATTCAGCGGGTTAACCGATGTAATATTTGCAAACAGTTCTTTGCCGCTGTCAATATCGAGCAGCGCATCCATCCGCTCCGTGCTTATAATCGGCAGATGATGGTCGCAATTTGAACAGACGTTCAAACGCTTGTGAAGATCTTTTGAATAAAGAATCTTCTTGCAGTTTGGACACTTCGTCATAATCGTTTCCTGTTTCTCAGCCTTATCCGTTTTTTCATCACTTGCTTTTTTGTTCAGTTTAAAAAATATATCCTTTAACATTTTTACACCTCATCGAAGTTAGCTGTCATAGCCGTCAGCATATTTTTTCAGCAGTTTGTAGATTCTCTGCACCACTTGATTATCACCGTCATCCACAGTTTTCATGCCATTATATTTATGTTCGTAGTAATAATCAATCATATGCATCAATTCAACTAACTCTTCATATTGTCTGTCTGTTCTAAGCAGATATTTCGCTATTAAAGTGTAGAGCTGGTGGCTGTCGATATTCGCAAGATACGTACCTTCCCCGCGTTTAACGTAAATAACCCCGATAAGTTCCAGCGCTCTCAGCGCTTCTCTTACACTCTGCCGGCTGACATTCAGCCGTTCTTTCAAATAGCGTTCACTCGGTATCTTCTCTCCGATGCCGATATTCTGATCCACAATAATTTTATTAATCTCTTCAAGAATCATCTGAAGACCCTTTTTATTTTCCATGATTAACCGTTCAATTCGCTGATCAGTTTTTTCGTCCTGGAGTAAACGTAACCGGCTTCAACTTTTTTACGCGACACGCCCGTATTCATAGCAGCTGCTGCCACGCGCTCTGCAACCATCGGTGCTACTTCCGGATGGAAGGCGTCCGGAATCACATAATCCGCACTCAATTCTTCCGGCTTAACAATTTCTGCGATTGCAAGCACTGCCGCTTTTTTCATTTCTTCATTGATGTGCGTTGACTGAACATCGAGCGCACCTCTGAAAATACCCGGGAAAGCCAGTACATTGTTAACCTGGTTCGGGAAGTCGCTGCGTCCTGTGCCCACTACTTTAGCACCGGCGGCAATTGCGACATCAGGCATAATTTCAGGAGTCGGGTTTGCCATGGCAAAGATAATCGGATCTTCATTCATCGAACGGACCATATCTTCAGTTACTGCATTTTCCACCGATACACCGATAAAAATATCTGCATCTTTAATAACATCTGAAAGCTTGCCTTCTTCATTATCGATATTGGTGAACTTCGCAACTTCATCTTTGATTGCGTTCATGCCTGATTCACGGCCTTCGTAAATTGCTCCGCGCGAATCACACATAATCATATCTTTAACACCAAAACTGTGAAGCAGTTTAACAATAGCAACACCTGCAGCGCCCGCGCCGTTCAGTACCACTTTAACAGTAGATAAAGTTTTGCCTGTCAGTTTGACTGCGTTTATCAGACCAGCCAGCGTAACGATAGCCGTCCCGTGCTGATCATCGTGAAAGACAGGAATATCAGTTTCCTTTTTCAGTCTTTCCTCAATTTCAAAACATCTCGGCGCTGAAATATCTTCCAGATTAATACCGCCGAAAACAGGAGTCATCAGTTTAACTGTATTGACGATTTCATCGACGTCATTTGTTTTTAAAGCGATTGGGAAAGAATCTACGCCTGCAAAGTTTTTAAGAAGCGCACTCTTCCCTTCCATTACCGGCAGACTGGCTGAAGCTCCGATATTGCCGAGTCCGAGCACTGCCGAACCATCAGTTACAACGCCTACAGTATTACCTTTAATCGTGTAATCAAATATCTTTCTTTCATCTTCGTATATTTCCTTGCACGGCTCAGCAACTCCCGGTGAATACGCAAGGCTGAGCGCCTCTTTATCCTTTAATGCTACTTTTGAATTGACGGAAAGCTTTCCCTGGTTAACTTTGTGCAGTTCTAATGCATCGCTTTTTAAAGACAAATTAGTTCCTCCTAAAGTGGTCATACCACGGTATATTATCATTAATTTTTTTATTTTACAATAAATTTACACGATTAAACGGATATTTTCGACTTGTATGTTTGAAATTAAAGTTTCTATTTTACTGATTGGAATATATCCGGCGAATTCTTGCGTGTTAAAATCGTGAATCGGCACCCCGCTCTCTGCGAGCAGCTCTGAAATTTCATCGATACTGACATCCCTGATATAGATTTTCTTGGTTTTCTCTATATACGTCCGGACGTAGTCGTCCGCCGGATACAGTCTGTCTATAACGAGCTGCGGTTTTCCCTGGCGCATGCCGTAAGTTGCATCCGCTGCCACGATCGATTCTTTCAGCATAGGATGATATTTAAAATACTCTTTCGCAAATAGGACCCCGTCAATATTAGAATGCCCGTCAGTCAGTGTCAAAAAGGCCATATTCTGCCCTGTTTTCTTCACTTTAATCGTGCGGAAATCTTCAATATAGAGAAGATAGGTACCGTGTTTACGTTTATGATGAATCAGAGAAAAGGGAATAAATTCAAGTTCCCGGTGCTTTAAGAGGATGGGATGCGTTGAAATATAAAATCCGAGCGCTTCTTTTTCGCCTTCAATTTTTTCAGCGCCGTCCATTTCTTCGCTGTACCGGTATTCTTTTTTAAGATTAAAACCAAGGGAACTTAAGAACGAGTCGTGCTGATAACCGTCGCTCACCGTCGATAAAATATCAGGCAGCGTCTGCAGCATCGTTTTTCTGTTTTCTTCAAAACCGTCGAGTGTCCCCGAGATAATTAAGTTTCTTAAGATTTTTTCATTGAATTTAAAATCTGTGCGGGATACCAGGTCGTATATATCCTTAAAAGGTCCGTCGTCCTTTCGCGCTGCCATGAGCGCTTCATATAGCGGTCTTGAAATTCCGCTGATCATCGAAAAGCCGAGCAAGATGCCTTCTTGCTGCGAGTTCTGCCATATGGATGTATTAATATCCGGAGCGAGGAGCGGGATACGCATCATCTTCAGCTCGGTTAGAAGCTGGCTGATTTTTTCGTCGTTGCCCCGGTGGTGTGTTAATATGACCGCGTAAAAATGTTCGGGATAATGCAGTTTCATATAGGCCATCGTGTAGGCGACTTTACCGTAGGCAACCGCATGGCTCTTAACAAAACCATAGTCCGCAAACTCCATAATCAGATCGAAAATATTTTCTGCAAGCTCTGCAGTGTAGTTTTTCTTCACTGCTCCGGCAATAAAATGCTCGCGCTCATTAGTCAGCGCATGACGGTCCTTTTTGCCCATAGCGCGTCTTAAAATATCCGCTTCCCCGTAGCTGAAGCCGGCAATTTTACCGGCAATCTGCATAATCTGTTCCTGGTAGACGATGACACCGAACGTTTCTTTTAAAATATCTTTCAGATCTTCATGAGGATACTTAATTGTTTCAGGGTGTTCTTTTCTGTAGATAAAGTTATCGATTTCTTTCATCGGACCCGGCCGGTACAGTGCAAGGACTGCAGCGAGATCCTTCAGACTTTCCGGCTGAAAGTTTTCAATGACTCGTCTGATGCCGGATGACTCCAGCTGAAAAATACCGAGAGTCATTCCTTTTGACAGCATTTTATAGACTCTTTTATCTTCTGTTATATCATCAAGCGAGAAGTTTTTCTCCGTCCGCCTGATGCTCTGGACCATATAGCGGATCAGCGACAGGTTTTTTAAGCCGAGCAGATCAATTTTTAACAGCCCCGCCGCTTCAACATCTTTCATCGGCCACTGGCTCATTACATGGCCTTCAGAGAAAATTACGGGCACGCTGTTCGTCAGCGTTTCACTGCTCAGAAGAAGGCCTGCTGCGTGCGTCGATGTATGGCGCGGCAGCCCTTCAATTTTCAACGTGATATCCATAAATGTTTTATACTTTCTGTCCGCTTCTAAAAGCGTGTTAAAACGGCTGCTTGAAAATGCATCTTCAAGCGATGCGTTCGGCTCATCCGGTACAAGATTGGACACGAGCTTCAGTTCATCGTCAGAAAAACCGAAGACTCGCCCCACGTCGCGCGCGGCCATTTTGGCGCTCAGCGTTCCGTATGTAATGATGTTCGCCACCCGCATATCACCGTATTTTTTAATTAAATATTCAACGACTTCATCGCGTCTTGAATCTTCAAAATCGATATCGATATCCGGCATGCTTACCCTCTCCGGATTCAGAAAACGCTCAAACAGCAAATTGTATTCAAGCGGGTCGACTTCGGTAATATCCAAAAGATACGACACGAGACTTGCACTGGAGGATCCCCTGCCCGGCCCGACGTAAATACCGTTTGATTTTGCATGATTTACCAGATCCTGGACAATTAAAAAATAATCTTCAAATCCCATACCGGTAATAATGCCGTATTCGTACTTCAGCCGTTCCATATATTCATTACGGTCTCTGAAATTTCCTGCTTCAAATCTTTCCATTAAAAGCTGCCATAAGTAGTCTTTTGAACTGCTGCCTTCTGGATTATTAAATTTCGGCAGCGTATGAGATACAGAAGGTATCGGCACCTCGCACTTATTTATAATTTCTTCATTATTTTTTAAATAAACGCGCGCGGCTTCAGGCACCATATCCCGGGTCTGAATACAGGCATCCCCCTCGAGATTCTGCACGCTGTCGATACTGAGCCGCTCGTTATCCCGGATGCCATTCAGCACTTTTAAGGAACCCCGTTCATTTGAATTAACGTAATGCGCGGCTTTTATAAACACCTTCTTGTAATCTCCGTCTGAATCGTGGCTGATATATTTATCTTCTTCCGGAAGATCCATGGCGCTTAAAATTGCCGTCGCCTCCGAAGTCTTGCCGATTAAGAGGCAGTTTTTAATAGTATCCTGAAGAAACTTGAGCGACGTCCGCGCTGAACCTCTGTACGACAGCATGGCGCTTGTGCGCACGAGTTCGAGATAGCCCTGATGATTTTTCGCCAGCAGCACGAGCGGCACGCCGTTCATGCCGTCCTCCACAATAATTTCCATGCCGGGCACCGGTTTAATGCCGTATTTCGGCGCTGTTGCCATCAGCCGGTATACCGCGTGCATGCGGTTTAAATCCGTGACGGCTACAGCGCTCTGGCCGTCACTGTTTAATTTCTCGTATAAACGCTCCAATGTAATATTTGAATTTAAAAAATCAAATGAGCTGTGCACATTTAAATTAAGCATTGAAACACCTACTCTTACAATTTTTCTTCAATTTTCACAAGCAGTTCTTTAAGCATATCCATGTTTTTGACACGGACGCCTGAAGCGAGCGGATGGCCGCCGCCGTCGAACATCGCAGCGACATCGTTGATTACGACCTCTTTTGAACGGAGGCGGACGCGGATTTCACCGTCACCTTCCAGTGCGATGAACCATACTTTCACATCTTCAATTTCCCTGAAGATATTTACATCCAGTCCCGCTTCGCTGACGCTTAAGTCGTATTCTTCCATGACTGATTTCGGCACGTACACATAAGCGATGCCGGAATCCGTAAACACTGCATTATTAATTAAATAACCTTTATATTTAAATTTATTTTTAGAAGATTTATGCATCTGATTGTTCAAATCCGCAGCATCGAAATTAAACTCTTTCAGCTTGGATGCGACTGCATGCGTCAGAGCACTCGTATTATTGTATAAAAATCTGCCCGTGTCACCGACGATTCCCATATAAAACAAAGCTGCGGCTTCATCGTTCATAGCTGAGCTGTCCCATCTGTCGATTAAGAGATAAATCAGTTCGCTCGCAGATGATACATCCGTCTCAACAATCGACACGTCACCGTACAATTCGACATTCGGGTGATGGTCAATTTTGACGATTTTTTCTGCGTAGTCGAGCGTGCCGTCAATGCGTTCTTTGTTTCCCGTATCCACGACAATAACCAGCGGCCGCTCAATTGTACTCACGCGGTCCATTTCTCCTAAAAACTCAAGTGACGGCTCGCCGCTTCCGAGCGCCTTGATACTTTTATCAGGATATTTATTTTGTAAATATGCACGAAGACCGAGCTGAGCACCGTAGGCATCGGGATCCGGTTTCTGATGTCTCAGTATAACAATTTCATCGTGTGATTCTATCAGTTCCAGTACGTCTTTGGCATATGTGTTTAAGTCATTTAAATGTCCGGTTAATTTATTAAACAATGGCGAAACTCCTCAATATTAATTTACTTACATTCATCAATCAATTATACTACATTAGAGATTGGAGTTGTAACGTATGGAATTCTTGTACACGCTTGCCGTGTCATTTCTCGTCACAGCGATTGTCTTTACCTTTATTCTTTTTGTGGTTTTCAAAGTCAGAAAGATACGGACAATCCGCGACGTCAGAGGCGCGTATTATAACAGTATTGCGAGAATATGGCTTGCCCTGTTTCTCATCGCGTTCGGTTTGAACTCAATAGTCCAGTTCCACACTGCCGTTGCTTATTTAATCGGCGGCCTGTTCGTGCTGCTCGGTGCCTACCAGCTGTTTTACTTTAATAAAGCGCGGAAATACTTCAAGGGAAATCTGCCCATTGAAGAGCAGGCATGGAAAGAGTTTGAAGCGATGAAAGCGAACAAAGCCAAACGCAAAAAATAAAAGCAATACATAGAAAAGCATCCCGCTGTAAATTTTACAGCAGGATGTTTTTTATTTTTCGTTGAAATGCTGAATCATGAAGGTCGCCTTGGAATATGCAGTTCCCTGAACGTTGAGGATGATTTCCAGACGGATAAACTGCTCGCCCCGGTCGATAATTTCACCGGTCAGTTCTATTTCCTGATATAGCTGTACAATTTTAAAGTTCATGATGTTGTAAGTATCGATGTGATAGCTGTGAATATCATTCTCCTGAAGCACAACGAGTATTAAACGCTCCGCGAGGCGCATAAAGTTTGCCTGCGACAGCGAACCGTATTCGTCCGCCATAAACGGCATGACCCGGATATTGATTTTATTGCTGTCGATTTTAATTTCCCTGTCGATTAGCTGATCTGTCGACATGCCCGATTTTAAGTTTCTCGATGATATATTTTTAAACACTTCTCTCCGGTGGACGATGCCTCTGTAATCACCGGACTCCACCACCGGAATTATATTCAGCTGATGCCAGCTCATAATCTGCCGAAGGGACAGGAGCGTCGTATCCTCTTCTGCACTGTAATCCGGCAGCAGATAAGAAGTATAGTTATCCTTCGTCATTTCATCGAGATATTTCGAACGGATGGCTCCGACGAAACGGTTGCCGTTTAAGAGAATCATGTTTTTATCTTCGGGATGAATTTCCGTGCCGAGTTCATTTATATCAATCGTGTACTGCTCCTGTTTTACCATCAGGCTGCCGGCGGTAACAATGTTCTGCGACAGCGACAGGCTGTAAACTTCCCTGTGTATAATCGATGCACACGTAAACGAGTCGTGAGTCGTGGAAATAACCGGCAGCTGTTTTTCTTCTGCCAGTTTCAGGATTTCTTCCCCGGTGCCGAAGCCGCCGGTAATTAATAAGCCGACACCATTTTCCAGTGCCTTCCGCTGGGACTTCTCACGGTTGCCGACGATTAACAGACCGTTCGGTTCTAAATATTTTACGAGATCTTCCGTCTGCATCGCCCCGATTAATATTCTCGAAATCTCTTTATCAAGGTAGTTATCTCCGGAAAGAACGGTTCCCTGGATTACGCGGTTGACTTCCCTGAACATAATTTTACCGTGGCTTTTTACTTCGCGCTGGACGATGCGGAAGGTGCCGACTCTCTCCACCGTCTTCACAAGACCGTCCTGCTCCGCCTGTTTAATCGCACGGTAGCTCGTGCCTAGCGAGACGCCCATATAGCCTGAGATTTGTCTGACGGATAAACTGCTGCCCTCTCTGAGTCCTCTTATGTATTTTAATATATCTTCATGTTTCGACATGTCTTCACCCAATTTCTTTATTTCCCGTTAAATTTATCATAGCACGAATAATCTGTGTGTATAAAAGAAAAAAGGAAACTCTGCACAGAGAGTTTCCTTCATCTTTCTATGAGTACTGGACTGCTTCGCCCGGTTTCAGCACCTGGCAGACCGTTCTGACTTTGTCTTTAAATTCTTCCGGGTCCTGCTTAATCGGCGGGAAGGTATCGAAGTGCACCGGCACAGCAATCGTCGGTTTAATCAGTTCGTTAATTGCGTAAGCCGCATCGTCGATGCCCATAGTAAAGTGGTCGCCGATTGGAATAAAGCATACATCAATCGGTCCATTTCTTTTAGCAATCAGTTCCATATCGCCGAACAGACCGGTGTCGCCTGTAACGTAAACTTTCTTATTGTTAATTGTTAAAATTAAGCCCATCGGCTCACCTGTGTAATGGGTTACGTCTTCGCCATCTGTGTAGCTTGACGTGTGGAATGCGTGAACGAATTTCACTTTACCGAAGTCGTACTCGCCTTCCCCGCCGACATTCATGCCGACAGTATTTTCCACGCCTTGTGCTTCTACATAAGCCGCGAGTTCCACAGGTGCGATTACTGTCGCGTTATTATTTTTAGCGATTTCAATTGTATCGCCCACATGGTCATTGTGGCCGTGTGTTAGTATAATATAATCAGCTTTAATGTTCTCAACCGTTAAATCTGTTAAATCGTTGCCGTTAATAAACGGGTCGATAATGACATCTGTGTCATTATTATTGAACGAAAGCACCGCGTGTCCATGAAATTTTACAGTCAAAATTACCACTCCTGTTTAAAATTATTAATAATAGTCTATTCCCGTAAATACATTTTAATAATCATCAAAATGACATTTTGCATATAAGGAGACGATACGATGAAACATATTTATTTAACACATGCACTCAGTATGGAAGCTGACGCTGTACTCTTTGCCTACCCTGACTTTAACACACCGAATTTAACACTGCCGGCCATGCAGCGCGCGCTTACACCAGCCGGCGAAATTTATATAGCGATAAACAACTTCCATGAGACGAACGGCTTCATGATTGAAAATACACTGATTGAAACGATACGCGGAGAAACTGCAGCCGACGGATTTATAGTCGACCAGATATTTACACGCGACTTTCATGATGTGGATACGGCGCTTATCGAAACTCTGTCGAATGAAATCAGGAACAAGCACTTTATCATCGGGCCGTCCTTTACGAAGGTTCCCTACTTTTTACACAGCCGTCTCGCCGAGATTTTTATCGATCATGACGTCTCCGGGGTGATATACGACCTTCGGGAGATTGATATTAGAAACTTTAAAGAACTGCAGCCTCTTGCGAAGTTAAAAATGCACGTGAAGAAGCGGCTGTCGATTATTCCGCTGGTCCGGACTGAACAGCTCGAGGATTTAAAGAAAAGTATTCCGTTTGATGTTGCTGTGATTGATAAATAGAGCGTTTTATCTAGTGTATGGACTTTGTTGAAGTGACAACGTTCATAGAAAGTATTGCATGTACTTTATTGAATCGACAACGTTCATAGAAAATACTGCATGTACTTTGTTGAAATAACGACGTTCATGGAATCTCATTTCAAATAAAAATGGCAGCTGCGACGGCTGCCATTCCTTATTTTATTTCAGTAAATCGTGAATGCTGACGTACTCTCTGTTTTGAGCTTCTGCAACTGCTTCATAAGTTACATGACCTTGGAAGGTGTTAAATCCGCCTGCAATAACAGGGTTTTTAACTAGTGCTTCTTTGTAGCCGTTGTTGGCAATCAAGAGTCCGTACTGAAGTGTTGCGTTTGTCAGTGCGTTTGTTGATGTACGCGGTACAGCTCCCGGCATGTTTGCTACTGCATAATGAATCACACCGTGCTTCACATAGGTCGGGTCATCGTGGGTTGTAATCTTATCAGTCGTTTCAAAAATACCGCCCTGATCGATTGCGATATCGACGATTACAGAGCCCGGCGCCATATTTTTAATCATTTCCTCAGTGACAAGTTTCGGTGCTCTCGCTCCCGGAATTAATACTGCACCAATTACTAAATCACTCGATTCTACGGAGTCTTTAATGTTTAAAGGCGTTGACATTAATGTCTGTACGCGCGGACCGAATAAATCATCGAGTTCTCTTAAGCGTTTTGGATTCAAGTCTAAAATTGTTACGTCCGCACCGAGGCCGACTGCCATTTTAGCAGCGTTCGTACCTGCAGCTCCCCCGCCGACGATAGTCACTTTAGCTTTTTCTACCCCCGGAACTCCGCTGAGAAGAATACCTTTTCCGCCGTTGATGCTTTTCAGATGCTCAGCGCCGACCTGCGGTGCCATGCGTCCAGCGACTTCACTCATCGGCGCCAGAAGGGGCAGCGAGCCGTCCGGCAGCTGAATCGTTTCATAGGCAATTGCCGTTACTTTTTTATCGACAAGCACTTGAGTTAAAGCTTCTTCCGGAGCAAGGTGCAAGTATGTAAACAAAATAGATTCTTCTTTAATAAGATCGAATTCCTCGGCTAATGGTTCTTTTACTTTTACAACCATTTCTGAATCCCAGGCTTCAGCTGCAGTACCGACGATTTCTGCACCCATTTCAATGTATGCTTCATCTTCAAAATAAGAACCGCTGCCTGCATTTTTTTCTACGCGAACAGTATGTCCGGCCTGCACGAAAGCGTAAACGCCGCCCGGTGTTAAACCGACTCTGTTTTCGTTGTTTTTTACTTCTTTCGGTATACCAATAATCATTTCCAAATCCCCCTTTATTCAAACAAATATATTGTATCACAATAAGTCACAATTTGGTCTATAATTGTCTCAATATTTAAAGTTTTGAGAGCGCATACATGTGGTATAATATAACTAAGAAGAGGAAATGGAGTTGATTTTAAATGTTACAATATCAAAACATCCTAGTTGCAGTAGACGGATCACACGAAGCAGAATGGGCATTCCAGAAAGCAGTCGAAGCTGCGAAACGTAACAACGCGAAACTTTCTATTATCAACGTTATCGATACTCGCTCTTTCGCGTCTGTTGAAGCGTACGACCGTTCAATTTCAGCACGTGCCAACGAATTTGCGCAAAAATTGCTGGACGGATATGAGAAAGTCGCATTAGATAAAGGTGTTGAACATGTAGAGAAAATCATCGACTATGGTTCACCTAAATCAATCATTCCTAAAAAAGCCGTAGAAAAAATCGGCGCAGACTTAATCGCCTGCGGATCGACTGGTTTGAACGCTGTAGAACGTTTTATTATCGGTTCGGTTTCTGAAGCTATCGTAAGAAACGCTAAATGTGACGTGCTGGTTGTCCGCACTGAAACATTACCTACGGACTTTGAGCCTATGGTAGCGACTGAAGAATTTATTGAACAAAATCGCTAATGTTAAATTGAATGATTTATATTAAAGTAATGGGCTTTCGAGCTCATTACTTTTTTATTTGAAGAATATCAGCTACACTGAATTCAAATTTATAACCGGAGGTTACTTATGGAACTTGGAATTAATACGTTTGGAGATGCGGTTTTTGATCCTCAAACCGGAAAAACAATATCCCATGCAGAACGTCTGCAGGAACTCGTGCGCGAAATAGAAACAGCTGACCGCGCCGGTCTCGATGTGTTTTCAATCGGGGAACATCACAGAAATGATTATGCAGTCAGTGCACCGGATGTCGTACTCGCAGCGGGCGCAGCAGTGTCTAAAAATATCCGTCTGTCTAGCGGTGTGACGGTTCTTTCTTCGGATGATCCGGTACGCGTTTATGAACGTTTTTCGACTTTAGACGGAATTTCAGGCGGCCGTGCTGAAATAATGGCAGGACGCGGGTCGTTTATCGAATCGTTTCCGCTGTTCGGCTACAATTTAAACGATTACGATACACTGTTTAATGAAAAACTGGATTTGCTCCTTACACTGCAAAAAGGCGGAAAAATTAACTGGTCCGGAACGCATAGAGCGGCTTTAGAAAATGCTGAGATTTTCCCAAAACCAGTGCAGGATGAAATCCCGATTTGGATTGCAAGCGGCGGTACACCGCAATCCGCTAAACGCGCCGGAGAACTCGGACTGCCTTTAGTGCTCGCAATAATCGGCGGCAGCCCTTTTCAGTTTGCAAGAATCGCTGACTTTTACCGTCAAATCGGTGAAGCAGCAGGACACGATAAAAGCAAACTGAAAGTCGCAACAAACTCACACGGATTCATTTGGGATACAGACGGTGAAGCACGCGATTTGTTCTTTCCAGCTATTTCAAGTTCGATGACAAGGCTCGGCCGCGAGCGCGGCTGGGGACAGTATACGAGAGAAGCCTTCGATAATATGTGCGATCCGGAAGGCGCTTTATATGTCGGCAGTCCCGAAACTGTGGCAAGAAAAATTATCGCCTTATATGAACATATGGGCGTTGAGCGCTTTACACTTCAGACACCGGTCGGTACAATGCCGCACGAGCAGGTGCTTAAAACGATTGAGCTGTTTGGCGAAAAAGTTGCACCACTCGTGCGTGAAGGCGTTGAGAAGATAAAAGCCGAGAGAAATAAATAGTGTTTCAAGAGAATATCGGAGCGATATCCTCTTTTTTTATGTGCGTTGAGATACTTTTGCTGGTTGGGTGCCCATGTTCAAGTTAGGTGGGCATCCAGCACTGTTTAATTGCCCATGTCAAAACCACATGGGAATCCAACACCGTTTAAATGCCCATGTCAAAACCACATGGGCATCCAACGCCTTTTAATTGGCTATGTCCAAACCACATGGCAATCCAGCACCGTTTAAATACCCATGTCAAAATTACATGGCAATCCAGCACCGTTTAAATACCCATGTCAAAATTACATGGCAATCCAACACCTTTTAAATGACCATGTCAAAACCACATGGCAATCCAGCACCGTTTAAATACCCATGTCAAAACTACATGGCAATCCAACGCCGTTTAAATGACCATGTCAAAACCACATGGGAATCCAACACCGTTTAAATGCCCATGTCAAAACCACATGGGCATCCACCCCCCCTAACTTCCCATAGAACAAAAAAACTCAGGACATTCATTGTCCCGAGTCTTTATTCCACTACAAATACATTCATATTCGACAGTACTTCAAGCGTTTTATCGTGCAGGTCATCGCTTGCTGCGGCCACAAGTTTTTTATTCACCGTAATATTCGCTTCCGGGAAAATATTTTGAATCACCATAATATTTGCGAGGACACAGACGTTTGTTTCGACACCGATAAATTCAATGGTCTGGTTCGTCTCGACTTCATCTTTATAGTTCTCATATATATTCTGCGCCTGGTTCGGCGGAATGCCGTAAAAAGTTTTCGTGTATTCGTCACCGTAATCCTCAAGCCGTGTGTAGAATTTGGGATATATCGCTTCATCAAAATGAATGGATTCTGCGGAGCGTTCATCATATTCAAAATCGGGATACAAATTTTTTGTATAGATAATGGATTCGTTATTCTCTATTGCCTGGTCAATTCTTTTTGCAACAGCCTCTTCAATGACCTTGGACCATTCCGCAAAGTTGCTCCCTCTTTCATCAAAAGTGTCATTTTGAACATCTATTACTACAAGCATAGTTACACTCCTGTCTAAACAATTTAGAGTTATCTTTTATTCTATACCCTATTTTTCCGAATTAAAAAAACAGTCCATAAGAACTGGTTAGTCTCCCCGGTGCCAATTGCGCTTTAACAGCCCCATCAGATAGGCGTCCTGATATTCACCTTTAGTATAAAATTGTTCTTTTAAAGTTCCTTCTATCGTAAAGCCGCTCTTTTTGTATATATGAGCTGCTTTTTCATTGTCCGTATCGACATACAGATAGACTTTGTGCATATTCAAAATATCGAAGGCGTATGCCAGACATTCTCGGAAGGCAAATTTCGCATAGCCTCTGCCGTTAAATTCCGGCTGCACGATAATTTGGATTTCACAGTTTCTGTGGATGTAGTTGATCTCAACCAGCTCGACAATTCCCGCCAGTACTCCGTCGTCCTCAATGACAAATCTTCTCTCATCATCGTCAATCAAATGTTTTTTATATAGATGTTTTAATTCGGTCAGTGATTCATACGGTTCTTCAAACCAGTAGGACATAATCGAATATTCATTATTCAGCTGATGGACAAACTTCAAATCCGTTTCTTCGAGCGCTCTGATTTTCATGATAAAAATCACCTTTTCTTTTTATTTTTAGTATAACTCACTAAATTTTGTTTTATTAATACTATCCGTCAAATCAATAAAATAGTCACTTTGCCATTTCTGAGTCTGTTCAGCCGTTTTATTCAGTGAGGTTTCGAAAGGTGGATAAACTCTTAAAGCCATCTTGCCTTTCTTATTATCTGTTGTAATAATATTTCTTTCCGATAAAACTTCCTTCGGAAATATAAATTGGCCTTTTTTATCCTCGTCTATAAAAGTAATTATTATTTTCCCGGGAGTTTCCTCCCAATTGTACGGCCGGTTTTTATTATTATCGTCTTTTATCCAAAAGACAGTAAAATAACCTTTTTTATTTGGTGTTTTTTTCGCTCTTCTGCTTCTGTACTTCTTTTGATCTATATAAAAAAGACAGCTTTCATACTCAATATTCAATGGTTCAATTTCAACATCGTTTACTTCAGAAGATCCCAATTCATTTAGTATTTGATTAGTCAGTCTTACAGATTCAAACATACATTCATCTCATCCTTTATTTCTAGTATCTTCCTTTAAATTGCATGACATTACTTGAACACTTAAAATATATATAGTAAAATTAATTTTAGGTAGAGCTCGTGTCTGCTTGAGATATCCAAGAGGTGTTTCAAGCAGGCATGAGTTTTTTTTCTTTTTAAAGATGGAAAGCCGCCTCCATCATTATCCGATGAAAGCGGCAAATGAAAATCTCACAATGTATAGTTCCAGCCATTCTTACTAAGCCATCTTGCTCAAGACTTCTCTTGCTATCATCACTTCTTCATCCGTCGGAATTACCAGCACCTTAACCGGTGAATAGGAATGACTGATTGTCGCTTCAATACCGACGGTTTCATTGTTCGTCTTCTTATCCAGATAAACTCCCATAAATTCGAGACTGTTCAATACTTTTTCACGGATCAGCGCAGAGTTTTCCCCGACACCCGCTGTAAATATTATCGCATCCACACCGCCCATGCGGGCAGCATAGGAGCCCATATATTTATGGATGCTCGAGCTGAATACTTCTAAGGCCAGTTCAGCGCGTTCATTGCCATTTTTCGCTTCTTCAGTAATGTCTCTTAAATCGCTTGAAAATCCGCTGACACCAAGCAGACCGGATTCTTTGTTCAGCACGTTCAGCACTTCCACTGCACTTTTATCGGTTTTTTCCATTATGTAAGGGATGAGCGACGGGTCGATGTTACCCGAGCGCGTTCCCATCGTCACACCAGCGAGCGGGGTAAAGCCCATCGACGTGTCCAGCGACTCGCCTGCTTTAACTGCAGCGATACTCGCTCCGTTACCGAGGTGGCAGCTGATCAGACGCAGTTCCTCAAGCGGACGTTTTAACAGCTCGCCGGCACGATTCGTCACATATTTATGACTCGTGCCGTGGAAGCCGAATTTACGGATGCGGTAGTCTTTATAATACTTATAAGGCAGGCTGTACAGATAAGAACTTTCCGGCATCGTCTGATGGAAGGATGTATCAAATACTGCGACATGAGTCACGTCAGGCAGCAGCTCCATCATCGCCTGAATCCCCATGAGGTTAGCCGGGTTATGGAGCGGCGCAAATTCAGACAGCTTCTCGATTTCTCTGGTAACTGCTTCATCGATAACAACGGCATCGGTAAATGTTTCTCCGCCGTGCACTACACGGTGGCCGGTACCGTCAATATCTTCGATTGATTGGATAAGATTTTTATCCACTAGAGTTTCCAGCATCACGTTAACTGCTTCTTTATGATTTCTAAAATCTCTTTCAATTATTTCGCGGCCGCCTTCGCTGTTCAAGGTGAATTTCCCGCCGGAAAGACCAATGCGTTCAACCAGCCCGCGTGCAATTTCAGTTTCTTCAGGCATATTAAAGAGCTCGAACTTAAAAGACGAACTGCCGGCATTTATCGCAAGTATTTTTGTCATGGTGTTATCACTGCTTTCCGCTGTACTGTTCATACCAGTCGTTCAGCTGACGTAAAAATTCCTGCATTTTCGCAGCATTTTTAAAGTCAGGCACATCGCCGATTAATACTTCGTTGTTAACAAGAGGCGAGAAACCTTTCTTCAGCACAATAATTGATTTCCGCTGTTTTTCAGTTTTGAAAATCGTTGCCGGCAGATTTAAAAACATCAGCAGTGTCGCATCTTCAGAAATATATTTTTTAATCGTTTCGTTATTTTCTTCCAGCATATTCGACGGTACGATAAAGACCCCGAGGCCGTCGTCTTTCACTAAATTCATACCCGCTTCAAGCATTAAAAGATGCGCATAGCTCTGTCCTTCTTCAAAGGCTGTCTTGTAATTGGCAGCAGGCAGCGGGTAATACCCTACAGGCAGGTCGCCAATCGCGATATCACCTGACGGAATCCTGCTCGGTTCAATGACGTTCTGCGGATGAATATACATCGGCACTTTTAAAAATTCGCACAGGTTTGCGTTAATTTCCGCGAGTGCCGGATCAACTTCAACCCCGGACAAGTTTACATTATCGACCATTTCCTTAACTGTCATCGCAAGATGCCCTGTACCGCTGCCGATATCGAGCAGTTCAGTTTCTTTGCCTGCAGTAAATAAATCGATAATATGCGCAACTAGGTAGCCGATTGCATCCGGTGTCAGCTGGTGGTTGCTCTGCACCGGCTCTTCTTTGACCTGGTTCAGATAGGAAAACTGAAAAGCTTTTCTGAGGTCGCTTAAAGAACCTTCCGCATTCACCTGCAGCAGGCTTTCAGCAAGTGCTTCCAGTCTCGGTTTTTCATCTTTTTTAACAATCTCATCTATTCTGGTATTCAGTTCTTCATATACTTGTTCCATCGTAGTTTTCGCCATTTATATCCCTCTTTAAAAAAATATGGACTATCCATTTAGGATAGTCCTAGTTACCTGATTATATTATATCGTCTCCGCCGCTTCAATTACTTAACATCGGGTTCTATTAGAAGTTGCGTTTTGATGCGGTGCTGAATTCTTCTTTCTCCTGCAGCTTCTGTGCATTCTCCGGAGTCATTTCACTTTTAATAGCATCACCGTAAGCCTTGTACTTATTATTCACCGCGTACGTGTCAGCGATAAAGTCATGCAGTCCGATTTTTGAATCGGTAAACAGCACTGCAAGGTATGGTAAATACAATAAAGTATTCGAAATGATTCTGCCGACTGTTTCCCTGAAAAACACCTGAGAAAAAGTCAGTTTCTTTCCTTTTGAAGAAATAACGCTGATGCCTAATATCATTTTGCCGAGTGTCTGCTTAAAGAAGTAAGTCATCAGTGTAAAGTAGATAAAATACAAAAGTGTCGTCGAGATATTTTCAAGCGACAATGCTTCGATCCCGAAAAAGACATCTCTAACACCGAGCATAGTCAGAACCGGTACGATTGTCAGTTGAGCCACAGCCCAAAGGACGATAATATCTATAAGATAGCCGACGAATCTCGGGAAAAAGGCAGCGTGGGTCATATATTCCAGCTGCTGGATATAATCGGTATCTTTTCTTACAATTCCGTTAGTCTCTTCCATCGATACCCCTCCTTATTCATATAGATACATCGGTTCGGCACCCTGACGGTTGTTAATCAGTTCCTGAACCATTTTAACTTCTCCGCCGCCGGTAATACTTTCAAGAGCGTTCTGGACTTTAACACCGAACGGGAATGAAGTCGTTTGAGCGCCGCCGAATTCAACTACCTGCGGTGTCCCGCCGATTTCTTCTTTCAAGGCAGTCAGTGCATCGTCAAAGTAGCCTTCCTGGTCAACCAGTCCGTTTTCAATTGCTTCGCCGCCGAGGTAAATTCTGCCGTCAGCAAGCTCTCTTACCTGTTCTTCTGACATGCCGCGGCCGTCAGCTACCACATCAACAAAATCCTGGAACATCGTATCGACAATGCTCTGCAGGTAATCCTGCTCTTCTTCAGTAGCTTCGCGTGAAGCGGACATCATATCTTTCATTTTGCCGCTCTTATACACATCGAAAGAAATGCCGAAGTTTTCAGCAAGTTCACTGTAGTTCATGCTCTGCATTATGACACCGATTGAACCTGTTATTGTTTCATCAGTGGCGAAAATCTGATCAGCCGGTGCAGATACGTAGTAGCCGCCGGACGCTGCCATATTCCCCATCGAACTGTAAATTGTCTTGCCGCTTTCTTTAATTTCCATTAAATACTTATGTATCTCTGCACTTTCGAAGACACCGCCGCCCGGTGAGTTAACATTCAGCAATACTGCACTGTATGTATCATCAGCTGCAATATCTTTTAAGGCCTGGATTGTCATCGGATGGTCGTAACCTTCTGTCGCGAACATTCCGCCGCCCATAGAACCTGTATCCTGAATCACGCCGTCAAAATTTACGACGGCAATTTTACTGCCTGCATCCCCTTCTTCCAGCACCTGGGAAATCGGTGCTCCTGAATCTGAAAAGTCATCGAACATATCCTGCCAGTCACTCGCCCACAGCGATGTCATAAACGACGTGCCGAGACCGAGTATCACAAGCGCGATTGCTGAAACTAAAGCGATAATTCTTTTCATGAAAGATCCTCCTATTTTTAAAAGTCCATTTTATGATAACATTTTTTTAATTACGTTTCGCCTCACAGCCGGAATTTTTTATCTTCAAATTACAGTAGAGATTTTATCGTTTTTGACAGACACAAGATATGCTGTGAAGACTTATATTTAAACGATAGTCATGCATAAAATCATTCACTAGTATATAATTTGAAATAAATATATTATTTAATAATTAACTAAAATGGATAAAACAATTATTTAGATATAGGAGTACTTTAAATATGGTAAATAACACTATTTATTTCTTTGAACCCAGTAATAAAAATTCTAAAAAAATTGTCAGCGATCTTGTGAACCTGTTCGATAATCTCGGAATTAAAACTGTTGATAATTGTAATGACGCGAGTATCGTTGCATCAATTGGCGGAGATGGTGCCTTTTTACAGGCGGTCAGAAAAAATGATTTCAGAAACGACTGTATGTACATCGGCATCGGGATTGAAGAACGCAATTATATGTATGTGGACTTCAACTACCATAATCTGGCTGAAATCAGACAGGTATTTAATCTGAATAACTTCGAGATGCGCAACTATCCTGTTATCGAAGTAAAAGTAAATAATAACCAGCCCAACTACTGCCTGAATGAATTTACACTGCGCTCGAGCCTGGTCCGCACAATTATGATGGATATTTACATAGAAGATTTTCTGTTTGAACATTTTAATGGAGACGGAATCGTGGTTTCGACACCGACCGGTTCAACAGGCTATAACAAATCGCTCGGCGGCGCCGTAGTTGATCCTCTGATCAACGCCATGCAGGTAACAGAACTCGGCAGTGTCAACAATAATAATCACCGTACACTCGGAACGAGTTTTCTCCTCTCGAAGGAACGTCCTATTACAATAGTTATCGACCAGTCCGATAATTACTATCCGATTATGAGCATGGACAATGAAGCTTTAAGCGTGCAGAACACTGAAAAAGTGAGTATCAAGTTAAGTGATAAAACAATTAAAACTATTAGACTGCACAATAATACATTCTGGCACAAAACGCAGAGGAATTTCCTGTAAAGGCGGCGGAGAAATATGACAGAAAATCTTGATTTGCATAAGATGGCGAAAAATACGCTCCGGCCGCGAAAACTTGCGCGGAACGGCAAAGCCGGCTATGTTGCTTCTGCACTTTTAACGGAAAATGATAATGTATTTACCGGCGTTGCAATCGATGTCGCCTGCTCGATCGGATTTTGCGCAGAACATTCAGCAATTGCAGCGATGGTTACGGCAGGCGAAACACGCATTAAAGAAATTATCGCGGTGCACCGTGACGGCCGTGTACTTCCGCCATGCGGCAGGTGCAGGGAGTTTATCGTGCAGATAAATAACAGAAATTATGAATGCAATGTTCATGTATCCGGAGACAGAATTGTTCCCTTGAGCGCGCTGCTTCCTGAGCGCTGGGATATATAAGCAAATTTAAAAGGCAGACCCTCAGATTTCGAAGAGAATCTGCCTTTTTGTGTGGCTTTTTGGAGAATTAACGATTTTCGACGGTTTCCGAGTACGACGGCGATTTACCGTTGGACTTGAACGGGACCCCGAGTACGACGGCGGTTTACCGTTGGACTTGAACTAGCTCCCGATTACGACGGTGATCGGCCGTTGGACTTGAACTAGCTCCCGAGTACGACAGCGATTTGACGTTGGACTTGAACTAGCTCCCGAGTACGACAGCGATTTGACGTTGGACTTGAACTAGCTCCCGAGTACGACAGAGGTTCAGTATTAAAAGAAATTACCTTCTCTTCATTTTATTATCTTTAGCAAAAAAATATACTGCCAGAATAGTTAAAATGAATCCAAGTCCGTAAGTCAACAAACCAAAGTTATGTAAATCCAAAGCCAGCGTGCCGAATAATAAAATTACACCAAGCAGACATAAAAATCCTAAACTTCTCATAAATTTCCCCCTTTAATTCTCAGTTTAGTTTCAAGCTATATAAAAAATCCCCGGAAGTCAATCTTCCGGGGATAACACGCCTTACAGCAGATCGCTGAAGTCATCTTCAATTTTTTCTTTTTTCGACGGCATATATACTTCGATATTTTCCATCGCTTTTTCAATCATCGGTTCAAAGTCAACGACGTCTTCGAATTTCTTCACCGATTCCAATGATGGTTTCGTCTTCGGTGCTTTCGGTTTAAAGATTGTACAGCAGTCTTCAAATGGCAGAATGGAAGTTTCATATGTTCCCATTTTTTTTGCCATTTTCACAATATCATTTTTCTCTAAAGTGAGCAGCGGACGGAGAACCGGCAGTGTGGTCACTTCATTTATCGCGTACATGCTTGTCAAGGTCTGCGAAGCAACCTGCCCGAGGTTTTCACCGTTGACGACTGCTTCTCCGCCAATTTTCTTAGTTAATTTTTCAGCGATGCGGAGCATAATACGGCGTGTCGAAGTCATCGACAAGTTATCCGGAATTCGGTCATACAAGGTTGTCTGCAGTTCTGTAAACGGAACGATGTGAAGTTTAATATCATAACCCGTTCTTTCACTCATAATATCGACGAGTGCCTTAACTTTGTCAGTCGCCTGCGGGCTCGTGTAAGGCGGAGAGTGAAAGTGAATCGCTTCGATTTCCACACCGCGGCGCATAATATCAATTCCCGCTACCGGCGAGTCAATTCCGCCTGACAGCATGAGCAGCGCTTTGCCGCCGGTGCCGAGCGGCAGGCCGCCAAGTCCTTTAATCGTTTCGTAGTACATGTAAATTGCATCTGGTCTTATTTCTGCCAGTATTTTATAATCTGGATTTTTGACGTTAACTGTAAGATGCGATGTGTTTTCGAAGACATGGTTGCCCAGCAGCTGCTGGACGCCGTAGGTATCCAGATGATACTGCTTGTCCGCCCGTTTCACTTCTATTTTAAAAGTATGGCCCGCTTCAATTTCATTAGCAAATTTAAGAGCTGTTTCCTTCATTGCCTCATCCGTTTTTGCCAGTCTGACGACCGGCGACATGCTTAAAATACCGCTGATATTAGTCAGTTTATCAATAATTTCATGCGGATCTTCTTCGTTTAAAACGATATATGCGCGGTCTCGATTCGCTTTAATTTGTACGTCATACTGTTTCAATGCTTTCATCATCCGGTCGCGAAGTGCATTTACAAACATTTTTCTGTTTTTTGTTTTCAGGGTCAGTTCGCCGTAGCGTATTAATATATGATCAAATTTCATTTCAGTACATCTCCTAATTCTTCGTAAACCTCTCGTAATGCTGTAATCAATTTATTTACATCGTCTTCAGTGGTATGACGCCCCATCGATATACGGATGCTGCCTTCGATAATTTTATCTTCATTATTTAAGGCGAGCAGCGTCTCGTTCAACGTGGCCAGTTTGGATGCGCAGGCGCTTGTCGTCGACACCGCAATACCGCGTTTTGATAAGGCGTTTACGACTACTTCGCCTTTTGCACCGATAAATGACATGTTCACGATATAAGACGCTGCCTTCGGCTGAAGATAAATAAATTCGAGGTCCTGTACAGCCGTTCTTATTTTCTCATTAAATTGCGATAGTCTTTCCTTTACTTCACGCGCCTCACCGAGCGTCAGACGGAGCGCTTTAGACATTGATACCGCTCCTGGCAGATTGACTGTCCCGCTTCTGACATTATACTCATGCCCTCCGCCGTACTGGATAGGTCTCATTGTTGCGAGATCTCTTATAAACAGTCCCCCGATGCCTTTTACTCCGTTAAATTTATGGGCGGAAATACTGATTGTATCGACACCGTTGTAATTCAAGTCCGTCTTGCCAATCGCTTGAGTCGCATCGACATGGAAATGAACTTTTGGATAGTCTTTAAGCATCCGGATAATTTCTTCTATCGGCTGGATGCTGCCGATAATGTTATTCAGCGCCATCACTGTTACGAAAACAACATCGCTATCCAGCAATGATTTTAAATGATCTAAATTTACCGTACCGTCTTCGTTGGTATTAATATACTTAACCGTAAAACCATCCTTTTTCATTGCTTCCAGCACGTTGACGATACTCGGGTGCTCGAGCTCACTCGTCAATATCGTACTGCCGAACTGTTTCTTCCGTCTCAGCATACTTTGAATCGCTATATTATTACTTTCCGTCGCACTTGCTGTAAAAACTAAATCATAAGTCTTCAAGCCCATCAGATCCAGTATTTGAGCGCGAGCCGCTTCAAGCAGCTTCGCTGCATCTTTGCCGCTTTGATGAATACTTGCTGTATTGTAAAAATATTTTTCGCTCACTGTTATATATGTTCCAAGCGCCTCTTTGTAAGGTGCTGTCGTCGCCGCATTATCAAAATATATCATCCTAATTCACCTCTCACATAAAATGACTTAGGATATGACATATCCTAAGTCATGATGTTAATTATTATCATATTGTTTTTCTATTTTCGCCGCACTGCCGGGCTCCACACTTTCCACTGCATCTTTAGCAACGTCCAGTGCACGTTTGTAGCGGTTTTCTTTAAATAAGCGCTCTGCTTCATTTAAATGAGCATTCAAATCCGCATCCGTACTGCGGAATCTGTTGCCGTACTGAATCATCAGCTCCGTCAGCTCTGAATCTCTCATCACCGCATATGCTTCCTGTTCAAATTTATTCATCATCAGAACAGTATCATTTACTTTGGCTTTAACGTATTCCACATTCAGCGGGCGCCGGCTGAAGTAATTTTCAATTTCTTTGATATTTACTTCAATTTCATGTTTCATAACGATAAACTGCTCAGGCAATGTTACGAGGTTCGATGCCATCAGTTCACGGTACACCTTTTCTTTCCGGTCATTGACGTAACGCAGATTCTCACGAGCTTCCGCATCATCTTCACGCAAACTGACCAGATGCTCCTGAATGCTGTTCTGTTCTTCATGAATCGTATGCGCATTATTTTTTAAATAATCGATATTATCCACGATAGCACTGTAGCGCGTCGTGTTTTTCTCAGTTTCTTCAATCATACCGCTGTAAATCGAAATCAGATTTTCAATTTCGTTTTCATAATTCATTACCTTTTGAACATCGGATTCATCGATATGATACTGATCTTTAATATAATCGATTTCAGTGCGCAGTGTATAGTTCAATGCTTTGGCGTTAAATAATTCATCTGTAATAACATCCTTGCCGCCGTCGAACTTATTCTTTGCATTAACTTCATGCTCTACAAGTTCATACATATCATCCAGCTCGTCGTGAATACTCTCTAAAATAGAGTCGGCTTCTTCAAGCTCGAGTTTCGCAACCAGCGGTTCAACGCGGTTTAAGTTGCTTTTCAGCGTTGACAATCTGTTTTCTACTTTGATGTGATCAAGATCGTATCCTTTAGCACGCAAATCTCTGCAGCCGTAACGCAGTTCCTGGAACTGCTGCGGCAGTTCTTTTTGAACTTCTTTAATAAGTTTCGGAATTTCATCCATGCTGTCTTTTAAGTTCAGCAGTTCGTTGTAAGTGTTGAAGATAAACTCATTGGCACGCAGATAGTTTCCATCATTGACCATTTTTTCGTACCTTGCAACTTCCGGCTCATAAGCTTTAATAACTTCTTCCAGCGGTTTTTTCGCATCTCCGAATTTGTGGCCGTTGGCGAGTACATCGCGTTTTGCTTCGCGGTACAAGCGTTCGCTTTCAATATTCTGATGCTTCCCCTCTTCAACAGCTTTTGTAAACCCTGCAACTTCTTCAGTCAGTTCATCGTACTTATTTTTAATAATCTCGATATTTTCCCCTGCGAGCTCATTATTTTTTGTACTTTTGGCAAATTTAAATTGCTCAACGTTTGTTTTAGACTGTTCAAGTGCATTTGTTGCATGTGTACTATGAGTATTTAATGTTTCGTTCCATTCATCCTGCCATTTGTCGTAAAGCTCTTTCGCTTCGCCGTGCAGGTTATAGTTTTTTAATTTCACTAAATCCAATTTAAATGGAAGCTGATTTACTTCATGCAGTCTGCTGTATTGAGTATCAATCATTTGTGTTTTTACAGATCTTAAGTACAGCAGTACAGCTGCTGCCACGATAACCAAAATGATAATCGCGATTAATATATACACCCACATACACTTTACCTCCTAGATATATACTCAATTATAGCTCAAAACGTTGCGTTGCAAAACATATAAATGTATAATTCTTTAAAATCACCAATATACATAAAAAGCACGGAGGCATAATATGTTTACTAATATTGAAATTAAAGATTACGAGACACTCAACAAAATGCTGAAAAGTCTTATCGAAGATGAATCGGACAGAATTGCGAATCTGTCAAACGCATCCAGCCTTTTAAATTATTTCCTTAAAGATATTAACTGGGTCGGTTTCTACTTATATGAAGAAAAAACGAATGAATTAGTACTCGGACCGTTCCAGGGGCTCCCTGCATGCGTGCGCATTGAAAACGGCAAAGGCGTATGCGGTACAGCTTTCCGCGGCAACGATATTTTTATCGTGGATGATGTAAATGAATTCCCGGGTCACATCGCCTGCGACGCAAACAGCAAATCCGAAATCGTTCTGCCGCTCTACAAAGACGGCAAAGGCATCGGAGTGCTCGATATCGATGCGCCGATTTACGAACGTTTCACAGAAGAAGACCGCAACGGCTTAAAAGCCTTTGTTGATACTTTAATTAACTACATTTAATATTGACTTTGGGTATCCGAAGGTGTAAAATGAATTATTGTGTAAATGAACAGTATAAGTAGCGGATAATCATTGCAAGTAAGTATGCGGTCCCCGCGGTTGGTGTGCTGCGTAACCAATGCTATGAGGCGAAGGCACTTTAAATCGTATACCCTCGCAGGAGATTATTCCCTTATGATGTTTTTTGCATATATTATAAAACATAAGGAGGAGCTAATTATGGCTCGTTTTACAGGTTCAATCTGGAAAAAATCACGCCGCTTAGGAATTTCCCTGACTGGCACAGGCAAAGAATTGGAACGTCGTCCGTACCCGCCGGGTCAGCACGGTCCAACACAAAGAATTAAATTATCAGAGTACGGTATGCAATTACAGGAGAAACAAAAACTCCGTTACATGTATGGAATTAACGAACGTCAATTCCGCACTTTATTCGACCGTTCAGGTAAAATGAAAGGTGTTCACGGTGAGAACTTCATGATCTTGCTTGCGACTAGATTAGACGCAATCGTTCGTGCTTCAGGACTTGCCCGCACACAGCGTCAAGCACGTCAGTTAGTTAACCACGGTCACATCACTGTGGATGGCAAACGTGTAGATATCCCTTCATTTATCGTTAAACCAGGTCAGGTTATCGGAGTTCGTGAAAAATCACGTAACCTTGATATCATTGCTGAAGCTGTTGAATTAAGCAACTTCACACCTGAGTACTTAACATTCAACAAAGATAACCTAGAAGTTACTTTCGACAGACTGCCAGAACGCAGTGAATTAAATGCCGACATTAACGAACAGTTAATCGTTGAATTCTACTCTCGTTAATAACTTTGAGAAATCCGAAATCATTATTAAATGGTTTCGGGTTTTTTGTGTTTTAAATGGGTATTTTGAGATTTTGGTGTGAGTGATTGGAGAGCTGGACGACGACGGTGATTTAGTATCGTACTTTAACAGTTGCATCCCGTCACGGTGGCTTTGACAATGACCTGCTAGAGTCGCTGCCGGATCACTGTGACTTTGACAATGACCCGCTAGAGCTGTTACCGGGTCACTGTGACTTTGACAATGTGCAACATCTTCTCAAAAGCAGAGGAGAAAAACCGCAAAAAATTAACATAAATCTATTCCTTATCCAGGTAATCATATAAATATAGAAACCAAAAAAAGAGACACCCTGAGGTGTCTCTCTAAAAAATTAAACTATTTATTAAACAGTTGCAACGTTGACAGCTTGTGGTCCGCGTTGTCCTTCTTCGATTTCAAAAGTAACTTTTTGACCTTCTTCTAAAGTTTTGTATCCTTCACCTTGGATAGCTGAGAAGTGTACGAACACGTCGTCTCCTGCTTCTTGCTCGATGAAACCAAAACCTTTTTCTCCGTTAAACCATTTTACAGTTCCTTCATTCATTGAAAAAACCTCCTTGTGCTTATGCACGTGTTATTTTTGCAGTTTTAAACATTTAAAAGAGTTTTTTCAAATAATGAAGAGAAACTATTTAAACTTTGCCTTAAAAACTACATTCTTAATATACCATGGTCTGACCAATAAGCCAACCTAAATTAGAAATATTTTTAATTTTCACACGCCCAGTTATCTTTATCTCTGTCCATTTTCGGCTGGTAAGCAGAATGGTCACTTCCTACGCCTTCCGGAAATACAGTTCTTAATTCGGTACAGTTGGCGAAGTTATATGAAGTACCTGAATCACTTTCTACATTTTGCTCCGTGTTAATCTCAGGTTCCGCTTCAGCAGCAACTTCTTCCTCTTCACTGTTAAAACCTTCACCGCCCTCGTTTACGTAGCCGGGAATTGACCAGATGCCAAGCTGGTTATCTTTTGCATACTGCTCTTTCTCCCGGAATTCTGAGAGATAGCGCTGCTGTTCATAAATATAACCGACCCTCGCAAGCCCTTCTTCCAGCAGCACTTCGTGCACGTTTACGCCATCAGCATACAGGTACACAAGATGTCTGCCGTAATGATCCGTCTCTGCTCCTTCATCGTACTCAATATGCAGTTCCTCTGCATTACTCATAAGCTCCGTCATTCTTGCCGAAGCTTCAGGACCAAATGGTTCTACAGGCTTGTTCGGGTGAACCGTTTCCGGCGTATCAATCAAGAGAAGTCTTAACTTCAATGTATTGTTGTCGCTGTCCAGCACATGAACAGTATCACCATCGACTACACGATAAAGTTCTACTTCCGCGATGCCATCCTTAGCAGCAGACTCTTTCTCCTGCTTCTCTTTTTCAGCTTTCTGTTTCTCTTCTTTCTCCTTAGCCGCCTTTTCAGCAGCAAATTTTTCTTCTTTTTCTTTCTCCGTCTGCTCTTTCTCTGCAGCTTCTCTCTCAGCCTTTTCACGTTCTTCTTGTTCAGCCTGAGCTTTTTCCTTGGCCGCTTCCTCTTTCTCTTTTTCAGTAGTCAAACGTTCTTCTTCCGCCTCTTTTTCTGCTTCAGTGCCTGCTTCATTATCCTGGGCGATATCCTTAGCTTTCTCTACAGTTTCTGACTCAGTAGCAGCTGCTCCTTCTTCAACATTTGTTCCCGGCAAGGTAAATACAAATAAAAGAAATATTATAAAACCGAGTATAAAGGCGTTGCGTGAAATTTTACTGAATTTTCCTTTTTCCTTGTACTTTAATTTATAAAAACGGCTTGATGCCATCGATATAAACATCGCGATTGACACCATAACCCATAGAATTAAAAATGCTTCATTAATCGTCGCACCGTCTACAATCAGCGCACGGTTAATCATCAGAATGCCGGACACAGCCAGCAGCACAAATACCGGTTTCCAAAAAGATCCGCTCTGATCCTTATCAGTCCAGTGTCCGTGCATCGCAAGTCCAAACAAGACCGCTGTAGAAATTGTTGAAATAAAAATCAAAAAACCGAATATAATACTCATTTTGTCTACTCTCCATTAATATTCATATCTATTTATTATACGTGATAAAAAGCATCTGTGAATAAACATTTAATGGAAACTTTGAACAAGTTAGCACGTCTCAATGCACCATTTTGAGTATTTTTTATAATTTCGTCCTTATATCTTTGGTTCTATCACAATTTTATATTGCCGCGAAAAGTAAGAAACAGTACATAAGACGAGGTATATTATTAAAATAACCAGACCGTTCACTGGTATAAATAGTTCTGTATTTGGATCAGACAGAGCTGAAACTATAAGATTACTTAAAAATATAACAGTCCATACTGCCAAAAGAATATTTGCTGTTTTGTTGAATAACGTATCTTTTATCAATACCTCGTCGCCGGATTTAACATTAAGTTTAGACTCCCTTTCCAGAGGAGATGTACAAATCAGCTGGCCTTTTTCTGCTGGTATGTACATCTCCTTCTCTTTAAAAGATTCAACGGTTCCTATTAGTCTTCCATTAAATTGAATCTTTACGGGTCTCGTCATTCCTAAAAACCAGGTTCGGCGTTTGACAGCGATGCTTAAATCATCCGTATTCTCCATATTACCACTCCAGTCTGCAGCAATTTTCACTTCAGTTATACTCTAACTGCTCAATCTTTTCAAGCTTATAATTAACTAATAAAAAACAGCATGACCTCCTAAGAGTTCATACTGCTTTAATTATTAAGTATTAAATAATTCCCATTACAAACGCTGCCACCATTGCAAGGACACTGAATCCCCAAACCCAGAAGATAGCATATTTTATATAACGGCCCATCTCAATTCCTGCCAGTCCCACAGCCAGCCATAAGGCCGGAGAAAACGGACTGATGAAGGTTCCGATAACATTTCCGATCATAATAGAGTAAGCTGCGGTAATACTGTCAACACCGTGAGTGGATACAATCTGCTCTACTACTGGAAGGAGAGCAAAGTAATATGCATCTGTATTAAGTACCAGTTCCAGCGGTGCACCAAAGAAACCGATAATATAATGCAGAAACGGCACGAGGAAGGCAGGGAGTATAACTACCATGTCTTCTGCAAGTGAATCAAGCATCCCTGTGTTCCCGAGGATGCCAAGGAAGGATCCTGCTGCCAGAATAATCGCTGCCATCATTAAAGCACTTGGTGCATGGGCTTTAATACGGTCCATTTGCAAATCCATATTTCTGTAGTTTATCGGCAAGGCAATACTTACCGCCAGCATAAATATCAACCCTGCAGGGAGTAGCCCTGACATCAGCAGACCGACCACAGCAAGTGTGAGCAGGAGATTAAACCAGAGAAGTTTCGGTCTTTCCAAAGATGTTGCTTCACTGTTACTGTCACCATTCACGTTGAAATTATCAAAATTGATTCCTTCAGTCAGCGTTCCATTTTTAAGGAGTCTTTTTTTCTCCAAACTGCCGACCAGTGCTCCCATAGCAATAAGCAGTACAATCAGCACAGCCTGGAGCGGAATAAGCGGCTGCCATAATTCTGAGGAATCCACACCGAGTACCGCGGCAGTTCGTCCGAGCGGTCCGCCCCACGGCACCATATTCATAATACTCGCGCTCATACCGATTAGCATGACGAGCATATAAGGACTCATATTCAATTTTTTATATAAAGGCAGCAAAGCCGGTATGGTAATCAGGAAAGTCGAAGCACCCGAACCATCCAAGTGAGCAATTGCCCCAATAATTACCGTAGCCATGGAAACCAGAATAACATTCCCCCGGGATAACCTGACCATTTTGGTAATAAGCGGATTAAACATTCCTGTATCCTGCATAATTCCAAAGAACAGAATCGCAAAGATAAACATGATTACTACAGAAATAACAGAACTGATTCCGTCATTAAAGAATTCTGTAATTTCTCCCGGACCGAAACCGGCAACGAGAGCACCGATGAACGGTATGATCACTAGCGCTACAATCGGATTGAGCTTTTGAGTGATCAGTAAAATAACAATCGTTAAAATAACCAATAAACCGATAATACTAAGCAAAGAAATACCCCCTATTTGTATATCTGGTGGGAGGGAAAAACCATGTTTACTATAGCGCTTACAAAATTGAGCAAACGCTTTCAAGATCATTTATTAATAAACCTTCCCCCTAAGATTTTCTTAATAAGTTTTCATTATAAGATAAGATTTTTTATATTTAAAGACTTGAAATATTTAGAATTATTTGTTAGTAATTAATTTTACTTATAGAACCAGCAAAAAAATTTCTATAATATAAAAGAATATGTTTAATTTTTATTGTCTATACTTTTGGGATTGGCATGAGCCGGTCTCATGTGTATCCGCGGACTCTGGGGCTGACATGACAAAATCTCATATGTACCCGCAACCAACAGGACTGGCATGAGCCGGTCTCATATGTACCCGCAACCAACAGGACTGGCATGAGCGGGTCTCATGTGTATCCGCGGACTCTGGGACTCGCATGATCGGGTCTCATGTGTGTCCGCAACCAACAGGACTGGCATGACAGAGTTTCATGACAATCCAAAGTCCCAGACCCTCAATAAATGCAAAAAAAAAAGGATAACCAGTTCAAATAGAACTGATTATCCTTAAAATTTAATATCTTAAAGCATTTCTGACGTTGTTTTACCTTGCATGTGTAACTGAAGGTAATCCGGTCCGCCTGCTTTAGAGTCTGTACCTGACATTTTGAATCCGCCGAATGGGTGGTAGCCGACGATTGCACCTGTGCAGTCGCGGTTGAAGTATAAGTTACCTACCATGAAGTCGCGGCGTGCTTCTTCAATGTGCTCTCTGTTTTTAGTAATAACAGCACCTGTCAGACCGTAGTCTGTATCGTTTGCAAATTCAACAGCTTCTGTGAAGTTGTCTGCTTTTGCGAAACCGACTACAGGGCCGAAAATTTCCTCCTGCATTAAGCGGTCATCGTGCTTAAGTCCTGCGAATACTGTCGGGTGAACGAAGTGGCCTGTTTCGTTGTCGATCTTGCCGCCAGCTTTAAGTTCTCCTTCTTCTTTACCGATTTCAAGATACTTCTCAATTTTTTCAACAGAAGCGTCATCGATAACAGGACCCATGTAATTGTCATTTTCAGGGTCGCCGATTGTCAGTTTGTTCGTTCTCTCCACTACTTTTTCAAGTAATTCATCGTGGATGTCCGATAAGGCGATAACTCGTGAACATGCTGAACATTTCTGTCCGCTGAAGGCGAATGCTGATTTAACGATTGCATCTGCTGCAAGGTCAAGATCTGCACTGCTGTCAACAACGATAGTATCTTTACCGCCCATTTCAGCGATAACACGTTTAAGGTTAACCTGCCCGTCCTGAACGATGGCTGCTTTTTCGTAAATGCTTATACCGACATCTCTTGAACCTGTGAATGAGACAAATGCAGTATCTTTGTGTTCAACTAACAGATCACCGATTTCACGGCTTGAACCTGGAATGAAGTTGACTACGCCTTTAGGCAGGCCAGCTTCTTCGAGCACTTCGATAAATTTGTAAGCAATTACCGACGCTTTAGATGATGGTTTTAGTAAAACTGTGTTCCCTGTTACAAGCGCAGCTGATGTCGTACCTGCCATGATTGCAAAAGCAAAGTTCCATGGAGAAATAACAAGGCCGACGCCTAGTGGAATGTAATCAAATCTATTGAATTCACCCGGACGTGATTCAACTTTGCGTCCGTCTTTTAATTCAAGGTTTTGTCTTGCATAATATTCAAGGAAATCAATTGCTTCTGCAGTATCTGCATCCGCTTCTTTCCATGGTTTTCCGGCTTCTTTTACTAGCACTGCTGTAAATTCGAATTTTCTTTTACGTACAATTGCAGCTGCTTTGAATAGTACATCAGAACGGAATTCAAATGAAGATTTTCTCCATTCTTTAAATGTTTCTTTAGCAGCATCCATTGCCTGCAGTGCTTCTTTCTCACCAGCTTGTGACATGTTGCCGATGACTTCTGATTTTTTAGCCGGGTTATATGATTCCAGTTTTTTATCAGTAAGGATGCGTTCACCGTTAATGATTAACGGATAATCCGATCCAAAATCTTTTTTAATTGTTTCAAACCCCTTGTTTAATGCTTCTTTGTTCTCGTCTAACGAGAAATCTGTAAATGGTTCGTGCTTGTACGGTATCATAAAATAAATTCTCCTTTGTTTTTTGATGAAAATATAAAACTTATTTAATTGTTTCCGCATTTTTAAGATAACATTATTTGTTAAATTGTCCAACTGATTCAGGTTAATTATTTAAATATTTAGCCGTTTTTCATCAGCCAGTTCACAATATCTATATATGTTGATACGGCAACGTGTAAAACGCTCTCATCCAAATCGAATTTCGGATGATGATGACCGTATTTCAAAGCAAACGGAAAGAGCATATAAGTCGCTTTGCCATTTTTTTCGAGAACCCGTTCCATCATCATCGTCACATCTTCCGAAGCTCCAAGCGGCAGTGTATCTCTCAAATCAGTAATATTGCTGTTGTGTTTGACCGCTTCTTTAACTGTTTCAATCAGTTCTTTTGAACATGCGGCATTCGGTGCTTCACCCATATCTATGATTTCAGCTTCATTTTCATACATATCAGCAGCGGCCTGGATGACTGTTTTTGCTTTCTTGTACATATAATGATTAAGTTCAGTTGTTTCTCCGCGCGTTTCAATTTCCATAAATGCAGTGTCAGCAATGACATTTCTGCCGCTGCCTGCACTGAGTGTACCGGTGTTAATACGCGTTCTGCCCTTGCCGTGACGTGCAATTGCATTTAAATTTAAGGCGGCGGCCGAAGCTGCAAGGAGAGAGTTATTCCCTGAATCAGGTTCAACACCTGCATGTGCTGACTTTCCTGTGAACTTCACATCAAATTTTGAACTTGCCAGAAAATCGGTCGTTCCGGCACTGACAGTCCCGACAGGCAGATTTCTAATGCCGAGATGACCGGAAAAGAAATAATCAACATCATCCAGCCAGCCTTTTTCGACGACTGATTTTGCTCCGCGCACACTTTCTTCCGCAGGCTGAAAAATCAGCGTAAACCTGCCTTTCAGATTGTTTTTTTCAGCATTGATATACTCAGCTAAAAATAAACCTGTCGTAATATGACCATCATGCCCGCAGGCATGCATTTCTCCTTCGTGAAGAGATTTAAAATCTTCCTTTTTCGGGATATGATCTTCATCCGCTGATTCTGTAATCGGCAGGCCGTCTATATCAAATCTCGCTGCAAAATGCGGACCGGGTTTTCCCGTATCGAGTGTAGCAATTACTCCTGTAGTGCCTTCTTTTACATAGTCTAAAAACTCCTCAGGAACACCATATTCTGCTGCCCTTTTATAGCTGTGCAGAAATGCATCTTTTCCAGGCACACCTACCCGAGCACTTCTTAAGAGCACATCGTCTCCAAGATAAAGAGTGTAGTCCATCGGTTTCAAAGTTTTATAAATTTCATATGTCGTTATAAATTCCGTAAAACCGACTTCCGGAAAACGGTGAAATTTACGGCGTGTTGCAATCAGTTTTTGCTGAATATCTGTCATTATTGTTCCCCCGAAAGCTTATTTAAAGAATCTAATGCCATATGAACCATCGCTGTAATGCCGTATTTAAAAGCATCTTCATTGAGCCTGAAAGCAGGATTGTGCAGCGGTTTTTGTCCTTCTCCAACCGATGTACCGAGCCAGTAGTACACTCCCGGATACTCTAAAAGGAAACGGCTGAAATCTTCTCCAGCGAGACTTGGCAGAAGGACCGGTGTCGCTTCCTCACCGTACAGCTTATTAACCGATTTTTTCAGCTGTGCCACCCATTCTGTGTCGTTTACCGTTGCAGGATATCCGTCGTAAAACTCAATGTCAACCTCTGCTCCCATAGCAGCAGTAACCTGTTCAACAATTTCAAAAAAGCGTTTTTTAGTAAGCTCTTTGGTTTTATCCGACTGGGTGCGGATAGTTCCTTCAAGTTCCGCTGTTTCCGCGATAACATTGTGTTTTGTTCCGGCTGTAAAACGCCCGACTGTTACAACTGCCGGCTGCATAGGATCCGTGTTGCGGCTCACAATTGTCTGCAGTGCGCTGACAACCTGATTGCCGACAATAAGTGCATCCGTCGTACTGTGAGGCATAGAAGCATGCCCGCCGGAACCTTTAATTGTAATTTTAAAACGGTCTGAATTCCCCATAATCGGTCCGGCCATTACACCGAATTTCCCGACTTCAAGATCCGGCCAGACGTGCTGGGCAAGCAGCATATCCGGAGTGTATTCATCGAACACTCCATCTTCCAGCATGCGTTTTGCGCCGCCCGTCGGTGACAGCTCTTCCGCCGGCTGGAAAATCAACAGTATAGTGCCTTTAATTTTATCTTTATTGTCATTCAGCACTTTCCCGGCATGAAGCAGCATTGACGTATGTGCATCATGACCGCAGGCGTGCATGACACCTTCATTCAGCGAAGTAAATTCTTCTCCGGAAGCTTCAGTAATCGGCAGTGCATCGATATCCGCTCTGATACCGATAATTCCGCCTTCCTGTTCACCTTTTATAATCCCGAGGACTCCTGTATCAGCAAACCCTGTCTGATAGGGAATATCAAACTCTGTTAATTTTTCCTGAATGCGTTTTGACGTTTCATATTCATCTGTGCTTAATTCCGGGTGAAGATGAAGTACTCTCCTAAATTCGATTGCATCGTTAATAATATTTTCATTTATGTCCACTGCATCTCACTCCCTATATAATTATTTCTTATAATATTCAATAAATTCACCGTTTAAAGCATCTCCGATATAATCCTGTCCGGCGTTCATCATCCAGTCGTAATTATCGTATTTAATTTTCAAAACTTCTCCTGAAACTTCTATATTTTCATTTAAAGGCAGATAGAGAACATGACGTCTCTTGCCGTTATATTTCAATCTTGTTCTCATTATTTTAAAGCCGAGTTTAAATTTATCTTTCAAACTTGGCAGATTCGTCGGCATTACAGTTGAAAAGATATAATCAAAATCTCCGCTCGCACGTACCTGCTCAATTAAATACCTGCCCATTTCTGTCTGCAGCCCCTGCCCCCTGTGCTCAGGATCAACGAGAGAGATTTCAGAGTAAATGGATCGTTCTCTCCTAACCCCGACATCATCAGCCAGGTGCTCTTCTTCATCAATATCCGGGATATACATTGTCCGCACTGCAATTAATTTATCTTCATAAAAAACACCTGCAACATAGCCCTGGTTTACACCTTTCTCAAATTCTTCCCTCGACAGTTTTTCGAGAACTTCCTTTTGTTCTAAAAAATCATACACGGAATTCTGCAGTTCTAAAATCTCTTCGATATCATTTAAAGTCAGTTTTACAAAGTTCATATTTATCTCTTCCTTCCATATTATAATGATGTTTAAAACTCTTGAAATCGGTTATTAATATATTGAGGAGTTGGTGTAAAATGAATATATTAGTGAAATGTATGAACTCCAGCAATGACAAAACATTTTTTAAACTGATCACTGATAAAGATGTGGGAAAACCACCTTTAGATTCTTTTATATATAACTGTATGAGTAAAAATAATTCTTTTGATGAAGACAATATACTGGTTGAATTAATCTATCCGGATCATACAGAATTATATTTGGAATATAATTTAAATTTCAGCCGTTAAAATACGGCTGTTTTTTTATTTAATATCTTCCAGCCATTCAAACATTAGCGGCACCCATTTTTGTACGTGGGTATTTACTTTTCCTGTTATTTTTGTCGCGGTACTTAAACCGTGGTCGCCTTTATGGAAAGTGTGAAGTTCCCAGGGCACATTGTGACGTTCGAGCGCATCGGCAAAATCCAGCGCATTTTTTATAAACACAAGTTTGTCTTCACCCGTATGCCAAATAAAAGTGGGCGGCGTGTTTTCAGATACATAATTTTTCACTGTTGCTTTATCGAGAGTATCCGCTTCTATCGCTTGCCCGAATACCATACGGCTCGCCATCGACATGTATTTAGGATCTCCGATGCCTCTTTCTTCGGCAATAATTCTGTTAAGATCGTAATCCAGTATCGGATAACTTAATACTTGAAAGTTCGGGCGGTACCATCTGGATTCTTTCCCAACCCGATCACTCAGCCACGGCTGATTCCAATGCACACCGAGACTTGCTGCCAGATGGCCGCCTGCTGAAAATCCGAGGACACCGATATTATCCGCATCCACGTTATATTCATGAATATTTTCGCGGATATGAGTCATCGTAAGTGCCAGCTCAATTAACGGGTTCGGAAACTCGGAACCGAGAATTTCTTCAGGTTCCAGCCCTGCAGCGATTTTGTACATTTCATCCCGCGTCGCTTCTTTTCCTTCAGCTTCAAGCCTTGTTCCTATCGTTGAATAGCGCAGTATAAATACTTGATAGCCCTGAGCCAGAAATTCATAAGCTGCTGGTTCAGCTTCGCGTTTTGATACATACATATAACTGCCGCCGGGACAAATGACGACGGCCGGCTTCGCTTCGACTTTGACACCTGAATCACCTAAAAAAGCTGTGACTTCTGCGTGATAATTACCTACTTTAAACTTTTTGATTTCCATCATCCGTACCTCCGTACTCTTGTTACTTTAATAGTACCAAAAAACTGCAGACTATATGAAGAATCATGTATCCACTTACAAAAAACACAGTATAGACCTTTCTCTCCGCTCTATGTATAATGAGTACTGGAAAATAAATTACGAAGAGGTTCTTAGCCGCACCCTCTTAAAAAAACTAAGACACACAACATGTGCCTTCGGGCTCATGTTTTTTTAATTTAAGGAGGATTTTTATAATGACAGAAGATTATTCAAAAGATTTAAGTTTATTGGGAAATCAAAATGTAGAATATAAATTTGATTATAATCCGGAAATTCTGGAAACGTTTGAAAATGGTCATATCGGCCGCGATTATTTTGTTAAATTTAACTGTCCTGAATTTACAACGCTGTGTCCGATGACGGGCCAGCCGGACTTTGCAACGATTTACATCAGCTACATTCCCGATGTGAAAATGGTTGAAAGCAAAGCCTTGAAATTATACCTGTTCAGCTTCCGCAACCACGGCGGCTTCCATGAAAACAGCATGAATATGATTATGGATGACCTCATTAAATTGATGGACCCGAAATACATAGAAGTCTGGGGCAAGTTCACACCCCGCGGCGGCATCTCCATTGACCCGTACGTAAATTACGGGAGACCGGGAACAAAATATGAAGAGATGGCTGACCACCGCATGATGAATCACGATTTGTACCCGGAAAAGATAGACAACAGATAAGAGTGACCGGCTAAGAATTTCTTCCATTTTAAAATGGAGGGTACATATTGATATTTTATTTAACCGCACTGTTTGCGGGACTGCTCGTTGTTTCAAACATACTGGCAGTTAAAGTATTTACGGTTTTTGGATTTGATTTACCCGCCGCTGTTATCGTTTATATGGCAACATTTTTAATTACCGATGTTATCGGTGAAGTATACGGTAAAAAGATGGCGGCGCGCGCTATACGCGCAGGATTTGTTACACAGCTCATCGTTTTATTTTTTATCTACATAGCAATAGAAGTGCCGGCTGCACCGTTCTTTGAAATGCAGACGGAATACGAGATGATTTTAGGGGGCAGCTTCCAGGTCATTATCGCGAGTCTGGTCTCTTATCTCGTCAGTCAGAACATCGATGTGTTTATCTTTCATAAATTAAAAGAACGTCACGGCAGACGGCATTTGTGGCTCCGCAATAACTTTTCAGCAGTAATTACACAATTTGCTGATACGAGTATTTTTATCGTGATTGCTTTTATTGGTACGGTACCGGCGAATGTATTAATCAGCATGATCTTTATGCAGTACATCGCTAAAATTATTATCGTGCTGCTGGATACGCCGATAGTGTATCTGCTCGTCGGTGTTGTCCGAAAACAGCTCGATAAAGAACGGGCTTTATTGAAAAATGTCACTGAACAGCTGTATTAGCCGGCTTTCGTGACGATGAGAACCGCTCATTGTGTCAGAAACTAAAAAAACTTCCACTGTCCAAAAGACAGCGGAAGTTTTTTAGTTTTATATACTTTTTCTAACTATTTTCCGGTAATAACCGAGTGACATTAAAGCAAATATTGAATACAGTACCGTGTAGACACCCATTACGATCAGGGTTGGTGTCCACATTTCAATCCCGAAGATAAACCATCCGGATTTAACTGCAAACAGTGAATGCAGAAGACCGATAACTAAAGGAATACCGAATGAAATAATCATTTTCAGTGCGAGTCCTTTTAGTATTTCCCCCTCTGAGAATCCAAGTTTGCGCAGCACTTTATAACTGCCTTTTTCTTCTTCGCATTCGTCAATTTGTTTAAAGTATAGAATGCATCCTGATGTCAGCAGGAAGGCAAAGCCGAGGAAGCCTACTATAAATGCCATCATTCCTGACATCTGTGTCATTTCTTTATAGTCCAGCAGTTTCGAGCTGAATGATGGATGTTCTTCCTTATCCATCATTTCAAGTACTTCATCATTATCACCGCCGACGATATTAAAGGCATACAATTCCGACGGCATTTCAAATTCTTCGTTTTCTTCAGGCTGGTTGTCAGCGAGTTCCTGATATACAGCATCATCGATAATGAGTACCGGTAAACCGAATGATAAGTTCGATGGTAAGATGCCATCGCTTGTCGTATCTGTCACTTCAACTGTTCTATCAAAATCGGCCCCGTTGGTAAATGTTACAGGATTGCCTTCTTCAAATGACACGAGGATATCAAGTATCGCAAGCGTTCCCGTAGCTTTCGTTTCATTTTCTGCAACGTCAAATCCTTCAAATTCCTTATCGCTGGCAACAACAATACCTATTTCATTGCTGTCCATTCCGGTCTCTTCACCTTCAGGCAGATCGGTATTTTCATCTGTTCTTACTATACTGTAGTGCATAAATGATTTTTCAATTCTGTCAATTTCATAATCGTTATCACTCAGCAGTTTTTCATAGAAGTCCAGATCTTCGGAATTCTCAACTGTGTAATCATAAGGGGTCGTACTATCGAGCATTTTATCCGTAGAATAGTATGTGATATACGATAATGACATCGCAGTAATACTGATAGCCGTTATAACCGCAATCGCTGTCAGCAGAAATGCATTGGAGCGCATTTTAAACATAACACTTGTTACTGACAGTACATCATTCACATTGACGTGGCCGTTCTTGCTTTTGCGGATCATGTTTAAAATAAATGCGACTGAGTATTTAAAAGTGATATAGGTCCCCGCTATCGTCAGGAATAAGATCCCAACCATATAAACAGGCAGCATTATCGGATTTTCCATGGCCCGCTCAAACATCGTCTGCGACATATAATAGCCGAGCGCAATCATAGCAATACCGGCGATTCCAAGTACAATCGTCATTTTACCAAGCGGTTTGCCGGTACTCTCCGAAGTCTTGTTCAATTTCAGCATCTTAATCAGTGATGAACGTCTTAAGAAAACGTAGTTCTGAATCATCAGCACGATAAAGATAAATACAAATACCGCGGCTGTAATCACTACAGCAGTCAATGAGAAGTTCATCTCCACCATCATATCAACACGCATAATTTTTAAGAGCAGCATCAGGAGCAGTCTCGAAATAAAGAAACCGAGTACAATACCGCCGATCAGACTGCCAAAATATATCAGGAAATTTTCAAGCAGTAAAATTCTAAATATTTTATTTCTGTTCATGCCGATCAGCTGGAACAGTGCCAGTTCCTTGTGGCGTCTTTTGATAAAAATCATATTCGCAAACATTACAAACAGAATGATTATAATAACAACAGTTACTGAACCGACTGAGAATAAAGCTGTCATCGGTGTGCTGCCGGCAATTTCTTCCATCGCTGTCTCATCGAGCGTCAGCGTTAAGAGCGAGAAAAACAGCGCTACACTGAATACCAGTGCAAATATATACAGCGCGTAATTTTTAAGATTGCGTAAAAAGTTTTTTATGACCAGATTATTCAGCTTCATCAACGACACCGCCTAATACACGCTGCGTATCCAGAATTTCACTGTAATACGCATCCTGAGTCATTTCGCCGCGTGACAGGCTCGTATACACTTGACCGTCTTTCAAGAAAATTACCCGGTGTGAAAAGCTTGCCGCTGTCGGGTCGTGCGTTACCATTAAAATGCTGGTATTTAATGTTTCATTTAACTGCTGTAATTTTTTTAAGAGGCCGCTTGCGGATTTCGAATCCAGTGCACCCGTCGGTTCATCCGCAAAGATGATTTTCGGCTGGTGGATAAAAGCCCGGGCAGCACTTGTACGCTGAGCCTGGCCGCCCGATATCTGTCCCGGATATTTTCCGGCAAGTTCTTTAATGCCGAGTTGCCCAGCTACGCTGTCAAACTGTGCTTCCGCTTCTTTTTTTGACATAGAACGTATGGACAGCGGCAGCATAATATTTTCTTTGACCGACAGTGTATCGAGAAGATTGTAATCCTGGAAAATAAATCCAAGATCATTCTTTCTGAAGTCAGCGAGTTTTTTATCTTTTAAAGTCGTGAAATCTACGCCGTCTATATAAATATGGCCGCTTGTTACATTATCGATTGAACTGAGGACGTTTAAGAGAGTCGTCTTGCCCGAACCCGATGCACCCATAATTGAAACGAATTCACCTTTATTTAAATTAATATCTATACCTTTCAGCACTTCTGTCCGATTGAATTTATTACCGTAACTTTTTTTAATATCTGTTGCTTTTAACAGCATAAGAACGCCTCCTGTTTCATTGGTTAACTTCAGTTTATACTGTTTTTATTGCTTAATCGTTTGATTCAGCGAACAAAAAACACTATAAAGTGACATTTTCGTCACTTCATAGTGATTTTACTGAATTCATTCGCCTCGCTGAACGTTAAAGTTACCGTTGTATATTCACCGTAGACAGACTCAATATCTATATAAATACCCAGCACGTCGCACACTTCTTTCGTTAAATAGAGGCCCATGCCGGTGGACTGTTCATCGTCATGATTGCTCGTCGAAGTGAAGCCCGCTTCGAATATGCGTCCTGCATCTTTTTCTTTAATTCCTCTGCCGTAATCCGTTACAGTTAAAATCATCCGGGCTTCTATCATTTGTCCTTTTATAACAATATCATTATCTTCCGAATACTTGACTGCGTTCGTAATAAGCTGGTCGATGACAAACTGCATCCATTTTCTGTCTGTATGGACGGCTCTTTCATGGAGATGAATATCAAAACCGATATTCTTCCGCATACATATATCCCTCAGTTTTTTTATGGAAACGTTTAAAAGTTTCTCAAGATTAATTTCTTCTATATATAAATCATTTTTAATATTCGGCAGACGTTTTAAGTACAGCACCTCGTTCAGCATGCTGTTGAGCCGGGTCCATTCCACAGCCAGTTTCTCCCTCTCTTTCACGTCCAAATCATCAATCATCAGCTTCATCGTCGTCACCGGCATTTTCATGTCATGTATAAAGCGAGTCAGCTCATCCAGATTTTCACGTGTTTTCTGCGATTCCCGGTCGAGCTCATGCTGGTGAATCATTCTCATCTCATTGAGTTTGCCGTAGATTATACGCTGCTGCGGAGTATTTCCTTCCGTCATCCCTGCAGCATCCTCCAGTGATTCGAGCTTTTGAAACTCATTATTGAACTGTCTCTTTCTAAGCAAGTCCCACAGAATATATGCCGCAAAAATCAGCAGATTGAAGCAAAAAATGTAGGTCACAGCAACATTCGGTATGCTGTTATCCACATAGCCGATAAACAGAATCACCGCGTTAAAACTCATAAACAGCAGGAAGACAGGAATGTTTTCTTTAAAATACATAACCATCTACTCCTTTAAAATATAACCGATACCGGTTTTTGTCAGTATCGCATCCGACAGACCGACGGATTCAAGTTTTTTACGCAGTCTGTTGACATTGACTGTCAGAGTATTATCACTGATAAACTTTGAATCTTCCCACAGCGACTCGATAATTTCTTTACGTGATACCGTATCCCCGGTATTTTGCGATAAAATCGACAAAATATATGATTCATTTTTTGTCAGTTCCAAAGTTTCATTATTTACTGTGACCGTCAGTTTTTTAAAATCGAATACCGCATCTCTGAATTTAAATATATCAATTTCCTTATGCTGATATTCATACGTTCTCCTTAAGAGCGCCTGTACTTTCGCATTCAGCACTTCAAAGTTAAACGGCTTCTGCACGTAATCGTCCGCCCCCATCTGCATGCTCATCACCATGTCTGCCGGGTGATCTCTTGAAGAGAGAAAGATAATCGGGACGCTGGAGACATTCCTGATCATGCGGCACCAGTAGAATCCGTCGTACTTCGGCAGTGTAATATCAACGATAACGAGTTCCGGATTATACCGGATAAAATCGTTCATCACATCATTAAAATCCGTCACGCCGTAGGCGTCAATATCCCACTCTTTAAAACGCGCTGCTAGTTCATCCATCAGTACCGGATCGTCTTCAATTATAAGTAATTTCATTTAAAAACTCCTTACCGTTTTCTAAGAGGCATTATTTTTAAATAGGTAAAGCTGCGCCAGAGCCATTCGAGCGGACCGTAGCTGAAGTACTTCATCCAGAAATGGCTCAGTAGCAGCTGCAGGATAAAGACCCCAAGTGCAATCGGTATAAACCATACCGCATTAACGCTGTTAAACAGCCCGAACACATAAAATATTACAAGCATAATAACAGTCTGGCCGATATAGTTCGTCAGCGCCATCTGGCCAACCGGTTGGAGCAGACTGACCAGTTTCGGCAGCTTCAGTAAAATTAATGCAAGTGCCGCAATGTAGCCGAGTGACATGAGCGGTCCGCCGATGGTGCTGGACAGCTGGGCCAGCTGAACAAATACATCATCGTGTGACTGATACGTTGTTAAATAGCCTGTAAATATTTTCACCGGTAAGCCGATGCCAATGCCGATAACTGCAACTTTTTTTAATAGTCCGAGAGACTTGCGCAAGTTATTAAAATAACCTTTCTGTCCCGCATACAGACCAAGTAAAAACATTGCCAGTACATTTGGAATTACAAAAATCGCACCGGCAGCGGATAAGCCGAGAATTATTGCATTCATACTGACGAGGTCGCCGTAGGAGCCGTTTAAAATTGTCTCCGTCATGTGCAGTGAAAAGACAAAACCTTCCGTCTCAAGACCTGTGCCTGAATTGTACATCTCCATCATATAGGCCGCTATAGCACTTAAAATAATCATAATTGTCATAATAACGAGCAGGCTTACTGCAATAATTAAATTCACTTTCGGCTTGAATTTATAAAACAGAAGCAGTAATAAGCCTGTAATTGCATACGTCCATAAAATATCTCCGTACCATAATAAAATTCCATGCAGCAGACCAAAAATTAAAAGCAAGCCGATTCTTCTTAAAAACAATGCTGAAGTCGACTGCTTTTTCTTTTCAGCACGCGATAAAAATATGTAAAAACCAAGACCGAATAAAAATGAAAACATTGTGTAAAAATTAGCCGTGACGAACGTATTAATAAAAAACAGTGATAATTCATTCCAGAAACCGGTATAAATTTCACTTCGTGTTCCTGAAAAACTGTCATCAATATCCGGGCCCGCAAACGACATAATATTCATCATCAGTATGCCGAGCAGCGCAAATCCGCGGATGCCGTCAATTTCAAAAATTCTTTTGTTAAACTCTATCGGATTATTGTCTCCCATAATTCACCCTCCATTTACAGTAAGTATACTTGTAACAAGAAAAAATTAAAACAGAAGCCGGATTAGAAGGCAGAATATAAGAACGGCCGCAAAAAAACCCGGAAATCTTAATTAAGATTTCCGGGCACCGTATTAGAACTGCATAAATGCTGGCGGCTCACCTGTAATGTATGAATATATATAATAGAAACAAATACCGAGCACCGGTACCACTATTACTACAAATAAAAACAGTTTTAAAAACTTAGTCAGTATTTTATATAAAATCATGATGCCGATAATGATCAGTGCACCATACAGTATGTTCTGCCATGTATAATCCAGTATATAAATCCCTGTATAATTAATAACAAAAATCGATGCGACGCTGGCTAAGACTATCATAACTAAACGCATTAACACATTAACCGCTCCCTCTTATCGTTATTTAATTATAATGGATTTACTTTATTATTCAAGAATTTACACAGTCTGCGGTTTAATTTGTGTTGCAGCAATCAGTCCGCAAAGTACAATAACAAATCCAAGCCACGGACCGTAGCTGATGTCGAAGTTGCTGATAAACAGCCCTCCGATTACAGCACCGACACCGATTCCGAGGTTAAGTGCCGACATATTCCAGCTGAACACGTTCGAGCTTGAACCTTCAACATTTTCAACAAGTCCGCCTTGTACCGCAGGTGATGTCGCCCACTGGAAAAGACTCCAGGCAAACATATTGATATAGAACAGGACCGGCGTGCCGTAAAGAAACGGCATTACTGCGAGACTAACAAGGAAGAGAGACATCATAATCATCACGGTTTTCTTCGGACCGATTTTATCGATTAAATTACCGCCGAGATATGTTCCTGTCATACCGCCGATACCGGTAATTAACAGAGCGAATGAAACATTTTCAAGAGTAAATCCGTGTGATGTCATAAGCGGCGAAATATAGCCGAGAATAATATAGTTTCCGATTAAAACCGCAAGTGTCACTGTAATATACAGCGCCACATTCTTTTTAGATTTAATTCTGCTCTTCTGCACACCTGCAGGAGTGTCATCAGCGAGAGCTTCCGGACGGACGAAAAACAGCACGCCGAGCCCGACTAAGATGGCGAGCACAATAACGATGCCGAAGATAACTCTCCAGCCGAACTGCGCACCGATAATCGTGCCGATCGGTATACCGAACACGTTTGCCGCACTGAATCCCATGTAAACAAGTGCAAGCATTTTCCCTCGGATATGCGGTTCCGAAAGCACTACTGTCATATCAAGTATTTTTACGATAAATACTGCAGCAGCCATGGCTGTAATCACACGGCCGAGTGATAATGTTAAAAATGAGTCAGCCAGACCGAACACAATATTACCTACAATGAATACTGCCAATGAGAGCAGCACAACAATTTTCGGTGATATATTTTCAGTCAGGCGTATTAACAGCGGCCCAAACAAAGCAAAGCTGACCGCATATACGGTAATCAGCTGACCTGTTAAAGCATGGCTGATTCCGAGGTCATTACTCATCAGCTCCAAAATTCCGGAAACGATTAATTCCATCATTCCGAGCAGGAATATTCCTACTGTAAAGGTAACGATTAACTTTTTATTCATATGTTTTCCCCACATTTAATATAATATAGTTTAAAAAGGCAACCTGATTATTATACAATAAAGTATAAACGTTTCAAATGTCTTTTTGTGTTTAACTAATTTATGAGGTGTAAATATGAGGAAAATAATGTTTTTAGTGCCATTTATCGTACTGTTCCTCGGTGCGTGCAGCAGTGAATCTAAAGAAAACTATACACAGATGCTTGGGGCTTTTGAACGTAATGACAGTGAGCTTAATACGATGCTCGATGAAACAGCACAAAATATCAGCAGTGATTCGAACCGGGAAAAAGCTCTGCAAAATATAAATGAAGATATTATTCCAAGGATTAGCGACTTCCGCCAGACGGTCTCCAATTACACGCTCTCTGATGAAAATCATATCGAAGTTCAGGAAGCGATGATTGATTATTTAAATGAGGTTGAAGATTTAATGGGATTATACTCTAATTTCAATGAAGAGTTCTTTTTCGTTAATCCCCTCGGCGACGAGTCCATTGACGGAACTTTAAATGAAGAAATGGATAAAATAAGCGAGCAGGAAGACGCTATGCAAGCAGCAAGAACCCATGTCCATGAACTCATCGGAGAAAACGAAGAGGAATAATATACAAAATCGAGGCTCGGACATCAATGTCTCTAGAACAAATAATCCGTACGTCAGCTTTCCCGGGGCATCAGCGTAAGCCTGTAGTCTTACACTGATGCTATTCCCCAAGGAGTCTAACGTACGGATTTTATTTATATTTCATTAAAAATACTACCTTCTATGGGCTTTTGTCCCAGCCTCTTTTTAACAAAAACGTTCCACAAAGTTGCGTGAAGCGATTCTTTCTGTAAGTTCCTCGCCGTATTTTGAACGTAAAGCTTCTATTAAATTACCGTATTCAGAAGCATCTTCCAAGCCTTCTACAAATTCAGTGATACCATCAAAATCAGAACCGAGACCAATATTTTCTTCTCCGCCGAGCTCGATAATTTTATCGACATGTCTTAACAGATCTTCCAGAGTCACTTTTCCTTCTCCGATAAATGGCGGACAGAAAACGATATTAATCATGCCGCCTTTTTTAATAAGTTTAATAATCTGCTCGTCGTGCAGATTTCTCGCATGATTATGAATGCTCCAGGCATTGGAGTGGCTCGCAAATACATATTTCCCATGTTCAATTACATCTTCAAAGCCGTGAACATTCAAATGACTGACATCGATTAAGACATTATGCTTGTTACATTCTTCAACCACTTTGAATCCGAATTCACTTAATCCCGTACCGCGTGTTTCTCCTACTCCGTCCGCTGCCAGGTTGCCGTTATTCCATACAAGTCCCACTGACAGAACACCCAATCTGAATAAGGTGCGCAGTTTCATTAAATCATTACCGAAAGCATCAGAGCCTTCCAGTGTCAGCACTGCGCCGTATTCATGATTTTTTAAAGTTTTGATATCCGACAGCTGTTTAATATGCACCATATTGTCCATCGTCAGCACTTCTTCGTAAAACGCATCAATTTGTTCGAGTGCATGCTGCCATTTTTCATTATCAGGTATGCCGGGAGAAATGAATATTGCGTAAAACTGCACTTTCACCTGTCCTTCAATTCTCCGCTCCATGTTCGTATCAAGTTCGTTCGAATTTAAATAATTCAACGTTCTGTTCTTTTGAAAATACCCGTGAGCCGCTCTTGCATCGCCTTGTAATTTCAACAGTGCATCACAATGTGTATCAATAATATTCATAATTATCTCCCCTTTTCTCTCTATGTCCATTATAATAGAATTAAATACATATGAAAACGTTTTCTACTTTACTATTATTCATTTTATTGTATAATTATTTAGTACATTAATGAAATTACTTAAATTACTAATAAAAAGAGGGTATGCTATGTCGCGTTTTACTACATTTTTAAAGTTCTTCATTCCTTCTGTCATCGGTATCTTTATGTTCCTGGTACCGCTGAAGATCGATGGTGAAACTACGGTTCCCGTTGCTTTTCTCGCAGATGTTATCATAAATTTTATCACACTTGATATGATAATACTTTTAACGGTGGTAGCAATCGTCTTGTCTGCACTGCTCAGTATTATATACAGTTGGATTATTAAATCCGGATCCGGATTTATGCATGACGTATTTAACACAACGAACTTCTGGGTAATTCTCAGAACAATCGGCGCAGTTTTTGCTGTGCTTGCTTATATACAGGTCGGCTCTGAAATGATCATTTCAGAAAATACCGGCGGAATGATTTTAAACGATCTGCTGCCGACACTGTTCACGGTCTTCATTATTGCCGGGTTTTTCCTGCCGCTTCTTCTGAATTACGGTCTGCTGGAATTTATCGGTACACTATTTGCTAAAGTTATGCGTCCGCTCTTCACTCTGCCGGGACGCTCAACTGTCGATAACCTTGCTTCATGGGTCGGCGATGGTACTGTCGGTGTTATTTTAACAAGTAAACAGTACGAAGATGGGTATTACTCGAAACGCGAAGCCAGTGTTATTGCATCAACTTTCTCGGTAGTATCGATTACATTTACAATCGTTATTCTGGACTTAATCGGCTTAATGCATATGTTCGGTCCTTTTTACATAACGATTATAGTCAGCGGTATTATTGCAGCACTTATTATGCCGCGCATCCCGCCCTTATCCAGAATTGAAGATACTTATTACAACAAAGGTTCGGTCCTCGAAGAGACAGTTCCGGACAGCCATAATCCTTTGTCATGGGGCTATAAAAAAGCGATGGACAAAGCAGAAGCATCGCCCGGCCCTCTTCCATTGATTAAAGAAGGTATCAAAACAGTATTTGATACATGGTTCGGTGTTCTTCCGATTGTTATGGCTATCGGTACGCTCGGGACAATACTTGCAGAGTATACACCAATATTCTCCTGGATCGGAGCACCGTTCGTGCCGCTGCTTGAACTCGTTGGCATTCCTGAAGCACAGGCAATGAGTGAAACTATGTTTATCGGTTTTACAGATATGTTCCTGCCAGCCATTTTAATTGAAAGTGTTCAAAGTGAAATGACGCGCTTTATCGTCGGAGCAATGAGTATTACTCAGCTCATTTACTTATCCGAAGTCGGAGGCGTGATACTCGGTTCGAAAATTCCTTTAGGACTCGGAAAACTATTTGTTATTTTCTTAATCAGAACAGCAATTACTTTACCGATTGTTATCGTTGCAGCACATATTATTTTCTAATAAAAAAAGTTCAGCAGATGCTGAACTTTTTTTTTGAGTTTTAAGATGGGATTCTGGGATTGGCATGACGGGGTTTCATATGTTTCCGACACTCTCAGGACTGGTATGACGGAGTTTCATATGTTTCCGACACTCTCAGGATTGACATGACAGAATCTCATATGTTTCCGACACTCTCAGGACTGGCATGACAGAATCTCATATGTTTCCGAGACTCTCGGGATTGGCATGATCGGGTTTCATATGTATCCGACACTCTCGGGATTGGCATGATCGGGTTTCATATGTATCCGACACTCTCAGGACTGGTATGACAGGATTTCATATGGATCCGGCACCCTCACTCTGTGCAAAATCAAAAATCAGCAGCAGAATTAATGAGCTTCTGCTGCTGATTTACTAACCTATTTATAATTAACAATAGTGTATTTTTTCTTGCCGCGGCGGAAGACGGTGAAGTCACCGTTAATTTTATCTTCTTCAGTAATTTTGTGGTTGACGTCCTGCATTCTCTCGCCATTGATATAAATCGCGCCATTCGTAATATCTTCCCTTGCCTGGCGTCTTGACGGGGAAACTTGTGCGTTGACAAGCACGTTGACAAGAGTATTATCTTCGGCATCAACTTCTGCTGACGGTGCATCTTTCAATGCGTCTTTGATCTGTGCAGCATCAAGTGATTTAATGTCGCCGCTGAATAAAGCTTCCGTTACTTTTTTAGCTTCTTCCAGTCCTTCGCTGCCGTGGATGAATTCAGTGATTTCATCTGCAAGGCGCTTCTGGGCTTTTCTTAAATGCGGCTCTTCTGCAACTGAAACGGCAAGCTCTTCAATTTCTTCACGTTCAACGAAAGTAAATAATTTAAGGAATTTGATAACATCTTCATCACTCTGATTCAGCCAGAACTGGTAGAACTCATAAGGTGAAGTACGTTTTCTGTCGAGCCAGATATTGCCTGATTCAGTCTTGCCGAATTTCTTGCCGTCCGCTTTTGTGATCAGCGGAATTGTTAAACCTTCAGCGTTCGTTGTACCGTACATTCTGCGCATTAACTCAAGGCCGCTTGTAATATTCCCCCACTGGTCAGAGCCGCCGATTTGAATTCTGACATCGAAATTTTTATTTAGATGCCCGTAATCGATTGCCTGTAAAATAGTGTACGTAAATTCAGTGTAAGAAATTCCTGTTTCAAGACGGGATTGAATCGCATCTTTTGACAGCATGTAGTTCAAGCCGACATGCTTGCCGTAATCGCGTAAAAATGAAATCAGGCTGATATCTTTGAGCCAGTCTTTATTATTAACAAGTACTGCCGCATTCTCATCGCTGAAATCAAAAATGTTTTCCATCTGGCGTTTAATCGCTTCGACGTTCGCATCCACTTCGTCTTCTGTCAGCAATTTACGCTCATCTGCTTTAAATGAGGGATCGCCAATCATTCCTGTTCCGCCGCCGATTAAAACTACCGGACGATGACCGTACTGCTGGAATCTGCGCAATGTTAAAAACGGTACTAAGTGACCGATATGCAGGCTGTCCGCTGTCGGATCCGCCCCGCAGTACAGGGAAATTCTCTCCTGTTCGAGCATGTCATTAATTTCTTCTTCGTCAGTCATCTGATATACAATGCCGCGGTATTGCAAATCTTCCAATAATGTAGTCATAATTTCCTCCAATAATGTTATTTTAATGAATAAAAAAAGCACCCATACTTATACAGTATGGGTGCTTTACACGGTACCACCAAACAATTTATCTCTAAATTAGAATTTACGTTTTCTATTACGATTTGAACTTTTACAATGAGTGTATTCGTAAAATTATCATCACCTGCTCGCACCACCCGCCGGCTCTCTGAATCAAATAAAAATACTACTTCTCTCATCGTTCAAATTATTCATTAAATTTTATCTAAGTATATTAGCAGTATAATTAAAAGTCAAGTTTGCATTCCTTTTTGCGTACTTTTCATTTGACATTCAACAGTTTTGAGATACGATTACAGGGTTGATTTACAATATGTTTACACGGGCTTTTATCACTATGAGTGTAAGAAGAACATATGATATAATCTTTTTAACAGGAGGTAGGCATGGAAAAGAAAAATGACTTTATTGATAATATAAAAAAGATGTTCTCGCGTAAAGATCCTGACAAAAAGAAAGACAAAGTTCATGGAGCAACTGCGAAGGACAAGTATCATAATACAGTCGCCCGCTTTAAAAAAGCAGGTTCCCCGCTCAGGGTGTCATTTTTTACAGCATATGACACTATATGGAATGTAGTTTTATTTTTACTATTAGCATTCACCCTGCTCGGAATATTCCTTTTCAGCATCGGTCTCGGCTACTTCGCAGCACTCGTCTCGGATGAGGATGTGCTGGCTGAAGAAGAAATTTTAACTGACCTTACCGAAATGACTGAAAGTACGACTGTAACATTCGGCTCCGGCGAAGAGCTCGGAACCTTGAGATCCGACCTGATCCGAGAAACCGTCGATTATGATGACATCTCTGAGAACGTCACAAATGCATTAATTTCTACTGAGGATGAACACTTTTACGAACATAACGGTGTCGTACCTAAAGCATTTCTCCGCGCATCACTGCAGCAGGTTGCAGGCGGCGAAGAAAGTTCGGGCGGAAGTACGATTACACAGCAGCTGGTTAAAAATCAGATGCTGACCAACGATCCGACATTCGACCGTAAAGCAGCAGAATTACTGCTTGCATTCCGGGTAGAAAATATAATGTCCAAAGAAGAAATTATGGAAGCATACTTAAACGCAGTATCGTTTGGCCGTAATGCCAACGGACAAAATATCGCAGGTATTGAATCTGCCGCACAGGGTGTTTTCGGCAAGCCTGCAGCAGAACTGAACATTGCTGAAAGTGCATTTTTAGCAGGACTGCCTCAAAACCCTTACGCATATACACCATTTAACCAGGACGGTTCTATGAAAGAAGAAGAATTACTTGCAGCGGGTAAAAATCGCCAGGAATTTGTACTTTCAAGAATGCTGACTGAAGGCGCGATTACACAGGAAGAATACGATCAGGCGCTCTCGATTGATATATATGAAAATATGGCTTCAAGTGTTGTCGTACCAAATCAGAATTATCCGTTCTTAACAGATGAAGTAGAACGCCGCGGTGTCGAGATTATTAAATATATTCTCGCAGAAGAAGAAGGCATCAGCCGTGAAGATGTCGATTCAACGCCGTTAATCAATCAGGAATATACGCAGAAAGCGAACGAAGCAATGCGTAATGAAGGTTACCAGATTGAAACGACAATCGATAAGACAATTTACGACACGATGCAGGAAACGAAAGATAACAGCTTCAGCTACTACGGAGAGCGCAGCAGCCTTGATGCACTGAACGCAACTGAAGGCGAAGAGGAAACTATGCTCGACCACGAAGTCGGCATGGTCTTAAAAGACAATGCTACCGGAAAAATACTCGGTTTTGTCGGCGGACGTGATTACGAAGAATCTGAAATCAACCATGCAACTCAGACAGAACGCCAGGCAGGTTCAACTATGAAACCTCTGAGCACTTATGCTCCCGCTATCGATCAGGGACTGATAGTTCCGGATACGGTACTGCTGGATAAAGAGTTCAATTTTAACGGCTATGAACCAAAAAACTATTCTACTGAAGAATATGGTCTCGTATCAGCAAAACACGCACTCAGCAACTCGTACAACTTAAGTACGCTCCGCTTATGGTCCGAAGTTCAAAATCATAATCCGGGACAGTATTTAGAACAGATGAATCTGAACGTGTCTGATGAACTGCTCAGTACGACTTCACTGCCGCTGGGTACTAATGATGTATCAGTTGTAGAAAACGTCGATGCATTTTCTGTCTTCGGCAACGAAGGTGAAATGACGGAGAGCTATATGATTGAATCTATTACAAATCCGAGCGGTGAAGTAATCTACGAACAGCAGCAGGATCCGACAAGAGTATTCAAAGATTCAACATCGTTCTTAATGGCTGATATGCTTAAAGAATCGTTTGTGACCGGTTCAGTTTATCACATTAAAGATTATTATGAATCAGTACAGGGTGTATATGACTGGTCAGCGAAAACCGGTACATCTGAACAATTCGTCGATTCATGGATGATCGGATTTAACCCGAAAGTAACACTTGGTATCTGGATGGGCTATGACCGGAATATTCCTCAAGTTTACAGTACGGATGCTGAGCAGTACTACCATCTGTATAATTGGAGAAATATGGCGCAGGCCTTAACAAACGTTGCACCGGAACAGCTTGGTGCATACGAAGAATTCCAGCAGCCTTCGTCAGTCAGAGAAGAAGAATTCTGTGCCCTGACTATGGAACTTGAAGATGACTGCTCAAGCAGCATGGATAGAGCTATTACAGGATTAATCGCAGAAGATACACAGTTCTCAGATAAGAGTTCGCTAAGCGACCCTGCAATCCAGTCCCGTATGGGCGCAGCGATTGACAGCAGTCTTTCTAACAGTGACTTAAGAGGACGTGTCACGCGGACTTATGACGACAGATATACAGTCGGCGGCAGATCATCGAGCAGCTCAAGTAGTTCAAGTTCCTCATCTGATGATGATGACGACGATGACGATGATTAATTTACCAGGAACACCTCCACATGTGGAGGTGTTTTTTGTGCAGATAGGTGTTTTAGTTGAGATATGAGCGGCGCTGTCATTCAAACATCTAACATCCCAAAACCAAACACAAAAAGCCCAAAATTCGAAGATTTTGGGCTTTTATCATTTTAATTCAGTTTTAGAATAATCCAGTTGAAGATCCGTCAGCATTTACGTCCATCTTCACAGCTGATGGTACTTTAGGAAGTCCAGGCATAGTCATGATATCACCTGTCAGTGCTACAACAAATCCTGCACCTGCTTTGGCGATAACTTCACGGACAGTTACATTGAAACCTGTCGGACGTCCAAGTTTTTTAGGGTCGTCTGATAAAGAGTACTGAGTCTTAGCCATACATACCGGGAAGTTGCCCCAGCCGTTAGCTTCGATATCAGCAATTTGTTTTTTAGCTTTATCCGTTAAGATAACACCGTCTCCGCCGTATACTTCTGTAACAATTTTTTCAATCTTGTCAGCGATTGGCAGTTCATCTTCATACAGGTGGTGGAAGTCGTTTCCAGCTTCAACTGCTGCTAATACTTCGTTAGCTAAGTCAACGCCGCCTTCTCCGCCTTTTTCCCATACTTGTGTTAAGGCAACGCGTACGCCCTGTTCTTTACACCAGTCAAGAACGAAGTTTCTTTCTTCATCAGTGTCAGTTACAAAGTCGTTTAAAGCAATTACCGGCTCAACGCCGAATTTACGAGCGTTTTCGATGTGTTTGCCTAAGTTCACAACACCCTCTTTAAGTGCGTCAACATTAGCTTCGCCTAAGTCAGCTTTAGCGACGCCGCCGTTCATCTTAAGTGCACGGATTGTTGCAACTAAAACGATAGCATCCGGCTTAAAGCCGCCCATGCGTGCTTTAATATCCATGAATTTCTCACCGCCGAGGTCAGAACCGAATCCGCACTCTGTTACAACGATATCAGCAAGCTGTCTTGCTGTGTTTGTTGCAATAATTGAGTTACAGCCGTGAGCGATGTTAGCGAATGGACCGCCGTGAATTAAGGCAGGTGTGCCTTCCATAGTCTGTACCAGGTTAGGTTTAATCGCTTCTTTAAGAAGAAGTGCCAAAGCACCTTCAACTTCAAGCTCTCCAACTGTTACTGGTTTTTTGTCGTAAGTATAACCGAATACAATTTTAGCTAATTTTTCTTTAAGATCGATGATGTCGTTTGATAAACATAAGACAGCCATGATTTCACTTGCAACTGTAATATCAAATCCATCTTCGCGCGGAACCCCTCTAGTAGGTCCGCCCAAACCGACAACAACTTGACGAAGCGCACGGTCATTCATGTCGATAACACGCTTCCAGGTTACACGGCGCGGATCAACGTTTAATGCATTGCCCTGGTGAATATGGTTATCAATAAATGCACTCAGTGCGTTATTTGCTGCAGTAATTGCGTGTAGATCACCGTTAAAGTGTAAGTTGATTTCTTCCATCGGCAATACTTGTGCATGGCCTCCGCCTGTTGCTCCGCCCTTAACACCCATTACAGGTCCGAGGGAAGGTTCGCGTAAAGCAACCATTACCTTTTTACCGATTTTATTAAAAGCATCACTTAATCCTACAGTTACTGTTGATTTACCTTCACCTGCAGGTGTCGGGTTCATCGCGGATACAAGAACTATCTTAGAATCTTCCTTGTTTCCTTCCAGTTGGTTGATGTCTACTTTTGCCTTATATTTACCATACATTTCTAATGCGTCTTCAGGAATTCCTGCTTTTTCAGCAATTTCCTGAATTGGTTGTATTGAGGCTTTTGACGCAATTTCTTGGTCAGTCAAATGTGCCATCTTCTCAGCTCCTAAGTATAATTTGCGTTGTAAAACGATTTCACAACTCTTATTCATTATGACATAAAAAATGAAAGCAGGCCATTGTAAACGGCCTACTTTTCGATTACTATTTAAATTTTCTTATAATTTGTTAATTTAATCATCGTCCATCGATGACAGGTCGCCTGCCGGTAAATCGAGTTCCCATGCTTTAAGCACCCGTCTCATAATTTTACCGCTGCGCGTTTTCGGCAGACTGTCTTTAAATTCTATTTCTTTCGGTGCCGCATGCGCTGCGAGACCGTTTTTTACGAATACACGGATTTCTTCTTTTAAATCGTCAGTGGGCTCATAACCGCTTCTAAGCGCGATAAACGCCTTCACAATTTCTCCTCTGACAGGATCCGGCTTACCGATAACCCCCGCTTCCTGCACTGCTTCATGTTCGACAAGTTTGGACTCAATTTCAAATGGACCGACACGCTCGCCCGCGGTCATAATGACATCGTCGACACGTCCCTGGAACCAGAAGTAGCCGTCTTCATCACGGTAGGCAGAGTCTCCCGAAATATACCAGTCACCGATAAAGTAAGAATCATACTTCGGTTTGTTTTTCCAAATTTCACGCATCATCGCCGGCCACCCTGCTTTCAGAGCGAGGTTCCCCATACGGTTTGGCGGCAGCTCATTGCCCTGGTCATCGACAATGGTCGCTTTAATTCCAGGCAGCGGTTTACCCATCGAGCCGCCCTTAATATCCACAGAAGGGAAATTAACAATCATATGCGCACCTGTTTCAGTCATCCACCAAGTATCGTGAATACGGAGGTTAAATACTTCCATCCCCCATTTAACAACTTCAGGGTTTAAAGGTTCTCCGACTGACAGTATGTGTCTCAGTGACGATAAATCATATTTCTCTACTACATTGTCACTGCTGCCCATCAGCATTCTGAATGCTGTCGGTGCACTGTACCAGACAGTTACTTTCAGCTGTTCGAGAGCACTGTACCATGATTCTGCAGAGAATCTGCCGCCGACAATAACATTAGTCGTCCGGTTCAGCCATGGAGCAAATATTCCGTAGGAAGTACCTGTTACCCAGCCCGGGTCGGCTGTACACCAGTAGACATCATCTTCTTTTAAGTCGAGCACGTATTTACCTGAAATATACTGCTGCACCATGGCGTACTGTGCGTGGAGTACACCTTTCGGCTGCCCTGTTGATCCGCTTGTATAATGTAAAATCAGACCGTCTTCCTTATCCAGCCACTCAATATCAAACTCTTTCGATGCTTTTTCCATTTCTTTATTAAAATTAGTGTACTGATGTTCTGCATCGTCACCTGCAACGATAATATTTTTTAAATCAGGCAAGTCATCAACGGGAATTCTCGGCAGCAATTCCGTCGTTGTAATAATAGTTGATGCTTCACTGTTTTCAAGTCTGTCTTTGACCGCTTTCTCCATAAACGCTTCAAACAGCGGTCCGACTACAGCACCGATTTTTAAAGCGCCGAGCAGTGCAAAATATAATTCTGGTGACCGTGCCATAAAGATAAATACGCGGTCTCCCTTTTTCACTCCGGCATCTTTTAAAATGTTAGCTGCTTTATTTGAATTCTCTTTCATTTCTTTAAAAGTAAACGACTGAATATCATCATTCAGCTTATAGTGAAGCGCAATCTTATCTCCATATCCTTCGTCCACATGTTTATCAATAGCTTCATAAGCCATATTTACTTTTCCTGTTTCGTACCATGAAAATTCTTTTTCAATCTCTTCCCATGAGAAATTTTCTTTTGCCGCTTCGTAATTCGGCATGTTCGCATGTTGATCTGTTGCTTCGTAAAGTTCTACTTTCATCCTTAACGACACCCCTTGTTTGTATTTATGATTTCGCTTTCATATAGCCATTATATTGAAAGATAGTTCAGAATTCTATGAAAACGCCTGATTTCTTTTATTTTCTTTATTTTTATTAAATAAAACCGCTTTCACTTTAGTATGAATAGCCGATAATATATAATGATAATGAATTTGTTTTTTCATAACATTTAATTACTTTTAAAAGGGGTGTTCCATTGAGGCATCAAAAACACTATTTTAAAATGGAAACTAAAACAGAATCTGACATGGTCATTATTGAAGGCCCTGTTGACAGCGACACTTTAAGAACGTATACATTTGACGATAATTTAACCGCGTTCAGACGTCCGGATGAACAGTTTCAGGCGCTCGTGGAAATTGCGGAACTTCCGGAAGGCAGAATTATCGTCAGTCATATAAATAAGCATATTGTCGGCTATATTATATTTCTTCACCCCGACCCGCTCGAGCGCTGGTCAGATGGGAATCATTCTTTCATTATGGAGCTCGGCGCAGTCGAAGTCGCCCTGCCCTGCCGGGGACTCGGTCTTGCCGGCAAGATGCTGGAACTGTCCACTTACGATGATTTTATCGAAAATTATATTATCATTACGACAGAATATTACTGGCACTGGGACTTAAAAAACAGCGGCCTCGATGTCTACGAGTACAAAAATCTTATGATCCGTCTGATGCAGCGGGCGGGCTACGAAGTATTCCAGACAAATGATCCTGAAATTACAGGTCACCCGGCTAACACACTGATGGCGCGTATAGGTAAAAATATTAATGACAGACAAATGCAGCAATTTGATGAAATCCGTTTTAAAAACCGCTTTTTAATTTAACGAGAGGTGCGATGATAAATGCTAGTAGAAAGAATTATGACTTCTCCCGTGGAGACACTCCACATCAACGATACGATACACGAAGCGATGAACCTGATGAGCCGCCTGTCAATCCGGCATATACCGATTGTGGATGACAATAACCGTCTGGCAGGTATTATTTCCGATAAAGATGTGAATCTCGCCTTGCCATCCATTACAAATAAGGATGCTGATTTATCGCTCGATCTCGAATTGAATAAGATTATGCGCCAGCAGGTCACCACCTGCCATCCGCTCGACTTCGTCGAAGAAATCGCTAAAGATTTTTATCATTATGCGATTGGAGCAATTCCAGTAATGCGCGGGGCAGAAATCGTAGGTATCGTTACCCAGAAAGACATGCTTAATACTTTCCTCGAGCTGACAGGCATTAAAGAGCCCGGTTCTATTATCGAAATTGATATTAAGGACCGCATGGGAGTCATATTTGATATCGGAAAAGTATTCAAAGACCTGAATATTAAAATCGTCAGCATTTCAATTTATCCGAATGCAGATAAAAAAGATCACAAAATTATCGTACTGCGCATCGATGCAATGAATCCGTTAATTGCTATAGAAAAATTAAAAGAATCCGGATTTAATGTACTGGATCCAAGCGAGATGTCGTAATGAAACCCTTGTATGTTTATACCGATGAACTGCTTAAATACCGGTTTAACGATACTCATCCTTTTAATCAGATGCGCTTAAAATTAACGACGGACTTATTAACGGATGCCGGATTTTTAACTGATGAGGATATTATTAAACCGCGTAAAGCAACAGACGAGGAACTCGCTCTCGTCCACTCCCGTGATTATATCGAAGCGGTGCGGGCAGCGGGACACGGCGAACTGTCGAAAGAAGAATTGGCGAAGTACGGTCTGGATTCGGAAGATACACCGAGCTTTAAAGATATGCATGAAAAGTGTGCGGCGCTCGTTGGTGCCACGCTGACAGCTGTCGATCTGGTAATGACCGGACAGACCGATAAGGCCTTGAGCCTAGCCGGAGGACTGCATCACGGATTCAGCGGCAAGGCAAACGGCTTCTGTGTCTATAATGATACTGCGATTGCGTGTGAATACCTCGCCCAGAAATACGGCAAAAAAGTGATGTATGTCGATACAGACGCCCATCACGGTGACGGTGTGCAGTGGACCTTCTACAACCGGAGCGATATTGTGACATATTCGATTCATGAAACCGGCAGATATTTATTCCCCGGAACAGGCAGTGCTACTGAACGCGGTACAGAAGAAGGCTTCGGTTTCACGATGAATCTGCCCATCGATGCATTCACTGAAGATGAGTCATTTCTCGAAGTCTTTAAAACAAGTATTGAACAGGCAATCCAGACTTTTGAACCCGACATTATTCTGAGCCAGAACGGCGTAGATGCGCACTTCCGGGACCCGATGACTCATTTAGCTTTGACTTCCAGATCATATGAGGAAATACCGCGTTTCGTTCGCGGGCTCGCAGATAAGTATACTGACGGCAAGTGGATTGCGGTTGGCGGCGGCGGTTACAATATCTGGCAGGTTGTCCCCCGGATGTGGAGCCAGGTATGGCTGGCCATGAAAGATATCGATGCTCCGTCAGGACCGCTGCCGGAGAAATTTATCGATAAATACAAGGAAAAATGTCAAGTGGACTTCCCTGTGCTGTGGGAAGACACACTGGAAGATTTTACAGATATTCCGCGCCGTGTTGAGATTGCTGAGAAAAATAAGAGTACGCTCGACCGGCTTATGATGTATCTGGAACAGTGAGCGGGTGTTTATCTTTTTATGGTAAGTTCATTAAGATGCGGTAGGTTGTGAATTTTGAGGTGTGTTTTTGAGCTGTATGGACGTTGTTGTTTTCACAAAGTCTATGCAGCTTTTTCTATGTACGTTGTCGATTTAACAAAGTACATGCAGCTCTCCCTATGTACGTTGTCGATTTAATAAAGTACTTTGAGCTCATCCCATGAACCTTGTCACTTTAATAAAGTACATACAGCTCTTTCCATGGACGTTGTCGATTTAACAAAGTACTTGCAGCAATTTCTATGGACGTTGTCGATTTAACAAAGTACATGCAGCTCTCCCTATGTACGTTGTCAATTTAATAAAGTACTTGCAGCTCTTTCCATGGACGTTGTCGATTTAACAAAGTTCATACAGCTCTTTCCATGGACGTTGTCGATTTAACAACGTTCATACAGCTCATCCCATGAACGTTGTCGATTTAACAAAGTACATACAAAACAAAAAACCGGAGGCTCTCTTCTCATCAAGAGGTCCTCCGGTTTCTTCTTTGTTCATTATCTTGTGGTCGTACGGTAATCGATACTGTAAGGCAGTTCGACTGATGTAGTATCGACTTCTTCTTCATTCATCAGTTTTGTCAGCAGTCTCATGCCTACTGCGCCAAGGTCATATAATGGTACTGCGACACTCGAAATTTTCGGTCTCACCATCGTTACCAGACGCGTATTTGAACAGCTGATAATCTGCAGACGCTGAGGCATTGCAACTCCATGTTCATGCCCGCCGTGCAGTATACCTATCGCTGCTTCGTCACTGATAACAATGACTGCATCGCGTTCATTATCGAGCAGTTTGCCGAAGATTTCTTTACCTTTTTCGTAATCTCCGGCATCTTCTGTCATCAAATAATCGTCGCCGTTGAATCCCGCTTCTTCATATGCTTCTTTCATGCCTGAAATCATACGTGATTCCTGATAACGGGAGTATCCTGCTGTAACAAAACAGATATTTTTAGTGCCGTCAGCGATGAGCTTCCCTGCAACTTCTTTTGCTGCTTCATAGTAATTAATATTAACGTTCGGAATGTCATTATCTTCCTCACCTGATCCGCAAATCACTACAGGCACTCTTGAAGTTTCAATATCCTGAAGCACATCGCTGTTCAGTTTCCCGCCGAGGAAAATAATGCCGTCAACCTGTTTGCTGACCAGGTTTAAAAAGGCATTGCGTTCTTTCTTAGGATCCTGATCTGTGTTCGTAATAATAATTTGATAATTATACATTTCTGCGATGTCTTCAAGGCCCCGCGCCAGCGCTGAATAATAAAGATCTGAAATATCCGGAATAATCACGCCGACTGTCGTCGTTTTCTTGCTTGCAAGTCCTCTTGCCACCGCATTCGGGCGATAGTTCAATCTATCTATAACATCTTTAACTTTTTTTCTTGTTTCAGGTTTGACGTTTGGATTACCATTTAAGACTCTAGAAACTGTTGCCATGGAGACTTTTGCTTCTCTAGCCACATCATATATAGTAACTGTCATAATATCCCTCCGAGTCTAATGTGAAAATGTAAACGTTTTAATCAATAATACCAAATTTTTGGCTTCTTTGGTACCGTATATGTAACAATATTATAACAAAAAAATTCAGTCACATGGAGTGACTGAATTATTTATCCGATTTTTTGGGCTTTGCAACGGATTTCTCCGCGTATTTCGACATATCAACCACGTTCGGCCGCTTCAGATTACTGTCTGCGACTTCCTCCTGGATTGCCTGCTGCTGAAGCTGGACTGCTGAGTCATCGAGTTTCTTAACTCTCGATTTTTCGTCCATTTCAGCTTTCTTGTCTTTAACCATCTGTTTAACATCACTGACTTTCTCATCGAGCTTTTCAGAGATTGAAGGTCCGTCATTCTGTTCATTGACTACAGAATCCTGGAGCTTCTTAATGTCATCTCTTAAAGCATCTCCCGATTTAGGAGCGATAAACAGACCGCCGACAACGCCGACGAATAATCCCAATGCGAGACCTACCGTAAAATCGCGGCCGGTCGATGTTTCTACTTGCGCATCGTAGCTCTCGACACCTTTTACGTGTCTGTCTCTATTATACGTTTCCATGATTTAACCTCCAAACAGGATCAATCATTGAGACTTATAAATTCTCTGACTGCCCGTCCACATTCACTTTATTGTAAGCTCTGTTGCGCTGCTGCTGTCTTATTTGCCATTTATCCGCAATTTCCATAGCAACGTTTGACCATTGTACAACCTGTGAAATTTTCTCTTCATTTTGAGAAATGTTATGTGTAATTGAATTCGTAACACGGTCGACAGAATCATTTAAGTTGGTTACAGAATAACCGACACCCTGCACTGCATCCACTACAGCATTAAGTTTTTCAGACTTGCCTTGAATATCTTCAACTAAACGATTCGATTTGTGCAGAAGGTCTGTTGACTCGCGTGTAATTCCCTGAATCTGACCATCCAGTCCATCTAAGGTGCTGGCTACGTGGTCCAGGTTTTTCTTAACCGAGAACAGTACAACTGCAATTGCGATACACAGTACTAAAAATGCAATCGCGGCAATACCCGCGGCAATATATAAAACTATTTGCCAATCCATTCTAACGCCTCCAATATTTCTTTTCTGTATTCTTAATTATCATAACCTAATTCACAATGATATAAACATTTATTTTATATATCTCTTCGTTATTTTAAGAGAGCAGTTCAGTGAAGCGTTTTTCATATTTCTGGATATCTCCTGCACCCATAAATATAATAACGCCGTCTGCATGTTTATCGAGACGTTCGAGGTCGGCTTCCGTCAGCAGCTCTGCCCCGGGTATTAAATCGACCAGATCCTTGCTCGATAAATTGCCGGCAGTTTCACGAGCTGAGCCAAAGATATCAACTATATAGGCTTTATCGGACGTTGACAGTACATCGGCAAATTCCTGCAGGAATTTTTCCGTGCGCGAAAAGGTATGCGGCTGGAAAACCGAGATAATTTCACGATCCGGATATTTTTTACGTGCTGTCTCAAGTGTTGCATCGATTTCTTTTGGGTGATGGGCATAATCGTCAACAATTACCATATTATGAAGTTTAGTTTCAGAAAAACGGCGTTTTACACCTTTATAATTTAAAAATGATTCTTTAATCAAGTCGATATCCAGGTCTTCGAGATAAGAGACTCCGATTACTGCCAGCGAGTTTAAGACGAGGTGATCACCGAACATCGGAATTTTAAATGTATCATAATGAACACCTTTAATTTCCACATCAAAAACAGTGCCGGATTCAGTCACTTTAATATTCTTCGCAATGATATCATCACCGCTCTCAATACCGTAGGTCAGCATATCCTTCACGTGTTCTTTAATTTGTCCGATATACGGGTCATTGCCGTAAGCAATAACACATTTCTTCACCTGCGATGCCATTTCCTTAAATGCGTCCACTACATCTGAAATATCATTAAAGTAATCAGGGTGATCAAAATCTATGTTTGTAATGATTGCATAGTCGGGATAGTAGCTCAGGAAGTGACGTTTATATTCACATGATTCAAAAGTAAAATACTTACTGTCCGGCAGGCCAAATCCCGTGCCGTCACCAATCAGATACGTCGTTTCTACATCTCCGTTCATCACGTGCGAAAGAAGACCTGTCGTCGATGTCTTACCGTGCGAACCGGTAACGCCGATTGAAATATAGCTGCTCATAAAGTCTGCTAAAAACACATGATAGCGGATGACTTCAAAGCCCATTTCATAAGCTTTTTTTATTTCAGGATGGTCATCTTTAAATGCATTTCCTGCAATATATGTCATGCCTTCGACGATATTATCTTCGGAAAAAGGCAATATTTTTATTCCCTTTTTACGCAATGGACCCTCTGTAAATACTTCGTTTTCAATATCAGAACCCTGCACTTCATGACCTATGTCATAGAGAACCTGAGCAAGTGCGCTCATTCCCGCACCCTTTATTCCGATAAAATGATATTTCTTCACGATTACACCAATCTTTCATCGATTATTATATTTTATATGATCAAATACACTCTGTTTTACTGTTTTGTTCACCGTGCCGATTGATATCCGGTTCGGTTTGTTGGAAGTAGGAATGACAGCAAGTGCATCATTGCCCTGTGTCAGTTCATCTGTGCCGCTGACTGCGTTATTATCCGGATCGTAAAAGGCAATCTTGGTCTGCAGCAGCTGCAAAAGTTCGTAGCGGATATCGGTTTTTGTATCCATATGATTTGCAATGACATGAATGCCGAGAGGTTTTCCCTGTTTTAAAATTTGTATCAGCGCGCGTACTGCATCCGGATTTTTATTCTGCAATAAGGCAGCAAGATCATCGATAATAATTACCAGGGTTGCTTTTCTCGACTCGAATTTCACGCGGCTGTTATAACTCTGAATATTTCTGACATGTGCCCTTCTGAACGCCACACTGCGTTCATTCAGCTCGTGCAGAAACATTTTCAGTGCTTCTTTGTCTGTCGGTGAAACTCTGCTGCTGTATGAATGCGGCACGTCGAGATAGTCATCATATTTGTCATCTTCAGCTGCGATTGCAATTTTTAAATCATTCGAATTGTGGTTCATTAACAGCGACAGCAGTATATTGTCGATTACATTCGTATCGTAATTCGGCTGATTGCCGTAAATTAAAATATGTCCTGCTTTTGATAATTCATAGCTGAAAATTTTATCGTCAACCGTTTTACCGACTGCAAATTTGTAATCACTTTTACGAAGCTTTAGACTGCTCGCTTCAAAAAGCGTGCGGAAAGTAATCGGACGCGGATTTTCAAGCGGAACTTCGAGACCAATGTTGGACGTGCCAATCAGCGGGCTCATAATACGCAGTTCATTAAGGCTGAGTTCTTCTTTCAAAGCTGCATTCAGACGCGGTATATTACTGACTCTAAAGGCACGGTTCAGCTTCACTTCATAGCGGCCGATAATACCGTTTGAAGTATAGCTGATGACACGGCCTTCCACATTCAGTTTAACAAATGCTTCGTCAATTTTTTCTGCCAGCGCTTTGTCCGGTTCTTTATAATCAGCTGCCTGGGCGCTTCCGAGCATGCTTATACCCGGCTGTGTTGCATTCGGGCCGATTCGTTTGCCGTTTGCCGCCTGCTGTTTTTCGCGCAGCTTGTTCTGTTTTGAACCGAGTACACTCAGTGTATCATGCTGCTTTTCTCTCGCTGGCGCTTTTTGCCTGGACTTTGCGCCGCCTGCTCTTTCTGAGTCGCGTTTCTTTTTAAGCGCAGCAAGCTCCGTACGGCGCTGCTGCTCTTTTATCTTCTGTTTATCTTTCCTTTTTTCACGTTCGGTACGTTCCTGCACAATTTTATCGACAATGACAGAATTATAATTTTTAAATTTTTCCAGGTAAATTTCACGCTCATCCCGTTCGGGCCGTTCCGGCTTTTTTAAGCCGTAAACTGACGATGGAACCTGACGCGCTTTAGAAATCGTCATTCTCGTCGGCCGTTTTACCGACGGTCTTGACGTGCTGTATTTCGTTTCCTGCTGCGGCCGTCTGACATAGGCAGGCGGTGAATATAATGGAGTTTCAGGTTCGTTATCCGCATCGTCCGGACTCCCGATATCAAGAGGAAACTTGAATGCTTCTTTACTCTCTTCTCTGTCGTGGCGTTCCTTATTAAATTCTCGTCTTTTTCTTCTCGTCATTTAATCTCACCTTTATCCGACCGGGAACGGCTGGCCGACGCTGTAACTGCCGTCTAAAACATAGATACCTTTTACCCCGTCATCTTTTAAGTTAAGTTCCTTCTTAGAACAAATCATCCCGTTTGAATCCACACCCCGGAGAGTGGAAGGCTTAATATATAAACCGCCGGGCATTACAGCACCGACTCTTGCTACGACAACCTTCTGCTCCGTATCAACGTTCGGCGCGCCGCAGACAATCTGCAGCACTTCTGTGCCGACATCCACTTTTGTTACGTTCAGTTTATCCGCATCCGGATGCGCTTCTTTTTCGATTACTTTGCCGACGATAAACTTCGGTGTCAGATCGAACTCAATTGTTTCAAGGCCGTTCTTCTGAAGGAGTTCGTTAATACGAGGCACCATTGTTTCATAGTCGCTGATGTCCGCATTTTCAAGTGACAGGTTATCCGCTGCCTTGAAAATATTCAGGCCGATGACTTCATCGCCGTCTTTAATCAGAGTAATATCGCCATGGTGTTCATATGAGACATTCTCCGTCTTTCTTAATGTTACAAATAATACATCTCCAACGTTTTCATTGTATGTGAGTCTCACATCATTCACTACTTTCTTCGCTATTTGTTTTTGTTATTGTAATTTCTCTGCTTGCCTAATATAAATACAGGCTGCAGCTTAGTTCCGTCGTATGAAAACGACAGAGATGTTATCGGTGTCAGTCCTTCTGCAAAGTACTGCATCATCATCTGTGCCATAATATCGTAGCCGACGTTATTTTTACAGTCCGCTATAATCAGCACATCCTGATGCGGCAGGCCGACCAGCATTTCGCCTTCTGTTTTTTCCAGCATTTCATGCAGGAAGTCCGTATTTAAAATACGCGACGAATCGTAGCCGTCATTATGATTAATGAAGTAAAAATCATTGTCCTGAACTGTCTGTTTTTTAATTTCAACCGGCAGATTTTTTAAATTGTTTTCCGCGAGCACTTTCATATCTTCTTTCGACATACCGAGAGAATCAAGCAGTGCCTCGTCGATTAAACGGTAGCTCTTATCAAAATCAACCGCGTAATAAATATTCGTTTCATTCGTATGCGGTGTAATGATAAACGGCTCGCCGCCTTTAGTTTTATCGGGGAAACTCGTTGCACGGACAACGGGGTAAATCGCCGCTGTCTCCGCATCGATTTTCTCTTCGCCCATACGCGTCAAAGATTCATCGATATAATAAACAAGTTCATCTATAATTTTATCATCATTCTTCGCTTTATTCAGTGCTTTTGATAAAGCAATTGTAATTCCCTGGCCGTTATCAGTACGCTCAACGCGCAGTTCTTCCTTTTCGCGGTTGAATTTATGTGAAACATCATTTCTTTTTGCCGTGATTCTTTCAATAATCAGATCACGCAATTTATAAATATTCATGATTTACCTCCTGTGTTATTTACCTAGACTAATAATTTGATCGCCCTGTTTAATAAACCCGTAAAAGCTAAACAGTTTATAGAATATCAGAGTTACAATTAGAGGTAAAACGATATGAAATACCAGAATCAGCATCACAGTGGACATCGACAGCCCCATCGTTTCTACTGCCATAATCTGGCCGACGAAGCCGCTCGTTCCCATGCCGGCGCCGGCTGCATTATTTTCCATCGGAAAAAAGACAGTCATAATCGGTGCAATAATTGCACTTGCGATAACCGGCGGCATAATAATGAAAGGATTTCTCAGTATATTCGGCACCTGCAGCATCGATGTACCGACACCGATTGAAATGACACCGGACACGCCGTTATCTTTGTAGCTCATCGCAGCGAGTCCGACCATATGGCAGCAGCAGCCGATAACTGCTGCACCGGCGGCTACACCGCTTAAGTCGAGCATGAGAGCAAGTGCCGCACTCGACAGCGGCGCTGTCAGCGTGATGCCGAAGACGACACTTACAAGAATGCCCATCATAAACGGCTGCTGATCAGTCGCAAAGACGATAATATCGCCAAGTCCCGTCATTACACCGCCTACTGCTTCGCCGATTAAACCGGCGATCAGAAAACCGGCAATTAAAGTAAACAGCGGTGTCACGATTATATCGAGTTTCGTTTTCTGCTGATAAAGTCTCGCCGCTTCAATAATTATTAAACTTACGATAAAACTCGCAGCCGCCCCGCCTAGATCATAAGCGTGCTGGCTGACAGCGAGCACCGAGAAAATAACGAGCGGGGGAGACTTCAAGCCGTAAGCAATGGCAACACCGATTGCAGCGCCTGTTAAGCTCTGTGCTGTATCGCCGATTACCGACAGGCTGCTTAAAAACGGGATATAAGATGCCGCAGTATTAATAATCAGACCGATGATTAAAGTGCCGAATAAGCCGAGTGCCATAAAACTCATCGCTTCTATAAACCAGCGGTGCAGTATGTTTTTCATAGCTTATCCCCGGATTCTGTCTGCAGTTTCATTATTGACGTTTTTAATCAGTGAAGTTAATAAATTATGTGCATGCAAATAATCCTCATAGTTAATAATGGAGTTCGCCGTGTGAATATAGCGTGAACAAATACCGACTACAGCTGACGGCACTCCGTTCCCTGAGACATGAATGCTGCCGGCATCCGTTCCGCCCGGTGAGTGATAATACTGATACTTAACATCCGAAGCTTTGGCTGTATCGAGCAGAAACTCCCGCATTTTAGGAGAAAGAATCATAGTGCGGTCAAACAGACGAAGCAGAGTTCCCTCTCCTATCTTGCCAAGATCGTCTTTTTTGCCCATCATATCGTTGGCCGGTGAACAGTCAACAACGAAAGCAATATCGGGCTTAATCATATTAGCGCTGGCTTTCGCTCCGCGGAGTCCAACTTCTTCCTGAACATTTGCTCCAATATACAAATCGCAGTCGAGCTCAGTATCTTTAAGCGACTCGAGCGTTTCAATCGCAATCAGGCAGCCATATCTGTTGTCCCAAGCTTTGGCAAGTAATTTTTTGTCATTTTTAAGAACCTGAAAATCGACTTTCGGCACGATAGAATCACCGAGATTGATCCCCATTTCAAGCAGTTCCTCTTTTGAGTCCGCACCCACATCGAGAAGCATGTCTTCGATTTTAGTCTCCTTGTTTTCACCTCTTCTGAAGTGAACCGGCACGCTGCCGATAACGCCTGTAATTTCTTCATCCGATGCTGTGCGTACTGAAAACCGCTGACTTAATAAAACATCAGTCGGCCAGCCCCCAAGCGGCGTAAATTTAAGGAAGCCGTTGTCCGTCAGTTCAGTGACCATAAAACCGACCTCGTCCATATGAGCTGCGACAAGAACTTTCGGAGCATTTTTATTTTTGCTCTTTTTGACTGCAAAAATACCGCCGAGGCCATCCTGAATAATTTCATCAGCATATTCCGACAGTTCAGCTCTCATGTATTCACGTACTTTATCTTCAAATCCGGGAGCACCGTGCAATTCTGTTAAAGCCTTCATTCTTTCCAATGTTTTTTTCGACAGTTCCATGAAAATACCCCTTTTAATTGTTAATTATTTAATATTCTGTGTTAAACTACTTCATAAGGAGGATGTACATATGAAGCGTAATTTGATTGTATTTACATTATTGGCTGTAACGGTTATTCCGCTATTAGTATGGTTATTACTGCACCGCAGAGTCGATACGAAGAAAATTGTCGATAACCTGCACCTTCAATTTGAAGACATTTCATTCATTTCACTCGACTACCAGGCAGACGGCCAAAACCGTTTTGGTTTAAATACAAACACCGTAAGCGGTGTGCTGCATGTCGGCAATGATGAAAATACGGTGAAATATAACTTTTTAGCAGATCCTTACACAGCTGAAATCATGGAGATTACTGTTCAGTAATCCCCATGATTTTTTTATTTGCTTAAATGTTCAAATGTTTTTCTGATGCGGTCAAGACCGTCTTCTATACGTGTCCTGCTCGAAGCAACATTGAATCTGAAATGTTTGTTCTCATCGTCCAGATACAGTTTGCCCGGAGACACAGCAATTCCGCCGACTTCCACAAGAGCTCTGTGGACCTCTGATGCATCCAGGCCGGATTTTTCAAAACTGATCCAGCCGAGATAAGTTGCCTTCGGAATATCAAATGATAAATATTCGGACAGATGCTCGTCGATATAGTCGCTGATCAGCTGGAAGTTCTCTGCCACATGATCGTTCAGCTGGTCAATCCATTCCCCGCATTCCGTATAAGCAGCCTCTATCGCCGCGAGTGCGAGACTGGAAGCTGTGTTGACATTATATCTGCTCCCCATTGCAGTAGTAATATCAGCCGTAATATTTCTGTCTTTTGTAATAAAATAAGAGTGCGGAATACTCGCCAGGTTAAATGACTTCCCGAGTCCGGTCGTTACGAGCACGGAATCATTTTCTTCAAGCAGCGATACCATCGACACAAAATCCTCTTTCGGACGGACAAAATCCATATGAATTTCATCGCTGATTAAATATACCTTGTTTTCCTGGCAGATTTTCTTAATTTCAGACAGCTCTTCTTTTGACCAGACTTTGCCGGTCGGATTGTGCGGGTTGCAGTGAATATATAAAGTTACATCTTCACGCGCGCACAGATTCTTAAACTCTTCTGTATTTAAAAAGTATTCCTTTTTACTCTCATCGTAAATCAGAGGTGTCTCCACTATTTTACGGTCATTCCCTTTAATTAAATTCGGGAATGAGTTGTAGGATGGCGTCGTTAAGATAACCCCGTCTCCTTCGTTTGTCGTCTGCCTCATCACTTCCCCGACAGTATATAATACCGAAGCAGCATAGTGAATATCATCTTCGTTTAAAGAAATATTAAAGCGCGTTTTCCACCAGTGTTTTATCGGTTCGTAAAAACGCTCGTTCTGCCACATCGTATAACCGAATATCCCGTTGTCGACACGTCTTTTAATCGCATCTCTGATGACTTCGGGTGTTTCTATATCCATGTCCGCAATCCAGAAAGGTTCGAGTCCTGTCGCTCCGAATAAAGCTTCGGTGCCGTCGTACTGAACACTGTATGTACCTTCTCTTGACGTAGTTTTATTGAAATCGAACTGTGTCATTATATTCCTCCACTCTAAATGTTTTGTATCCTTACATTTTAACATTGTTTAAGGGATAATACACGAATATAAAAAAGCACCTTCCCTTAGAAAGATGCCTGAATCCAATATATTTTATGACCGCGCTGCGAGAATTTTTCTTCATATTCAGTACGGATATTCGTTTCGGGTTCATCAGCGTGAACATCGAGGTTCAGATTTTCGAATTTCATGCCGTATGTATTCATCGATATCAGGCTGAATTCGAACAGTCCTCTGTTATCCGTTTTAAATTCCACAATTGTGTTTTCTTTTAACAGCTGTTTATAACTCGATAAAAAATTGCTGTGTGTCAGCCTTCTCTTTGCATGACGGTTCTTCGGCCATGGATCGGAAAAGTTCAGATAGACTTTATCGACTTCGTTTTCATTAAAGTAATCCATCAGTTTGTTGGCATCCAGAAGCACGAGTCTTACATTTTCTAACCCGAGATCTACTACCTTTTCCGTTACGCGGATCATAACGTTCTTGTCTATTTCAATCCCGACGTAATTAATATCGGGATTATTCTGTGCAAGCGTCGTAATAAAAGTCCCCATGCCTGTACCGACTTCGATATGAAGCGGCTGATCCTTACTGAAAAACTCTTTTATTTTTTTACTGTAATTATTGTTAACATCCACAAGCTGGTCATTTGATTCCAGATAATCAATCGCCCAGGGCTTATTGCGCATTCTCAAAAATATTCACTACTCTCAATTATTAAATAAGACGGTCCTTGTCCATAACTTTCGACAGGAATAATATCCATTCGTTCATTTCAGTAAATCGTTTCCGGTCTTCATACCATTGAATCATCGTAATTGCCTGTACAAAAGTATACCACTTCATGCGGGAGCGGAGGTCGTTATCGAGTTCTACTCCGTAGTCTCTGAGCCAGCTGTCCCACTCGCTGTGTTCAACATACGGATATAAGATCATTCCGAGGTCGATGGCCGGGTCTGCAATCATTGCACCTTCCCAGTCGACTAAAAAGAGCTCGTCCGTATCAGAAAGCAGCCAGTTGTGATGGTTTACATCACCGTGGCACACTCTGCAATCTGCAACCTCAATTTCCGGCACTGCGTTCTCGAGGTATTGGATAGCATTTCTAACGACGTGATGGGCGTTAACTTTCGGAGATAACGATGACTGTATTTTGTTAAGTAAAATTTCCGGCAGCATCGGTTTCATGCCGAGACGTTTTAACATCGTGAGAAGCGGTTCTGATGTGTGTATTTTACTCATCAGCGCTGCTACCCGCAGCCCTCCCATATCTTCACGTGTCAACTCCCGGCCATTTTTCCAATGCTGTGCTGTTACCACTTCGCCCGTCTCGATCCGTTTTGTCCAAACGAGTTTCGGGACGATGCCTTCTGCGGATAACGCCGCTAGGAAAGGGCTGGCGTTTCTTTTCAGGAATAATTTGCGGCCGTCCTGCTCAGCTTTATAAGCTTCACCGGATGGGCCTCCTAAAGGATCTAATTGCCAGCCGAGTTGATAGAAATGATCCAATTCTTACACCTCGTTTCATCGTTCAAATAAAAATTTGCGCTATAATATTTAATTAGATAGCGCAAATTTAGTTCGTGTTTAAAATTTTATCGGGTTTAATGTTTTATTTCAAGGACAAAAGATGTAATACTTTTGCCAACTGAATGTTAGTACATAGCAACTGTGATGTTGTTCAGATAAATTATTATACACTAAACAAAATGTTGTTTAAAGTTAACTGAATGATGTACTGATTTTAACGCTCATTTTTTTACTCGGCTGCCTGAATCGGACCCGTTCCCCGAGCAAAGAAGCAAATGTTAGTATAACAGGTTTTACGCCTTCTGGGAATAGAGGATTTCATTCTTACATATACTGTATACCCGATGTTTGATTCTTCAAAAATATCTGTTATTATTGCCTGTCCATTAAGCAGAAGATATTCATTTAATGTGTAAATTGAAGTATTAAAATCAAGGTTTAGCCACACACGTATTATATAAAGCTTCCAGATAAATCGCTGTTGCCAGCAGCAGTTCATCGATATTCATACGCTCATCTTTCTGGTGCATCGTATCAATAGTATCGCTGAACATTGCACCGAAAGCGACACCCCTTTCAAGGGTACGCGCATAGGTTCCTCCGCCGATAGTAAATGCTTCACTGTCATCACCGGTGTGCTTCTGATAGCTTTCCAGCAATTTTAAAACAAGCGGGTCATTCTTATCGACATAATGGGGTTTCTGGTCACTGATATCTTCAATTGTAAAACCTGTTTCTTTTATCGTTTCTTCCAAATTTTCAATGCCCTGATCAAAATCAAGACCAGCCGGATATCTTAAGTTCACCCCGAAAATACCGCCGTCAACTTCCGTATAGTTGATCATACCTGTATTTACACTGACATTTCCCATCTCTTCGTGATGATGCGCCATGTCGAACTGTTCTCCGCTTAAATTGCCGATGATGTATTTTTCTGCAAAATTGACAAACTGTCTGCCATTTGTATCGAGCTCAATTTCCACAAGAAACTTAAGCAGCTCGGTACCGGCGTTCACACCCTCTTCCGGTGTCGAACCGTGTGCACTTTTGCCGGACAGTTCAAGTTTTAAGAAGCCGCCGTCAATTTCGTATTTCCCGGTATTTCCTGTTTTCCGGATAAACCCTTCGTAAGCTTGAATAATTGAGCTCATTTGTGTCAGAACTTTTAGTTTCGCTTCCGCAGACTCCGGCACCATGTTGTAACGCTCACCGGATATAAATGCTTTTAATTCAATATCGCTGTCGACATATTCATCATCGAGATTCGTCTGCACGATATTAAACGAAGTAATTCCTTTTTCTCCGTGAATAACCGGGAAAGCAGCGTCGGGCGAAAATCCTGCATCCGGCATTTCTTCGCTTTTAAAATAAGCTTCTGTACACTGCCAGTCAGACTCTTCATCCGTGCCGACAATCAGGCGGACACGCTGATTAAATTTATACCCTTCGTTATGTAAAATTTTTAAGGCGTAATAAGCAGCCATTGTCGGCCCTTTATCGTCTTGTACACCTCGCGCGGTAATTTCATTATTGGCAAGGACCGGTTCGAATGGTTCCGACGTCCACCCTTTGCCCGGCGGCACTACATCCACATGCCCGAGAACACCGAACAATTTCTCCCCTTGACCAAATTCAATATGACCGGCAAGATTATCTACAACTTTCGTCGGCAGTCCTTCTTGTGCTCCGAGATTAATCATATATTCGAGGGCTTGTTTCGGCCCTTCACCGACAGGCGCGTCCTTAACTGCATCACTTTTTACACTGTCAATTGAGAGCAGCCCCATCAAATCCTTGATTAAATCATCTTTATATTGACTAACTAATTGTTTCGCATCCATTATTATCAGCTCCAGCAAGAGATTTTCTTCTATTATATACTTTTTAATAAGTTTTTTCAGTTTTGGTGTGGGAGAAATTTTACGAAAAGTGACTGGGATATACATGAGCTTCCGTCATGCCAACGCATCGCGCCTTTCGTATACATGAACACCCGTCATGCCAACGCACCGAGCCTTTCGTATACATGAGCTTCCGTCATGCCAACGCACCGAGTCTTTCGTATACATGAGCACCCGTCATGCCAACGCACCGAGCCTTTCGTATACATGAGCTTCCGTCATGCCAACGCACCGAGTCTTTCGTATACATGAGCACCCGTCATGCCAACCCCATCAAACCAGGTTGGCATGACAGTGATCTTGAGGAAACTTTTCTGACAATCCGTCTTTAATCTACTCTATAAAAAAACGGCCTGAAAATCTTAAAATCAAGATTTTCAAGCCATCTCTCTTATTGCTTCAAGGCTTTTGTCTAAGCCTTTTAAATTTGCTTAATTATTGCTTGTTTTTGCCGCTATTCTTATTGTTGTTGTTTTTGTTCTTGTTGTTATTACTGTTTTTATTGTTATCAGTAACGACATGAACGTTATGATTTTCATCTTTAGCGCCTGCTTCCCCAACAACATCAACATCGTGTTCTTCTTCGAATTTCTCTACTTCGCTTTCTGAAAGTCCACCTTCATCTGCGAGTACAGATTCTCTCTGATCAACATTATCCGGAGTCTCTCTATCCGGTTTAGCATCTGCATCAGATTTATCTTTATTCATTTCTTTTTTAGCGTCTTTTTTTACTTCGTCCGCTTTTTTCTGACCTTTTTCTTTTAATTTTTCTTTGTAAGCTTCAGGGTCTTCTGCCGCTTGATCTACTTCTTTATTCGCTTTAGACTGAACGTCATCAGCTTTGTCTTTCGCTGAATCTACCTTCTCGTTTGCTTTAGTTTGCGCGTCATCAATTTTGTCTTTTACTGCATCTACTTTTTCGTTCGCTTTAGACTGTACGTCTTCGGCTTTGTCTTTCGCAGCATCCATCTGATCGTTTGCTTTGGATTGTACTTCTTTTGCTTTGTCAGTTACTTTATTCTGCATGTTTTCTGCGTAAGCTTTCGGATCTTCTTTTGCTTTAGAATATTCTTCCTGAGCTTTAGACTGAACATCCTGCACTTTTGCAGTTGCTTTCTCCTGCACGTTTTGTGCATAGCCTTTCGGATCTTCTTTCGCTTTCGCATATTCTTCTTTTACTGCATCTTTATTATCTGCAAGTTTTTTTGCAGCATATGCAATACCGAGTACCGCACCGACTTTAAATACTAAATTAAATAATTTTCCCATTTGATACACCTCATATTATAAAATTGTTTTTCATTGAACTTAATATAAAATATACCCTGGTCTGGATATTCTAAACTTAATTATTTAAATTTTTTATTTCTTCTTCAGTTAACCTGCGATATTCGCCTTCAGCAAGTGTTTTATCCAGTATCAATGATGCAAAGCCCGTCCGCTTCAGCCTGACAACCTCATTGCCGGTGGCTGAAAACATCCGCTTAACCTGATGAAACTTTCCTTCAGTAATCGACAGCGATACTTCTTTCGGACTTAATAGTTCCGCTTTTGCAGGTTTAGTTGTAAAGTCCTTCAATTCAATTCCCGTTTCAAGCCTGATGATATCTTCCGGTGTCACTTCGTCTCGCAGTGTCACGTGATACATTTTATAGTATTCATTTTTAGGAGACAGCAGCTGGTGGGCAAGTTTGCCGTCGTTTGTAATAAACAAAAGCCCCACCGTATCTTTGTCCAGTCTGCCGACAGGGAATAATTCACCCTGCTGTGGATGGGCGATTAAATCGATGACTGTTTCCGTCGGACCTTCTTCCGTTGAAGATATTACTCCGTCCGGCTTATTCATCATAAAGTAAATAAATTCCTCAAGCACAATCGGCACATCGATATAATAAATTTCGTCATCGTAACTGACGTCTGTCTTCGGACTTTTAACGATATCCCCGTTAACGGAAATATCTCCTTTTTTAATCAGTTTATTGACTTCTTTGCGGCTGCCGAGATTTGCATTCGCAAGATATTTATCCAGTCTCATTATAAAAACTTCACTTTCTGACGGATTTTCCCTGCCCGGTCTCCGAGCACTTCATCTGCAAGTCCTGTTTTAAATGAAATAAACAGATAGACAAGCACACCTGCCGGCACTGTAATTAACAGTGTAAGAACCGAGCTCGCTGTCGTCATTTCATCGATATTAATCATCAGCAGGTAGTATACAAGTTCTACTGCCAACAGCATTGCCAGCGCGCATACAATAATCTGAAAGATCGGTGCCACGAAGGCGCGGAAACGAATTTTTCCGTGTTTTTTAATAATAATCAGGTTCATAATTACTCCGGCGCCGAGAGCGATGGCTGTTCCCATGACTGCGCCGACTGTGTAAAAGTTCATAATCAGCGGAATGTTGATAGCCGCTTTGATGACGAGCATGACAATGACTACGTAAAACGTCAGGTGCTGCTTGTCGATTCCCTGAACGATGGAGCACGTCACAGAAAACAAGGAAATGATAATGCTGACAGGTGCATAAAAAGTCAGTATCATAATTCCGACTTCGTTATAGCTGTAAAACGATGTATAGATCGGTGCTGATAAAATCATCATTCCGATACCTGCCGGGATAACGAAAAATAGGAGCATCAGAATCATAGACTTCACCTGGCTGTGAACATTATCAAATAATTTCTGCTGATAATTTTTTGTGATGAACGGTAAAATAGTAATCGCAAAGGCAGATGCGAATGCTGTCGGAATCATCACGAGTTTGTGCGTTGTCAGGTTCAGCATTCCGAACCATGAATCCTGCACACTGCCCGGCACGCCGGCGAGTGTCAATGCGTTATTATGCGTCATCTGGTCGATAAATAAAACGACCGGAATACTCACGCTGACAATAATAAACGGCAGGCCATAGCGGATAATTTCCTTATACATTTCACCGTAGGACAAATCGATGCCGCTCGTATCCTGTTTCCGCTGTTCAGCCATAAACGGTTTGCGTTTTCTCCAGAATACGGCGAGTGTTACAGTTGCACCGACCGCTCCGATAAAAGCAGCAAAAACGGCAATTTCGTTAGCAGTTTTTATCGAACCGTCCATTACATTAATAACGATAAAGGCACCTGATAACAATACCGCGATACGTAAAATCTGTTCGACAACTGACGAGACGCTCGTCGGGCCAAATGACTCGTGTCCCTGGAAAATCCCTCTCCACGTTGCCATAAATGGTACAACAATGACTGCAAAACTGATTACGCGTATAATACTGGTGATATCTTCGGTGCTCCAGCGGTGTTCTCCGCCTCCGCCTGCTGCACTTTGTGCTTCAGCGATAACCGGCGCCATGAAATATAAAGCAAGAAAAGCAAGAATACCTGAAACCATCATGACAACGAGACTTGATTTGTAAAGTTTCTGACTGGTCTCGTAAGCACCGAGCGCATTATACTTTGCAACGAATTTCGATACCGCTCCGGGCACGCCGGCTGCGGCAATCGACAGCATAATTGTATACGGTGTATAAGCATACCCGTAAAGAGCGAGATTTTCTTCTCCGCCCATTATGCTGTAAAATGGAATTAAATAAAGCATCCCCAAAATCTGGGTAGTAAATGTAGCCGCGGTTAAAAGGAATGTACCGCGAAACATCTTTTTCTGATCCGACATATATTAACCCTTCTTATCTATAATAAACATACCCATTATTATAATGGATAAAGGAATACTTTAAAACTAAAAGGAGAAAACTCATGTACGATACAATAGTAATCGGCGGCGGTGTCAGCGGAATTATGGCAGCCTACGCTGCAAGTTTAAACAATAACAAGGTGCTTTTAATCGAAAAGAATAAAAAGCTCGGCAAAAAATTGCTGATTTCAGGCGGAGGCCGTTGCAATGTGACCAACCGTCTGCCTTATGAAGAAATTATTAAACATATACCGGGTAACGGAAAATTTCTATACGGCCCATTTTCTGTCTTTGACAATGAATCAATTATTAATTTCGTCGAATCCAATGGCGTAAAATTAAAAGAAGAAGACCATGGCCGGATGTTCCCGGTTTCGAACAAGGCAAAAGATGTGCTGAATGTATTTTTAGAACAGCTCGATCAGAATAAAGTGGACATCCGTTTTGAAACGGAAGTTGCTGCAGTATTAACTGAAGACGATAAAATTACCGGTGTAAAAACAAGCGATGGAGATACATTTAACGCCCGCAATGTCATTATTACGACCGGCGGCAAAAGTGTGCCACAGACAGGCTCTACAGGTGACGGCCACAAATTTGCAAAAACACTCGGACATACAGTCACCGACCTATTTCCGACCGAAGTACCGATTACATCCAACCAGCGTTTTTTCACTGACGGTTCCTTAAAAGGCATCAGTCTTGACGACGTTGCTTTATCTGTCTTAAAGAAAAACGGCAAACCCCGTGTAACTCATCAGATGGATATGATTTTTACTCATTTTGGCGTGAGCGGCCCTGCTGCCCTCCGCTGCAGCCAGTTCGTCTACAAAGAACAGCTGGCACAGAAGAAAGAAAACATTAAAATGCAGCTCGACTTTTTCCCGCAGTATACGATGGGTGAAATGCAAGAATACATTAATAAAACTATTAAAGATAATATCGATAAAAGTTTGAAAAATATTTTAAAAAATATACACCAGGAACGGCTAATTAATTTCATGCTTGAGTATTTAAAAATCGACGGCAGCACCAGCGGCCACCACGTATCGAATCAGCAGAAACAGGCACTTGTTGAATTTTTCAAACGCTTTACTTTTAACGTTAACGGCACTCAGTCAATTGAAAAAGCCTTTGTTACAGGCGGCGGCGTTAACTTAAAAGAAATTAACCCGTCTACCATGTCGAGCAAGTTAATCGAGGGACTCCACTTTGCAGGAGAAGTACTGGATATTCACGGCTACACCGGCGGATACAATATTACGAGCGCACTGGTCACCGGCTATGTGGCAGGATATCACTGTTCGAATGGGTAAATCTGGTTTAACTAATGCATTTAATCCCGTGGTTCAACCCTCGGTTCACAACAGGAGAATGCCGTTGTTAACCGAGGGCGTTGGATTCACAACAAGAGTATACCGTTGTTAACCGCACCGCAAAACCCATCGGATAATTTAAAACTCGTACGTTACCTTTCCTGGGGCATCGCTTGAGCTTGTAGCCTCAAGCTGATGCTATTCCCCTAGGAGTCTAACGTACGAGTTTTTTGAAAAATACACCGCTCCGGTCTGCAATCAGGCCCGGAGCGGTGCTTTTGCTTAATTAGCTACAATATTCACTAATTTCTGAGGTACAACGATTACTTTACGTACCGTTTTTCCTTCTATTGCTTCTTTAATTTTTTCATCAGCCAGTGCAAGTTCTTCAATTGCTTCTTTTGTGAGGTCTCTTTCGATTTCCAGTTTATTCTTAACTTTGCCGTTAACCTGTACAACGATCTCCACTGTGTCTTCTACAAGTTTTGATTCATCGTAGGCAGGCCATTCTGCATAGGCAAGTGTTTCTTCGTTGCCTAAAATACTCCACAATTCTTCCGCGATGTGCGGCGCTACAGGAGACAGCAGTTTAACAAAGTTTTCGATATAAGACTTGCTGACTTCTTCAGCTTTGTAGGCTTCATTTACGAATACCATCAGCTGTGAAATACCCGTGTTAAACAGCAGCGATGCGAAGTCTTCCGTTACTTTCTTCACAGTTTCATTATAAACTTTATCGAGATCAGGTGTTTCTTTGTCGACGATTTTCGCTGCAGGTTCACCTGTTTCTTCATTAACTATGAGTCTCCATACACGGTCTAAGAATCTTCTTGCTCCGTCGAGTCCGTTTTCACTCCATGCGATTGATGCATCGAGCGGCCCCATAAACATTTCATACAGTCTCAGCGTATCTGCCCCGTGAGAATAAATAATATCATCCGGATTTACTACGTTGCCTTTTGATTTACTCATCTTCTCGTTGCCTTCACCTAGAATCATTCCCTGGTTATACAGCTTCTGGAATGGTTCTTTCGTTGGAACAACGCCAAGGTCGTACAGGAACTTGTGCCAGAATCTTGCGTAAAGTAAGTGCAGTACCGCATGCTCTGCACCGCCGATATATAAATCTACAGGCAGCCAGTGTTTCAGTTTTTCAGGGTCAGCCAGCTGTTCCGTATTGTGCGGGTCGATAAAGCGCAGGAAGTACCAGCTGCTACCGGCCCACTGCGGCATTGTGTTTGTTTCACGGCGGCCTTTAACGCCGTCTTCTCTGACAACATTAATCCACTCAGTATTGTTAGCAAGCGGTGATTCGCCTGTACCTGACGGTTTGATTTCAGTCATTACCGGCAGTTCGAGCGGCAGCTCTTCTTCAGGAACTGTCGTCATCGTGCCGTCTTCCCAGTGAATTACAGGAATCGGCTCACCCCAGTAACGCTGGCGGCTGAACAGCCAGTCTCTTAATCTGTAAGTAATTTTTGCTTCGCCGGCATTTTTCTCTTCGAGAAGCTCAATTGCTTTCTTAATACCGTCCTCGAGGCCAAGTCCATTAAGCTCTCCTGAGTTAATGTGCACACCTTCGCCGGTAAATGCTTCCTCTTCTATATTTCCGCCTTTAAGCACTGGAAGTATCTCAAGATCAAACTGCTTAGCAAATTCATAGTCGCGTTCATCATGCGCCGGAACAGCCATAATTGCACCAGTACCGTAAGACGCTAAAACGTAGTCCGCAATCCAAATCGGCAGTTTTTCTCCGCTTAATGGATTAATTGCATAAGCACCTGTAAACACACCGGTTTTTTCTTTCGCAAGATCAGTACGTTCGAGCTCGCTCTTATGCGCCGCTTTTTCCTGATAAGCTTTAACCGCTTCACTTTCTTCATCAGAAGTAATTTTATCAATTAATTTATGTTCTGGAGAAAGAACTGCATACGTTGCTCCGTATATCGTATCCGGACGTGTTGTAAACGCAGAGAATGACTCATCGAAACCATCGATTTCAAAAGTGACGTTTGCCCCTTCTGATTTGCCGATCCAGTTGCGCTGCATATCTTTTAATGATTCAGGCCAATCGAGATCATCAAGGTCTTCCAGTAAACGGTCAGCGTATTCAGTAATACGGAGAATCCATTGTCTCATCGGTTTCCTTACTACCGGATGGCCGCCGCGTTCACTCTTGCCGTCAATAACTTCTTCATTGGCGAGCACTGTGCCGAGTGCTTCACACCAGTTCACAGGTACTTCATCTACGTAGGCAAGTCCTTTTTTATACAGCTGGATAAAAATCCACTGTGTCCATTTATAGTATTCAGGATCTGTCGTGTTAATTTCTCTGTCCCAGTCGTAGCTGAAACCAAGTTCTTTGATCTGACGGCGGAAGTTATCGATATTCTTTTCGTTAAAAGCATGAATATCATTGCCGGTGTCAATTGCATACTGTTCTGCAGGCAGACCAAAGGCGTCCCAGCCCATAGGGTGAAGCACATTGTAGCCCTGCATGCGTTTCATACGGCTGACGATATCTGTCGCTGTGTAGCCTTCCGGATGACCGACGTGAAGTCCGGCACCTGACGGGTACGGGAACATATCGAGGGCGTAAAATTTCTCTTTGCCGATTTCGTCTTCGGTTTTAAATGTTTTGTTGTTTTCCCAATACTGCTGCCATTTTTTTTCGATGTCTCTGTGTTTAAACGTCATTGGTTTTCCTCCTATTAAATAAAAAAATCCCATATCTAAAAAAGATATGGGACGATCTATACGACCGCGGTACCACCCGCATTCACATTATGTGCAACTTTAAAAGATATGAAATTAACACAGACAAGTTCACTTGACGTTAATACCGGTTCACACCAGCCACCGGCTCTCTTAAAGAAACGTTTCTGCTACTGCTTCTGATACTAATAATATAGCTGAATTTCATTAATATAGCAAGGCTATCTGCCTTCAACAGATAAGAGCAGTTTTTTCTTATCCAGGCCGCCGGTATATCCGCCGAGCGTATTGTTGCTCGCGATAACTCTGTGGCATGGAATAATAATCGAAATCGGGTTTTTACCATTGGCATTGGCAACAGCACGCGAATAATTGCTGCCGCTGATGCGTTCAGCAAGCACCTTGTAGCTGATTGTTTCTCCGTACGGAATCTGCCGGAGCTCTTCCCAAACTGACTGCTGAAACGGAGTACCGTGAGTTTCCGGCTTAATTTTCACCTCAAAAGTTTCGCGTTCTCCGCTGAAATATTCGTTCAGTTCGCTGATGCACTGCTTAATTACTTTATCCGGATTATCAGAGGTCTCCGGAGCGTCAGCATAGTCGATTCTTATAACCGCATCATCCAGAGATTCAATTCTGAGCCAGCCGATATCAAATTTATGATAATATACAGTACTTGTCATGGTCATCAGTCCTTATAGGTAATATTATAGCCTTCATCATACTTCGCACCCGTTTTTCTTAAGAGAAACACATAGGATAAAATACTTAAAATAATCAGCACCCCGATAACTATCAGCATAGTCCCGTGCTTCAGCACGTATTCTTCTCCGTTAAAGCCGACGGTAAACTGCGTCATGTATCCCATTAAAAGTATCAGGGCAAAAATAGTCACTGAAATAATAATATTCGCAGCTGTATCGAGACGCTGCGCCGGATTCTTTTTGGACACAACAGGGTTCATTGCGCCGAGCAGCATGCCGAGCGGCGCAATTGTCAGCACGAGCAGCACCGATATCCCTACTGCATAAATTAAAGTCGTGACCGGCACATCCAGTATAAAGTAAATAATAATTGTTATTATAATATACACCGGTGTGATCGTTATAAAATTATATAAATATTTTGCTTTGGCAATATCGAGGCCGCTGACCGGCATCATTTTTAAAAAGTCATACGTACGAGCGTCTCTTGCGGTATTCATCGCAGCGACAAACAGTGAAATCATAATCGAACCTGCAAAGGCAATTGAAATCATTACCTGATCATCCGATGATGATTCACCGCCGTAAATCAGCGGATTTGAAGTCAGCAAAAATAAAAAGACAAACGGGAACAAATACTGCGGCAGCACTGCCGACCATTCTTTAAAATCACGTTTCGTCATGGTCATATCTTTTTTCAAAAGAGCACGGACCGGTGAACCTGTTTCCGCTGCTGCGGTTTTTTTGTGCTCTAAATTTCCTGCAGTCGCCGTTCCTTTAACAAAAGCGGCAGTAACGTAATTCAGGACGAGTGCAATTAAAGCTGGGGATGCAGCTGCAAAAACAAGCAGGAGCAAAATGTATTTCAGCATTTCCGGATTATATAGAAAGCCTGAAAAGATAAAGTCAACATTCGGCATCATGTTGATTACCGGTCTTAAATACTGGCCGCCTGCCATTATAATGAAGTAAGGCAGTACACTTGCGACGCCGCCGAAGAGCGTTAAGATCTCACCGACACGTCTCGCTGACGACACTTTCGTCACAAGAAATACGACAATATAGGCAGCCGCTGTACTGAGTGCTCCAATAAAAAGAAAATAAACGATACTGCTTACTGCGAGCAGCGGCGCTTCATATCTTGCAGCAAGCGTCAGCCCTGCAGCTAAACTGATAAAAAGTACAACCGGCAGTACTTTAAAGGTAAACTGATAAAATAATTTTACCGAAAATACTGCTCTCGGTGTAACAGGCAGCACTAAATATGAATCGATATTTTTATCCATAAACATTTCTTTAATAATGCCGTTCACTAAAAACAGCGACAATACCGGAACAAGAAACAGCGACAGCAGCAGAATCGCTTTACCGATCAGCACTTCTTCTGCATTAAAAAGAAATATATTTAAAACCATCCATACTGCCGGAACAAGCATAACGAGCAGAATAAATGCGAGGAATAAATATAATATTATCTTCCCCGTACCGAGTGCTTTAAAATAATTCAGTCTGGACTGTGCTTCAACTTTCAGTATGCTCTTGAACATGCACGTCCTCCCCGTCTGTGAGTGCCAGGAATATATCCTCGAGCGTCCTGCCCACCCCTGCCTGTTCGCGCAGTTCAGCAAGCGTTCCAAGCGCCTTAATCTCACCTTGATAAATGATACATATTCTGTCCGCGATTTCTTCTGCGAGACTTAACGTATGCGTGGTCAGAAAGACCGTATTCCCCTGCTGCACGTAGTCCGTCAAATAATTTTTAAGTTCGCGGTTACTTTTCGGGTCGAGGCCGACATTCGGTTCATCGAGAAAAATAACTTCCGGAGAATGCATCAGCGCACCAATCACGGCAAGTTTCTGACGCATGCCGTGGGAATATTCTTCGACCAGCACACCGAGATCATTACCGAGTTCGAACATGTTAACGAGTTCTTCGCGTTTATTTTTATACGTCTCTTTATCCATCTTGTAAATGCTCGCAACGAAGTTTAAATATTCGTTGCCGGTCAGTTTGCCGATAATATCGGGGGTGTCGGGAACGAAACTGATTTTTCTTTTCAGCTCCGTATTGTTTAAATGCATAGGTTCGCCCAGTATTTCAACGGAACCGTCCGATGGTTCAAGGAGTCCCATCAGCATTTTTATCGTCGTGGATTTACCGGAACCGTTCGGCCCGAGATAAGCAAACAGCTCCCCTTTTTTAACTGAAAGATTTATGTTTTTAACGGCTGTCTTCTCACCGTATTTTTTAGTTAAATTACTGGCAGTAATCATTAAAGACCCAACCTTCTTATGATAAAATTAATAGAAATTGAAAGGATTGATATTATGCTGCAAAGAATACTCCCTGCCGGAAAGGATTTCATTAAAGAAATTGTTAGCCCGGAAGATATATTAGTCGATGCTACCTGCGGCAATGGCCACGATACAGCTTTTCTCAGCCGCCTTGCACCGGACGGCCATATATACAGCTTTGATGTGCAGGCTGAAGCAATAGACAGCGCCCGTGAAAAATACCAGGCCGACAATATTTCATTCGTGCACGACGGCCATGAAAATATATCCAAGTATATCAGCACACCTGTAAAAGCAGGTATTTTTAACCTCGGCTATCTTCCCGGCGGCGATAAATCAATTACGACTGTTTACGATACTACGATTACAGCAGTCGATACCTTGTTTAATTTACTGACCCCCGGCGGCCGGATAATAATCGTTGTCTACCACGGCCACGACAGCGGGAAAATCGAACGAGATGCGCTGCTTGAAAACTTGTCAGCCTGGCCGCAGGATAAGGCGCAGGTACTACAGTATCAGTATATTAACCAGAAAAACAGCGCGCCGTTTCTGCTGGTAATAGAAAAATTGAAGTAAGAATATATTCTTACTTCAATTAATCCGTTATTATACCTATTGAAAACAGCTGCGCATTAAAGAACTGCGTCATTAAATAATACGGATATTCTATGTTTTCTCTTTGGAATATGCTGTGTTCCTCTGAATTCAGCATTGTAAAACGGAAATCATCCGACAATGCCCGCTTTATATATTTCGCAGATAAATAAGGATTGATAATCTGATCGTCATTGCTCATTACTGTTAATATGGGCACGCCGCTGACTTCCTCCATATTCTCCGATGTCAGTTTCATCTGATTGATAATGGTCTTATACCACTGGTAGCTCACCCTGTCGACAATCAGTTCATCTCTTTTATAACGCTCTAAGAACCGCTTGTCCTGTGTAAAGTAATTCATTTTAATCCCGAGATTAAATCTCGCTTCATCATTGGTTACACGCACGCTCGTCAATATTGTATTTTTGCGGTTCATAAATGACTGTTTAAATGACAAGAGCGGATTTAAGGCGATGATGCCGTCGGACTGAATTCTGTTCTGTCTGTGCGCTTCCAGTGCAATTAGAGCACCGAGCCCCTGTCCGATTATAAAGGTCGGCAGATCGTACTGCACCGCGAGTGAATGCCACTCCGCCACCCTTTCCACATACTGTTCAAAGCTGTTGATATGACCTTTGTTTACACGCGTTGTCTGGCCGTGTCCCGGCAGGTCTCCGATAATGACATGGTAGCCGTCACGGCGAAGTTTTACCGTCAGCTCATCGTAGTACTCATGGTGTTCCAGCAAATCGTGAACAATGACCACGACACCCTTTGGTTCGTTTTCTGTCTCCCACTTCCACATAAGCTTTCTCCTTACAAATAAATGCAAATTTGATATGATGAATTTATTATAACATTTGAGATGGGAAAGGAAATTTAAAATGATAATAGATTATAAAAATCATACACCAAAAATTAGTGACTCTGCCTTTATCGCACCAAATGCGACAATAATTGGAGATGTTGAAATCGGAGAAAATTCATCAGTATTTTTCGGTTCGGTCGTCCGGGGTGATATTGCTCCTGTCCGTATCGGCAATAATACGAACGTTCAGGACTTATCTGTTCTGCACCAGACACCGGGTCTGCCGCTGACACTGGAAGACAATGTAACAATTGGCCATAAGGTGACACTGCACAGCTGCACTGTAAAACAGGGTGCACTGGTCGGCATGGATTCAATTGTGCTCGATGAGGCAGTTATCGGAGAAAATGCCTTTGTCGGTGCGGGCTCGCTCGTTACGGGAGGAACAGTTATCCCTCCGAATACGCTTGCATTCGGACGTCCTGCAAAAGTGGTCAGAGAGTTGACCTCAGAAGACCTTGAGGAAATGAAACGTATCAACGAGACATATGTTGGTCACATTCCCAACTATAAAAAATAAATAAATAATATTTTTTACACCCTTTCTTAGTAAAAAGACGATATAATGAATTAAGCATAAAAAGAAAACGCTTTATTTACAGGAGGATTAGCAATGGGAGTAGTTAGGGATATTTTCATCGGTTTATCGGAGAACAAAATTTTAAATGATGCATCAAAACAAATGGGGCTCAGGTTTGGTGCACAAAAAGTAGTCGGAGGAACGGGTGTAAATGACACTCTCAGTTGCCTTTCCGACATAAATAATCAGGGTATGAGTGTAACTTTCGACAATCTCGGAGAATTCATATCCGATCGCGGCGAAGCTCTGAAAGAGAAAAATAATATTATTAAAATGATTAAAGCAATACAAAAAGAAGGCATCGATGCTCATGCGTCAGTTAAACTGTCTCAAATCGGTTTACACATCGATGAAGCTTTTTGTTATGAGAATATAAAAGAAATTTTAAATACAGCAAAAGAAACAAACTTGTTCGTCAATCTGGATATGGAAAACTACGTGTCCAAAGGACCGTCGCTGAACATTTTAGACAAACTTCTGAAAGAATACGACAACGTGGGTACAGTTATTCAAGCTTACTTTTACGATGCTAAAAAAGACGTCAGAAAATATAAAGATAACCGCATCCGTTTAGTTAAAGGTGCTTACAAAGAACCAGCAACACTGGCTTATCAGAATAAATCAGATATCGATCAGTCGTATTTTGAAATTATTAAAACGCACTTAGTAGAAGGCAGCGGCTTTACTTCAATTGCAACACATGACCACAACATTATTGAAAAAACGATTCGCTTTATCGAAACGCAAGGTATTTCAAAAGACAAATTTGAATTCCAGATGCTGTACGGTTTCCGTAAAGACTATCAGCAGGATCTGGTCGCCCGCGGCTATAACATGTGTGTCTATGTACCGTACGGAACAGACTGGTACGCCTACTTCATGAGAAGACTGGCAGAGAGACCTCAAAACCTTAACCTGGTCGTTAAGTCTCTGACTTCAAGCAAAAAAGTACAAGCCGGTGCTGCAGCGGTTGCTGCGGTAGCAGGACTTGCACTTGTACGTAAAGCAATTAAAAACTAAGATTAGATTGGAATTTTTATGAATAAATATTTAAGTATAGGCGCAGGTGCAGCACTCGGTGCACTTTTGCGCTTTTTACTATCCATAGGCGCGCTGACGCTGCAGCTGCCGTTTTTCAGCGGTACTTTAATAGTGAATATGGCCGGCGCTTTGTTAATCGGTTTCTTTATCGCAAAAGAATTAAAACCGTCGATGTACAGTTTTTTAATTACGGGATTCCTCGGCAGTTTTACGACATTTTCGATGCTGAGTTATGAACATTATCTGCTGCTTTCCTACGGAGATTATGTCATGTTTCTTGCCTATCTCGGCAGCAATCTTATCCTCGGAGTCATCGCTGTCTTCCTTGGATTTACGCTCGGAGGCAAAAAAGTAAATGATTAATATTTTAACAATGATGGTTGCAGCAGGACTTGGCGCGAGCCTGCGCGCGTATATACACCAGCTCCCCGTTTTTAAAGATAACGATATTCCTTATAATACGATGGCGATCAATATACTGGGTTCCTTTCTGATGGGTTTTACAGTAATGCTCGTTGTAGAAAATACGCAGTATTACTTAATTATCGTTACCGGATTTTTAGGCGGCTTTACGACATATTCACAATTTGCATTAGATCAGTTTAACCTCCTCCGGGAAAAGAAAACAAAATTGTTCTTTAAATACTCCTTAAGTACTATATTCTTTACTTTAGTGGCAGTCGCTTTCGGATTAATTGCCGGGAGCATGTTTGTTTAAACCTATAATACAAAAAGGATATGAATACCCCCACAGAGCTCTAATCCGCTCTGTGGGGGTTTTTCCTAATGATGTGATAAAACTGATAATTTTCAGAGAGCGATTTGACTCAATAATTTTATAGTGTTAACGTTATTAACGTTGTTCCAATAAAAGCTTATTCATTTCTATACTTGGAGAAATTTAGAAGTATTTCCAAAATTCGATAAGGAGGATTGATGTTTATGAGCGTCATTGAAATAAACAACGTCACTAAAGTATTTGGTAATTATAATGATAAAGTTAAAAAACTGCTTGATGAAAATCAATCTAAAGCTGAAATACTTGATCAAACATCTTCAACTGTTGCTGTGAAAGCAGCCAATTTTACTGTTGATGAGGGTGAAATATTTGTCATTATGGGATTGTCCGGAAGCGGAAAATCAACATTGATTAGATTAATAAATCGTCTTATTGATCCTTCAGATGGCGCAATAAATATTAAAGGTAAAGATGTTTCACAGATGAATTCTGATGAACTCAGAAATTTCAGACGTGAAAACCTCAGTATGGTATTCCAAAATTTCGCACTTTTCCCTTTTAAAACCATATTAGAAAATACTGCATTTGGTTTAGAAGTCAAGGACATTCCCAAAAAAGAACGTTTAGAAAAATCAAAAGAAGCTCTTGCTCTTGTCGGTTTAAAGGGATATGAAAACCAATATCCCAACCAGTTATCTGGTGGTATGCAGCAGCGCGTAGGCTTAGCACGCGCCTTGGCTAACGATACCGATATTTTGCTGATGGACGAAGCATTTTCAGCACTGGATCCATTGATTAGAAAAGACATGCAGCAGGAGTTGCTGCAAATTCAAAAAAGTATGAAAAAGACAATCGTTTTCATTACTCACGATTTAGATGAAGCTCTGAATATCGGAGATAGAATCGCTTTAATGAAAGACGGAGAAGTCGTTCAAATAGGAACTGCATATGATATCATTACTAATCCTGCAAACGATTATGTACGCTCATTCGTAAAAGATATCAATCATGCAAAAGTACTGCGAGTTAAAGATATCATGAAACCTGTATCAGCTGATGACAGAGAGAATATCTCAAACAGTATCGCTGCTGATAAATTGCTCACTGAATCTTATACATACTTCAGTGGCGGAGATACTAAAATACCGGTCAGCGATGGCAGTTCTATTATCGGTACCCTTCACTCTACCGATGTCTTTAATACACTGACAAAAGGTAATGAGGAGGTGGAAACAGATGCTTGAGAACTTTCTGCCAAACTTACCTTTCACTAAATGGGTCAGTGATTTCGTATCATGGCTCACCTCGACCTTTGATTTTATCTTTAGCCCGCTTGAATCAATACTCAGCTCAATTATGAATATCATTATTGATGTGCTGGAATTTATTCCGCCAGTTATCTTTATAGCTATTGTAATGATCCTTGCTGCACTGTTTATGAATAAAAAAATTACCGCAGCAATTCTGGCAGGAATCGGAATGCTTTTCATTCTAGATCAGGGCTTGTGGGATAACATGATTAGTACATTGACTTTAGTACTGGTCAGTGCTTTTATCTCGGTCATCATCGGTATTCCTCTCGGAATATTGATGTCCAGAAGTAAAATGTTCGAGGCAATTATGAAACCGATACTCGATTTTATGCAGACTATGCCGGCGTTCGTATATCTGATACCGGCAGTTGCATTTTTCGGTATCGGTATGGTGCCAGGGGTTTTCGCTTCATTTATCTTCTCAGCACCACCAACAATACGTCTGACAAATCTCGGTATTCGGCAAATTGATAATGAATTGATTGAAGCCAGCGACGCATTCGGTACAACTTCTATGCAGAAACTGCTTAAAGTTCAGTTACCGCTTGCGAGACCTTCAATAATGGCCGGAGTCAACCAGACGATTATGCTAGCCCTTTCAATGGTAGTTATCGCATCAATGATCGGAGCACCGGGTCTTGGCCGTGACGTTTTAAGTTCACTGCAACGTGCAGATGTTGGAACAGGGTTTGTTGCCGGGTTAGGCATTGTAATACTTGCGATTATTATAGACAGATTCACACAGACTAAAAAGTCTGCTTAAATTTGGTAACCATTTTATTATAATATAAAAATCTATTTAGGAGGATGAGTTATGAAGAAATGGTATACGCTGCTTATGGCGGCAATAGTATCAATCGTTCTTGCAGCTTGCGGAAATGGTGAGAAAGATACTTCTTCAGAAGAAGCAGAGTCAGGTGTCAATGGCGATCTTGGCCAAGAATCAATCGAAATCCCTTATGTGGAATGGGATTCTGAAGTAGCATCAACACACGTTATTCAACAAGTTCTGGAGAGCGAAGGCTACAACGTTGAAATTACGCCTTTAGATAACGCAATCATGTGGGAATCAGTTGCATCAGGTGAAACAGATGCAATGGTAAGTGCATGGATTCCATTAACACATGGTGACTTATTTGAACAACATCAGGATAGTCTTGAAGATTTAGGGCCAAATCTTGAAGGTGCTAAAATTGGTTTAACAGTACCTGAAGATTTCCCTGTTGATTCAATTGCCGACTTAAAAGATGAAGCAGGACAGACAATCACTGCAATTGAACCAGGTGCAGGTGTTGTACAAGCAGCAGAACGAGCATTGGAAGATTACGAGAACTTAAGCGACTGGGAAGTCCAGCCGTCATCATCAGGTGCGATGGCAACTGAACTTGGATCAGCAATTGATGCAGGTGAAGAAATTGTTGTTACAGGGTGGACACCACATTGGAAATTCCAAAGCTATGACCTTAAATATCTAGAAGATCCGGAAGGTACTTTTGGTGATGCTGAAACAATTAATACTTTAGCACGTGAAGGATTGGAAGAGGATGCACCTCGTGCATATGAAATCTTAAATAACTTCTACTGGGAACCAGAAGATATGGAAGCAATCATGCTTGATATCCAAGAAGGTGCAGATCCTACAGAAGCAGCTGCGACTTGGATTGAAGAAAACCAAGATAAAGTTGACGAATGGTTACAGTAAATTAAATTTAACAGCAGGGCGAAAATTCGCTCTGCTGTTTTTTTGTTGCTGAAGCTAATATATATTGAGTATTTATCTTAAAATATTAAAAAAGCGGCCCGGAGGCAGTGAACTGCTCCCTGTCTACTTGACAGAGAGCAGTACAAATCACTATGCATTTAAATCTTACGTAAAATTGACAAAAATAAAAAAGAACGGATCCTCATCCGTTCTTTTATTTCTACGCCGCTACTCCGAGCGGTGAGAATATTATATAACTGGCGACAACAACTGTAAGGACTGCAATTCCTGCGACATATCTGTATTTCCAAGGTGTCATATCCACTTTAGAGAAGTCTTTGCTTAAATCAAATTCATTCGATGGATACAGTTTGTTAAATATCAGCAGTACTGCAAGGTCTATAAAGAACAGTATACTCAGTATATATAAATAATGTACATCGCTTAACAACAGGTTTGCCGATGTATACAAGACTATATGTGTAATAAAGGTTACTTTCGCCCCAAGTTTTGATGTCTTCTTCGCAAAGAATCCGACTACAACAAGGATCAGAACAGGCAGACTGTATATACCGTTAAACTGTTGCACTACCGCATACAGTCCTGACGGGAACAGCGAAATAACCGGTGCAAGTATCACTACTATTACACCTACAATTATAGTTGTAATTCTTCCCACTACTGCTAATCTTCTGTCTGAAGCTTTTTTATTGATAAATGATTTGTAAAAGTCGAGTGAGAACAAGGTCACCGTACTGTTGAGTGCACCGACAAATGAGCTCAATATGGCACCGAAAATAATCGCCCCGAAGATACCAAATGCCCATTCCGGTAAGATTGTATTAATTAGCATCGGATATGCATTATCAGCTGTACTCCCTACATCTCCATTGAATATGTTAAATGCAATAATACCCGGCAGTACTAAGAAAAGTGCACCGAATATTTTAAATATGCTTAAGTATATTGCGCCTTTCTGCGCTTCTTTTAAGCTTTTCGCAGCCAGTGCTTTTTGCACAATCATCTGGTTGGTACACCAGAAAAACAAGTTATTAAAGAACATCCCGAACATCAAGGTCGGCCACGGTACAATCGGTGAATCTACTGCACCCCAGGCATTTAATTTCTCCGGAGTGTCTTTAACGATATGATCGAAGCCCTGAAGGTAACTTCCATCTCCCAAGTATTTAAGAGCAAGTATGGTGACGATTAATCCACCGAATATCAAGCCGATACCGTACAGTGTATCACTGTAGGCACTGAGCGACAGTCCGCCGATAAATAAATACAGTATACCGACAGCCCCGATGACTGCTGCAATTATAATAACTGCAGTATTATCACCTACATTCAGAAATTCACTGACATTAAATAACTGATTAAACACCAGTGATCCCGAATATAAAACAACCGGCAGGAACGATACTATATACGTGAATATAAATAAAAGCGATACGAGTCTTTTAGTAAATACATCGTAGCGCATTTCAATAAATTCCGAAATCGTGCTGATTCCGTATTTTAAATACTTAGGCAAAAACACCCAGCACAGCAGCACTACTGCGACTGCCGCCGTTACTTCCCATGCCATAACTTCCATACCTGCAACAAAGCTCTGGCCATTCTGTCCGACGAGCTGTTCGGTTGATAAGTTTGTCATGATTATTGTAGAAGCTACAGCAAAACCGGTCAGGCTGTGGCCGCCCATAAAATATCCCGATGCACTGTTTTTATTTACTCTTCTTGACCTGAAGAATGCATACAGTGCTACGCCAATAATTACAATTAAAAATAAAATAATAGATAAAATATTCATAGCTAAATTTCTCCTTATTTATTGATATTAATTAATAAGCAGTTCATCCAGCTATTTAAATAGAGAATAAGTAAATTTAGCTATGACATCAAATAAAGTAAAAACCCTGGGGTCCATATCTAAAATTTCCACCTCTTTAATGAAATACAGTTCCAATTGAATACTGATAATTGTATATTATCTAGTATATAAATGCTAATTTTTAATATTAAATGAACTTTTTCAACTATATTTATATGTAATATAGTTTTATAACAAAAAAACCAGAGTCTCCTCTAGTTTCGGTAATGCTTGTGAATAAATTCTTCGATAGGCAAATGAAAATCATCTATACATTCTTTAATCTTTTCATGAGACCAGTCCCACCATCTTATGTGCAGCAGTGCTTCTATTATTTCATCATTGAATCTTTTCTTAATTTCTTTAGCCGGTACACCGACGACAATGGAATATGGTTCTACATCTTTAGTTACTACAGCGCCTGCTCCAATTACAGCACCGTCTCCCACTGTCACCTCTGGTGAAATAATTGCACCGTGGCCAATCCACGTATCGTGCCCGATTGATGTTATCCGCGCTTGTCTGCGATTAAAAAATTCACTGTCATCAGTATCACTGAAACCGTACATTTTCTTTCTGTAAGTAAAATGATGCAGGGACGGTCTGTCATACGGATGATCCGTCGGGCCAATTCTTACCATCGCAGCAATATTTGAAAACTTACCTACCTGTGTGTTTTGTATAAAACAAAATTGTCCAGTGTAAGAATAATCTCCGATTGTACTGTTCTCAAGAAAATTAGACATACCCACTTCTGTATATATACCAAATTCACAGTTTTTAATATCCGTGTTGTCGTGAATCAGCACTTCTTTATCCAGCTGTTTATTTGAAATATTCATTTCTTTCCTCCATCGTATTAATACTTACATTTTAACTTGGCGCCATGTCTGACGTTGTTAAGTAAGTATTAATATTGTAGAGAACCGGTAAAATTATCCCAGTTTTCTGTACTGCTGCTGATGGGAAGAAGTTTTTTCAATCGCTTCAACTGATTTTTTCTTCTGAACCTTTTCTAAAAACAACCGTCCGAGACTGCTTCTTTTTTCCGTTTTAATTCTATTCCACTTATAGCCTTTGAAGAGATCTTTCAGCAGAAAAACCTCTCCTTCTCTCAGGTTCTTCGTTTCCTGCCATGCTTTTTTAATAATTTTTTTCTCATTTTTAGCCACCATTACCACCTCTGTATTCTAATTTAATTAGTAATACCCGGTTTTACAACGACTATAACACTTAGGATTGTAATAATCTTACAGCTGTACGCAGCAGAACATTTGCACCATTCACCAGCTGTTCCGGTGATGTATATTCCAGCGGATTGTGACTCACTCCGTCTTTACTTGGAACGAAGATCATCGCTGACGGTGCAACCCGGTTAATCATCTGGGCATCGTGACCTGCGCCTGATGTCATTAATTTCGAACTTAAGGTTAACTCTCCTGCAGCTGCGACAATATTTTCTACAATCGACTTATCAAATATTACCGGCTCAAAAATCGCAAATTCCGTCGCCTCTACACCTATTTTTCCTTCTGCTTTAATTTCTTCCAGTGTATCGCGGACTAACTTCTGCGCTTCATGGAAACCTTTTTCTGTCGGACTTCTCATATCGAGTGTAAATGTTGCTTTTGACGGTATAATTGTTGCGGCATTCGGTTCAAGCTGAATTGATCCGAGCGTTGCAACTGTGTCGAGTTCATTTTTATTAATATAGTTATACAGTGTTGACATAAAGTATGTCACTGCCTGCATTGGGTCTTTACGCAGATAGTTCGGTGTTGATCCTGCATGGTTCGCTTCTCCTCTAAAAGTAATTTCCCGTCTTGAGTTCCCTTGAAGGTTGTGAACTGCACCAATTTCGAAATCTTCCTTGTCGAGTACCGGTCCCTGTTCAATATGCAGTTCAATATAGGCTTCCGGCTGAATAAAACCGGGTTCATTATTCCCCGCATAACCGATGCGTTCAAGTTCGTCACCTAATCTCAGCCCGTCGATACTCATAGTATCGAGTGCTTTTTCGAGACTTAAATCTCCTGAATACACTAAAGATCCAAGCATGCTCGGCGGGAATCTCACACCTTCTTCATTAGTAAATGCTGCCACAGTGACCGGCCTTTTTGTCTTAATATTATTTTCTTTTAATGACTGGATTGTTTCAAGTCCTGACAGTACACCGTAGCTGCCGTCATATATTCCGGCATCGATGACCGAGTCGATATGAGAGCCCAGCATTAAAGGTTTTTCTCCCTTATTGTGTTCTTCCTCCCAGGTTGCAAATATATTGCCGAAACGATCAATTTCAACTTTTAAGTTAAGTTCCTGAAACCAGCTGACCAGTAAATCCCTGCCCTGTTTATCTTCGTCTGTCAAAGCCAGTCTGATTAACTGTCCCTGGTCATTTCGTCCTACCTGACCCAGTTCAGTAATTCTATTTAATAATCTTTCTTCATTGATTTTTAAATGGTTCACTGTGAATGCACTCCTTTTTCAATTACTTTGTTCTATACCCTGCAGCATTGAATTTATTCTAAAATTAGTTTCACAATCTCTTCTTTCGTAATACTGCCTAAATAATGACTCAGGTCTATAGAAGAGAGAGCAGATAGTAAATCTTCTTCTTTGAGACGTACACCTTCAAGCACTTCTTCCACTGTCCTGATTTCCTGATTACCGAAAAAATCGCCGTAAATTTTTGCATGCTGAATTATACCGCCGTCAACATCTAGCGTAATATCAAGTGTACCTATAGAGAATCTGCCGTCTCTTGAATACTTAAATCTTGGAGACTTCCCGAAAGTCCATTCCCAGTTGCTATATTTTTCAGCCATCAGCTGATCAATTCCGGTCCAATCTTCATCGGTCAGTTCATATGTTTTAACTTCGCTTCTGTCAGCTGCACCAAATATTTTAAGAATCATCAGTTCAGCGAATTCAATGCTTGAAAGATTTTTATATTCTTCATCTAAATGATTTCTTAAAGCGCTGACTCTGCTGCGGACTGATTTAATTCCCTTCGATTCCATCTTCTTTTTATTCGGTTTAAGTGATTTCTCCATTTTCTCTTCGTCGATATCTAAGAGCAGACTGTAGCCGCTGTAGGTCCGTCCGTTAACAACATTCATTGCACCGCCAGAAACTTTCTTTCCATCTACATGCAAATCATTGCGTCCGCTTTTCTCCACATTTTTTAAGCCGAGTTCTTTTAATATTTCTATGGCAGGAGCATACATCTGATCAAAATTAATATCTGCACTCGCGCTTGTATTATCACTGACGAAACAGAAATTCACGCCGCCCATATCGAGATAAATAGTTCCGCCGCCGGTATCCCTTCTGACCAGATTAATGCCGTTCTCTTTCATATATTCTAAATTCGCTTCTTCACGGGCGTTCTGATAGCGTCCGACCTGAACAAGCGGTTCTGTTAAGTATGGAAAGACCATATCTTCGCCTAAAAATAAATTCTTCTGCGCATAAACCTGAACAGCAAGAGCAACTGCTCCGTCGTAGATATATTTCCCGTTGCGTTTAACTTCTATAAGATACATTGATTATTGCTCCGTTTCGTATGTTTTCATTTTAATAATCTGCTGTTCTTTTTGAACATTTTCAAGCAGTGTTCTGATATCTTCCTGCAGCCAGATTGAACGTTTTCTTACAGCAGGCGGTATTCTGTAATCTTTTAAGTTCACAGTCATGTACAATGCATTCTGCCTGTTTTCAGCCAGCTGCTGAAATGGGTGTTTAATAACCTGCGGTGCCATATAGCCGCAGCCGAGTTCCAGTATTAATAACTTTTTATCTGTATAAGAATCCAAGAAATTATGGAACAGTTTCTGATCACTGAAAAACTGTTCATCTTCCACCATCCAATCGGTGTGATTACGCCGGTTCAGCTCCATAGGCGCACCGCATTCCTTACAATATGGAATCAAATCGTCAGGCACCTTCATACCCCGCTGGCGGTCGATCATGTCTTTCATTAACTCTTCATTATTATAACGTTTTGGAGTACATCCTTTTGAACACTGCAGTAAGTTATATTTCCCCTGCACGTCGAATACTTTATTTTTATCAAAACCGGCTTTTTCAAAAGCATTGTCTGCGTTGGATGTAATAATATGATAATTTCTGCCTTCCAGTAATTCTTTCAGACGTATATAAGATTCCCCGAGCGGCTGACTCATATAATTTAAATCGACAAAACGGCTGAAAAATGCCCATTCTTCATTTAAATTTTCAAATTCAAATACGCTTGCCTGAAACATATCCAGCCAGCGGTACTTTTCAATGAAATCAGGAAAATTTTGTGTAAATCTCGGTCCTGCATATGTAAAACCATCTGCCGCCGCCATGCCTGCGCCAACACCGATTAATACAGCATCCGCTTCATCAAGCGCCATGGACAATTTGCTTGAAGCAGTTAAATATTCGCCATTTGACAGTACATGCCATGATGTTTTACCCATATTCTCAATCCTTTAATGAATTCTTAAAAACTTCTTTAAAACTACTATAACAGATTAAAAAAACACGATGATTAAATCACCGTGTTTTATAAAGCATATATTTAATTATTCTTCGCCGCTCAGTTTAACGAGAATTTTAGCCTGAGACTTATCTTCAATTAATTTATTGAAGCCTTTTTCTATAACTTCATCGAGTTCTATTTCTTCAGTAATCATCAGTGACGGATCAATCTGGCCACTTTCAATCATTTTTACAGTCGCTTCAAAGATATCCGGTTCATAACCGAGAGAGCTCGATATTCTTACACCAGATGTTGTCAGCATCATCGGATTAAAATCGATTTCTTTTTCAAAGATGGAAACAATGCAGACCATACCTCTCGGTCTAGTCGACTGAATAGACTGTTCAAGTGTCTGTTTCACGCCCGCGACTTCAAATGTCCGGTCGACACCGTCCGGGTAAATCGACTTAATATACTCTACAGGATTTTCTTTACCGCTGTTTACAGTATGTGTAGCACCAAATTCTTTAGCTTTCTCGAGGCGCTCATCCGATAAATCAAAGGCAAAGATATCTTTCGCTCCGGCTGCACGTGCAGCTAATATAGTCACAAGACCGATAGGACCTGCTCCGTAAACCGCAACCGTTTCGGAGAACTTAAGTTCCGATTCACGGATTGCCTGCAGCGCAACTGCTGTCGGCTCTACCAAGGCACCGATTTTCAAGGAAGTACTGTCTTTCAGTTTAACAATGTTTTCTGCAGGTACGACGACAAAATCAGCAAAACCGCCGTCATCTCCGAGTCCGATAAACGTTCCTTCTTTATAGAAATCGTATAAAGGATTGTCATGCTGCTTGTTTGTAAGAACAGGATTGATAACAACCTTGTCTCCGGCAGCCAGTCCCTCAACTTCTTCTCCGACTTCTTCTATTACACCGCTGAATTCATGTCCCATAATTACAGGTCTCTCTTTACCTGTCACACCATTCGGCGCATCTCCCGGAATAAAAATTGGACCCCCGAGATACTCATGCAGATCAGTACCGCATATACCTGTCCAGGCAACTTTTACTTTAACACCCTCAGCATAAACTTTAGGTTCAGCCACTTCTTCGATTCGAACATCTTTTGTGTCATAGTATACTACTGCTTTCATAAACCACTTCACTCCTTGAATGTTTTTCTTACTTATATTATAACTTATTGTGAAGAAAATCACAAGTATAAACTATACTTCTTCAAGAACTTCCGGCAGAAGTATAAAACCATCTTCATCTGTGCCGAATTTTCTCGCAGCAGCCATCTCTTTATAAATCATATACAGTCCTAGAGCACACAGGAAGGCATCCAGCTTATCTTCCAGGTGCTTATGATGTTTCCGGTTAATCGCTGCTTCATCCACCATCAGTTTTTCTTTGAATCCGGATATAATACCCCGCTGTTCAAGCAGGCCAATACGTTCTGTCAGCAGCTTCATCTGTTCAACATTTTCTTCAAATGTTACTCCTTTTTTACGTTTATATTTAACCGGGTAAATATCCGGGAACAAACCGCTCACAATTCCCGTTGGAAATGTCTCAATAATACTTGAACCTTCTTCATCAATGCCAATGCTGATATTTGGGAGATGTTCGATTATTAAATTGCTCAGCACTTCTCCCCGGATACTTTTAAATGTTTTTGTCAGAAAAGTCCTGTTGGAATTAAAAGCATACACCCGGTGACCGTTAATTCTGCCTTTAAGCAAATCGCGTTCAGCCTGACGCGATCCTGTTTCATTATTTACAACCAGCGGCGCATCGATTGCGATATACAGTTTTTCATCACCGTATGATTTAATAATATTAATAATCTCTTCATCGCTGAACACAGCAGATTCGAGAATAAGCACTTCTCCGCTTTCATCCATGACACAAATGCCGCTTTCATTTTTATATGTCCACGCCAAATCTATACCGATAAATTTCATTTATATCACTCATTCTCTTTATATCATTATTGATACTGCTTCAAGTATATTATAATCGAAGTAAATAATTCACGCGGGAGATGGTTTAAATGTCAAAAGCACTCTTAATTATTGATGTGCAGCAGGGGTTTTTAAAGAGTTATAAAGAACTGCCCGACAGAATTGCAAAAGTTGCTCAAAAGTTTAAAGATAATAATGACACAGTCATCGCTGTTCAGCACATTGATGATATGAAAGGCAGCCCCATTGAATTCGGTACATCAGGTGCTGAGATTCCGACAATTTTAACTGACAAAGCTGATATTACAATCCCCAAAAAATACCCTATATCTTTTAAAGAAACTATTTTGCAGAGTTACTTAGATGAACAAGGAATTAAGGAACTTTTCATTACAGGGTTTAATATGGAATTCTGTATTCTTTTTACTTCGATAGCAGCTGCAGACAGAGGCTACGATGTTACTGTGATCGAAGACTTGTGCGGCAGTGAAAATGATGGCAGCACATATGAAATGAATAATTTAAATATTACAGATTTTATTGGCACAGTTATGGACTGGTCGGAACTAGTGACTAATAAATATTTGGAAGAGACGGAATATGATGATTGACTCACTAAAATCTCACTTACCGCTTCAAAACATTCAAACAATTACGCCGTTTAATAAAGGCTGGTCTGATGACCGGAAGTTTATCGTTGTAACGGTTGATAATAAATATCTGCTGAGAGTCGGTGATATTAACAATAAGAATAGATACATCCAGCATGCCCGCCTGCTTGAACAGGCTGCGGAGAATGGTCTTCCTACTCATAGGCTTATTGCCCATGGAACTCTACTCGCTGATACACATTATTTTCTTCTTTTGGGCTGGCTCGCGGGAGATGACGCAGAGGATGTTATTACTAGTTTTTCTCAAGCTGAGCAGTATAATCTCGGCCTTGAAGCAGGTAAAATTCTTAAAGTGATTCATAATTTTAAGCTTGTTTCTGCCAGTTCTGAATCCTGGGCTAAGAGGTTTAACCGGAAAATTGACCGTAAAATTGAGATGTATGAAAACTGTGAACTGAAATACGAGAACGGTCATCTGCTGCAAGATGTTGTCAGTAAATACAGACACCTGCTTGAAAATAAAAAAGTTGTCCAGCATCACGGTGATTTTCATATTGGCAATATGCTGATTGACGAAAATGACAAACTTCATATCATTGATTTTGACAGGCATGATACCGGGGAGCCTTATGAAGAATTCAACAGAATTACCTGGTGTGCTTCTCTAAGTCCCGCTTTTGCCAGCGGCAGAATTGATGGATACTTTAATAACGATGTACCCGATGAATTTTGGGAGCTGCTGCTCCTTTATATTTCATCCAACATGCTGTCTTCCCTCCCTTGGGCTATTCCCTTTGGCGATAAAGAGATTACTACTATGAGAAAATCGTATGCAGAAATTTTGGATTGGTATGATGATTTTATACGAGTTGTACCAAATTGGTACAAAATATACTAGTCTGATCCGTTTGAATGAGGATGAGAATTCTTCATCTTCAACCAAAGATTCCCGGTTGAGTTTGAGAAATTGTCATCCTCATCCGAACACAAAAAATGCACTGAAATCACAAAATATGATTCCAGCGCATTCATTTTATTCGGCCGCAGCCTGATTTTTATTTTTTGTTCTTTTATTTACAAACAGCAATATTCCAGTCAATACAGCTGCAGTCGTTATAATTCCTGCAATCGAACTTTGTGTGAGTCCGGTCATGAGGAAGCCCGCACTTGCCGACAAGCCGATAATAACAGCGTACGGCAGCTGCGTTCGTATATGTTCCATATGGTCTGCAGCAGAGCCGGTAGATGACATAATACTCGTATCGGAAATCGGAGAACAATGGTCGCCGAATACGCCTCCGCTGATTGCGGCGCCGATGACAAGCGGAAGTTCTAAATCAAGTGCAATCCCCATCGGAATCGCAATTGGTATCATAATTGAGAATACTCCCCATGAACTTCCGGAGGCAAAGGCAATCAGACCGCCGAGAATAAAAATAATTACCGGTACTAAGAAGGCCGGCAGATAGCTTCCTGCATAATGTGCAATCACTTCGCCGAGTCCCATCTCTGTTGCTACAGTTCCAATCGACCAGGCCATAACTAAAATAACCGGTACAATCATAATCTGCATAATTCCGTCGACATAGCCGTTTAACAGGTCCTCAAGCGGCATTTTGTAACGCAGTTTAGCATACAGCATGCCGCCGACTGAACCGAGAAAAAAGCCTGTCGTAATGGCAAATATAATATCTGCATTTAAAAAGGCGCCCGTGAGACCATTTGTTGCGATATCGCCTGTCCAGAAAATAACTCCAAAGATCCCAATAAACAGCAGTGCCAGCGGTATAAGGAAACTGAAGATATCCGCCTCATCCGCTTCTTCCTGCCCTGTCTCATTGATCATCAGTTTATCGTGCTCTCCGTATAATTTACCAGTCTGAATTGCCCGCTGTTCCGCTTTATACATCGGTCCAATATCAATTTTCATGTTAATTACAAGTAGCACGCCGACAATCGCAAAAATTCCATATAAATGAAAAGGAATCATCTGAATGAATAGCGTCCAGGGATTATCTGATAAACTGAGCGCTGCAAGCTGGGTTGCAATCAAACCTGTAATAAAGGGGGCATATACACTGATTGGCGACATTGACGCCACAGGACTGCCCATTGAATCGACGATATAGGCAAGTTTTACACGCGATATTTTTAATTTATCAGTAATCGGCCTTGTGACAGTACCGAGTATTAATACCGGTTCTGTATATGAGAACAAAAAGGCGCTCCCCCAGACGAAATTCTGCCCTTTTTGACGGGTATCCACTTTTTTCGTCGCAAATTCTGCAAATGCTTGCCCCGCTCCCGTTGTACGGAGTACGTTGATAAACCCTCCGGTAAAGACGACCAGCAGTATTAACGATGCATTCCACGGATCCGCGATTGACGGCACCATAATTTCGTTAACTGTATATGTAAAACCTGAAACCGGATTCCATTCATTCATTACTGTTGCGCCAAACCAGACGCCTAAAAACAAGGCGACAACAGTCTGCTTAGTAATAATGGCAATGACTATTGCGAGGAGTGGAGGTAAAAGAGATAACAATCCATATTCCATATCCTAAACACCTTTCGTATTTTTTTATCAATATCTTTTAATAATACAGCAGTGAGGGATTAATGAAAACAGTAAAAAGAGCAGGACCTGTGTCCCGCTCTTTGCTTAATGATTTAAATTTTACTCATCACCGTTTTGAATACCGAACTGGTCTACAAGTTCCACCGTTCTTTCCTCACCGAGCATGAAATCTCCTTCCAGCTGATACATGCTGACAATCATTTCATCATCTTCTACTTCGTAAATGGCGAAGTTCTGTGAAGATGAGTCCCGGTTATTTGAATGTGAATCAGAAAATGCATCAGTTTCCTGCGGCTGGCCGCCGAAACCGAATAAACTGTTGTAGTAATCCATATCCTCCTCGGTCATCCAGTTAAGGTCCGGTCTTACTTCGTGCAAGTGGTCAAGTCCTTTAGAATATACATCATCATACTCTTTTGTACCCCCTGTGTTAGGCAGCACATAAACCGTACCGTCGGGGTCTTCCATGTACTCTACACCGTTATCGCCGACGAATGTTTCGACATCTTCAACTTCAGCGTTCGAGAAGTTTTCTTCTGTCGGTACATGTGTTAATGAATGAGTTCTTGAAATAACATGGTCGTGTCCCTGCAGCGCAAGGTCGATATCCAGTTCGTCGATTAATGCCGTCAGTTCTTCTCTTACTTTCTGCACATCTTCATCCTGCAGTGAGTGATACGATTTAGAATACAGCGGTTTGTGGTAGTTCAGCACGATCCACTCTGCACCGTTGGCGCGTGCCTCTTCAACGTCTTCAGTAATCCACTGCATCTGTTCTTCACCAATAGCCTTGCCTTCAGGGTTATCATCAGATTCTTTATTGTCATTCGTATTTAAGGTCACAAAATGCACACCGTTATAATCGAATGAATAGTAAGAACCGCCGTCAATTTTATCGTTTGCTACAGGGACGTTAACGTGTTCATTGAATTTTTCAGTCAGCGGCTCATCACCGTAGTTTAAAGCATATTCATCGTGGTTTCCTGAAGCCACTGCCATGGCAGCCTGCATGAAGTAAGGACGTGATTGTTCAAATAAATCCACCCATTCATCTTCCACTTCGGCAGTTTCGACTACGTCACCTGTATGCAGAACGAAATCAGCATCGCCTGCAGTTTCAAGTGCGTTCATTAAAGTATTGGCGCCGTATGACGCTTCATTACGCACGTTTTCATTCCAGAATGCGTTTTGAGTATCTGTATAATGAACAAATTTGAACGGGTCTCCTTTTTCACCTGACGTTTTGAAGGTGCCTGTTTCACTGATTCCGCCCGCTTCGCTGCCGACCTGATAATAATAAGTCGAGTTCGGTTCGAGACCTTCCGCCTGTGCTTTATATGAATACTCCGTTACATCAGTCAGTTCAATATGACCGTAATCTCCGGACATCCATTCATCTCCGTGAGCCTGTTCATCTGTATAATAACCATTGATTACCGGTTCGCCGCTGCTGTCTTCCACCGGTTCACCTTCTTCATCTTCTTTCACTTCGGCAAATATGTAATTTCCGTTTGCATCACGTTCAGCGTAACTTGAAGTGACTTCCGCCGCTTCTGCATCGAATTCCAAAGTATCATCAAAGTTCCCTGATTTAGACACCCATACTTTAGCATCTTCAAACAAGTCGCTAGTATACCAGTTGAACGCCATTTCCGTTGAAGTATCACCATTAATTGTTGTGATAATACGATTTGGTGTATTATTTACAGGCACATCCGCAACCACCGGTTTCTCGCTCGAGAGTACCGGCGAGAATTCCTCCTGTTCAACTGCCTCTTCTGCCGGTGCTGTACCTGCAGCATTCGAACTTCCGCCGCCCGCAGCTTCAACCGGACTGAGTACTGCAGATGCTCCCAGTGCTGCTGCTAATAAACCAGCTGACAGTTTTACAACCAGCGGTTTCCTGTTATGTAAATCGTCTTTCATAAATATAACCCTCCTGTAAAATTGACTGACTATGTTGCTCCATTACAAATAGTACAAGACGAATATTTATATTCATTTAATGTAATGTAAAGATTACTTAATACTGGGAACTGATATCATAAGCTGGAACAAAATGAAAATAAGCCGCAGCATAATTTCGCCCCGGCTTATACTCATTTAATTATTATTCATAATAACAGTCGTTGTCACCACTGTTGTCGTTGCCATTAAGATGGCTGCTTCCATATCCTGTACAGTTTTGCTGACAGCTTTTCCATATTCATTATTTTCGATAATTTCAGCGAGTTTTTTATCGGCTTCTTCTTTTCTTTCTCTGCCGAAAACTTCCGCTGTTAAATCACATGTTTTAATTAGGCTCAGCAACATCGCAATTTCGGAATCTGCTTCTCTATTATTAAATACAACATCATTAACATGCTTCCGGATTTCCTGTTCCGGCCGCGCATCCACTGTCGGATAGACATTGGTGTTAAAAAAGAGAAAATATGTTTTGTCTTCTTCTTTCAATATCCCTTTATCAACGAGAGATAAGTACACCGGATCATTAATAGCTTTAGTATTACCTGAAAAGTGATTAATCCAGTGTTCAACCGTCCGCTCTTTATGGTCTTCTTTAATTTCATCAATGACCGTATTAAAGTATGAAATTTCGGTTAATGTATCATCGGCAAGTATAACTTTACCGTCTTTTAATTCTATACGCCCCATCATTGCAAGCTCGGATAAGATCGAACCGGTCAGTCCGTAATTCAGCGATGATGATGCCGAGGAAACCGCCGTGCCTTTTTCGTCATCCGTACCGAGCAGAATGAGTGCTTCTGCTATTGTAAACATTCGGACACCTCCTGGAGTCTTTATATTTAATACCATCTCCAGCCGAAGTTTAAACAATCCATTTACTTACAGATTTCTGATATAGCACATGCACTTATATTTTCTTTCGATTGAATCGAACTGCTCGATATCATCTCCGGTATACTGCGCGAACATGTACAGCGGCTGAAGATTATCATCTCCCGGCTGCACACTGTGCGCCATGTCTTCATCTGACAAGTAAAGATGATAATATTCATCAACTTTTCTGTAAGCATTTTTTTCAAACCAGTCTGCTGAATGTCCGGCATCACGTGTCCATGCTTCAAGAAATTCGAGCTCCAGTTTAATTGCTTCTTCCACAGCACGTTCCATCAGCGCTGTACCGATGCCCCGTCCTTGAAAGTCCGGGTGTACAGCAAGATGCCAAATCATGCCGCCTGTCCCTTCTTCGGAACAGACTTTTTCATCTTTTGTATCGTATTCAATATCAATAAGACCAACCACCTGCTCATCTTCAATTGCCACCAGTTCTATACTTGGATTTTCAAATGTTTCTTTTTCTCTGTGAACATCATCATAGTACGCCGTGTCTAAAAAGGACAGCACGCGGCATCTGACCCATCCTTTTTCATCTGCCGGTTTATAATTTCTAATTTCCATAGTAAGCTCCTTTTAATTGTTTTTCTTCATAAAAAACAATCTTCTGTTTTTTATAAATAACAGTGCAAATTGTTCAGCAAACAATATTCCAACGGCTATCGAGCCTGCGCTGATAATCACTTCCATAATTATATTAACCGCACTGGAATATTCCGATAAAATAATGCTGCTCGTGGCGTCGTAGGCAAGCCCGCCCGGAACGAACGGTATGATTCCGGGAGTCAGAAATATCGTCGACGGCTCTTTGTACACCCTTGCCATTATATGACTCATTATTCCAAGAGTAAATGAACCGATAAAAATAACCATCACAAGCGGCAGGTCAAATATATTTCCGATTGTCTGTCCCATCATCCACCCCGATGCACCGACGATACCCGCAGGGAGAAATAATTTTTTCGGCGCATCAAAAACAACAGCAAAAAAGTAGGATGCAGCAAAACTAAACACTAAGTTTAATATCCATTCCATCATTATTCCTCCTTAAACGAATATTAGAACAGACGAAACGCCGGCTCCGATTGCAAATGAAGTAACCAGCGCTTCTGATGCTTTCGTCGTAAACATCATCATATGACCGCCGAAGAGATCCTGGATTGCATTCGTAATCAGCACTCCCGGAACAATCGGCATCACCGATGATATCAGCAATGTTGACAAGTCGCCTCCCGGAATATAAGTGTGGCCCGTAACGACGATTAAGGCGATTGTCAAACCGCCAAAAAATTCCGGTATGAACTGCTTCGCCATCCTTTTTTTAATTATCTCCGTCACACAAATTCCGAGAGCACCTGCGAGGAAGGCCGTGAATATATCTATCTTTAAACCGTCCTGCAAATACAAAAAACTGAGCGCAATAAGCGCTCCCGCTATTGTTTTAAACCATATCGGATGATCTTTCGTCTTAATATATATTTGTTCAAGCAGGTTGAAAGCCTCTTTCAGCGTCAGCTCATCCCGAACCAGTTTCCGGGAAACGCTGTTCACCTTGGAAATTTTAATTAAGTTCGTATTTCTTTCCTTAATCCGGTAAATCCTCGGATATGACTCATTGTGCAGCATAAAATTTATAACAGTGTTTGTCACGAAACTGTTATTTTCGGTAAGGCCGTAGTGAGACGCTATATAACTCATCGTTTCTTCCGTCCGCGTCCCTTCAGCCCCCGCTTCCAGCAGTATACGCGCTGCGAGCATAATAACATCTTTCACTTGTTCTTCATGATCGTCGATATGAAATGCTTCAACTTTCACCCACAGCACCTCCAAAAATAATCTATATCTATAATAATATAAAAAATAAGCTTCGGCACCTGCCAAAGCTTATTTTGATTACATATTTGCTAATGATTTAACCGCTTCAAACTTTTCTTTCGCATCATTGTATCCGAGCTCATAAAGTTGTTCCAGTTTCTCTTTGTTTCTCGTCGTTCTGCCGACACCAGTATCTTCACTCGGCGCGAGCACAACAATCTTGCCTTCTTTTTCCTGGTCAAAAATATAGTTCAATCTTTCATTATAATGTTTATATCTTACTTTCATCCGTTCATCGACTTTCGGATATTTTTTATAATTAATGACCGAAGAAATTTTACTCTGCTTTTTATAATAGCCTCTCGGTTTCGTAAGGACAACGACGTTTTTTAAAAAACCGTCACTCTCCGCTTTTATAATCGGCAGCGGATCGACAATGCCCCCGTCCAGCATATAGCGTCCTCCATATTCAACTGCATCAGCAAAAAATGGAATAGAACTGGAAGCCCGCAGCAATTTCCCGAGCGTTTTCTCATCGTAGTCTTCTTTATAAAAGTACATCGGCTCGCCGGTTTCACAATCCGTCGTAACGATAACGAACTCATCAGGACCCGATATAATTTTATCAACATCCAGCGGTACTATTTTATTAGGTATTTCATCGAAAATAAAATCCATCCCGAACAATTCGCCTTTAAGTATAAAATTAGTAAATGATAAATACCGTTTGTCGTTTACGAAATCAATATTGATAGTCCTGTTTCTGCCCTGCTGCTCCGACAGGTAGGAAGCCGCCATGCAAGCTCCCGCCGATACACCGATAATATAAGGAAAATGTATTTCGTGCTGTGCAAAATATTCCAGAACGCCCGCTGTATACAAACCCCGCATACCGCCGCCTTCCAAAACAAGTCCTGTGTCATTCATTATATCCTGCTCCCTGTATCTCTTTATAAAAATGATGATATTATATAAAATATCACAGATTCCTGATATTTGTATAATCTACACATTGATATTATTTCACTTTATTGAGAAACTGGAAAATAAGAATACGCTTTCAAAGGAGCGCTTATGAGCAAAGAGAAAATCAGCCGCTTTATATTTATGTACATACTTGTCTTCGTCATAATCATTGCTGTGCAGTTTGTATTTCTGGACGAAGTCAGTATACTGAACTCCTTATTTATGCCGGCAGTCGTTGCGTTTTTATCACTCGCCGTCAGAAGCAATGTTAAAAAAGATGAGGAAATTGCAGCGCGGGAAAGCAGGAATCGCAGTAAAGATTAAACATTTGATTATTGGATGGCTGCCGGTTTACAACACCCAGTCCCCGTTGTTATCCCAGGGCTCTCGGTTTACAACACCGGTTTCCCGTTGTTATTCCAAAGCTCTCGGTTCACAATACCGGGTCCCCGTTGTTATTCCAGTGCTGCCGAATCACAACACCCAGTCCCCGTTGTTATCCCGGCCGCAACAAAAATAAAAAAGGAAGCAGATTATGAACTATAACCTATAAAATAGACAATTTAATAAAAGCGTTACGCTGTGAGTAGATGACCCCTGTATTGTGCCGGGGTCATCTTATTTAGTCCCCATTGATAGCGCTCATTATTATACTTATTAATA
>NZ_JADGLW010000005.1:0-144986 GCF_015235105.1 Jeotgalicoccus nanhaiensis
TGTCTAGCCATGATAGCCCTCCGTACAGATAGTTTATTTAAGTATAAACAAGATAATCTTTAGGGCATAGAAAAACCCGAATAAGAGACGCTTTTTATAAGCTGTCTATTATTCGGGTTACAGTTCACATAGTAGAACTCAATGCTTTTAAACAGGAAAATTCGAACCGAAAAAAATTAAAAGAATCATTAAAAGAAAGTAAAAAAATTAGAAGATACAAGTACTCATTATCTCATATGACTACGAACAGTCTATACTTTCCTCATAAAAAGTGGATGAGCTTTCAAAAGCAGGTCATTGAAAATCATCAATATGAGATTTCACAATTAAGCCATCCGCAGGGGCCGATAGAAGTCCGTGAAGCGATCAGAGACCTGGTAACTATAACGAGAGGCATTAACTGTTATGCAGAACAGATAGTTATCGGAACAGGCACCCAGCCGCTTATCGATCAGCTTGTTGATTTATTTACAGCAGATATTAAAGCAGGGATAGAAAATCCGGGCTACGCCAGGGTACGGGATATGCTTGTTGATAAAGGAATTAATGTAGCGGAAATACCTTTAGATAATAATGGCGCAGATATAGACGCTGTGAAAAAAGAAAACCCAACCTTGCAGTTTTTGACACCGTCGCACCAGTTCCCTACAGGTACGATTATGCCGATATCACGAAGAATTGATCTGCTTAACTGGGCGTCGGAAAAAGAAAACCGCTATATTGTGGAAGATGATTACGACAGTGAATTTAAATACGGAACTGATAATATCCCTTCACTGCACAGCATGGACAAAGAAGAAAAAGTGATTTATATCGGGACTTTCTCTAAAACTATGTTGCCGAGCTTCAGAATGACTTATATGATACTGCCCCTGCATCTTTTGGAATTATATAAAGAAAAACATAAAAACTGGCTGCAGGGCAACAATAGCATACAACTCTATACTTTGAAGTACTTTATCGAATCAGGAGAATACAGCAGACATGTTAAAAAAATGAATCTGCATTATGAAAATAATAGAAATGCACTCATTAAATCATTAAAAAAGCACTTTAAAGATAAGGTGGCAATCGCAGACATTCCAGCAGGCTTGCACTTTACTGCGAAATTCAAGACCCAAAAATCATATGATGAAATAAAAATGTGTGCTGAAAAATACTCTCTGGAATTATACGACATGAGAAGATTCTCCACTGACTACGTTAGTAATGACGACGAATGGAAAAAATATGTACTGGGATTTGCGAGTCTCTATACTGAGGAAATTGATGATATTGTTAAAATACTTTATAAAACGGTGTTTGAAAAATAAAACTATGGTTATCTAAAAATAACCATAGTTTTAAGTTAACTTAAATATAAGCTTTTTCCTTTGCTAATATGATTTTCTAACATTTTTTCTGCTTCATCAAAGTTTTCTCTCCTAAGACAATCATTAAGTAAAATATGATCCTTAAAAGATTCTTGCAAACGTTCTGGATTCTTCGTGAATATTTTTATTCCATGTAGAAAAATTCGATCCGTTATATTATCTAATACTTTATGAAAATGATTATTATCATAAATATCTAAGAATACTTTATGATATTCAATGTCTGATTTTATAAAATTACTTATTTCGTTATTATCTATATATATTTTTTGCTGTTCTACAAGTTTATCCAATACTCTAAGATGCTGGTCATTAAAATTTTTTTTTATTTTTTTGAAAGAAAACAGTTCAATTGCTAATCTTAGATCCATTAAGTCTATTGTTTCTTTTACTGATAATTCTTTAATTAAAATACCTCTTTTTGGTAATATTTCAATTAAGTTATCATTATTATCTAACCTTTGTAAGGCGCCTCTTATAGGGGTTCTACTGATATTAAGCATATCTACTAGCTGTTGCTCTGTAATTACTGGTCCATTAAGTTCTCCTAACAAAATCATTTCTTTTAATGTTTCATACGCTATATCTTTCAAATACTTTTTCTTCATATAAGTATACTCCTATCTTGCGCACTATTACTTGTATATTCTAAATATACTCATTTAAAATACGGATGTGTAGTTTTTTTAAAAAGTTCATAAAAACGATACAAGCGTGCTGGTCACACCATTGCACACTTGTATATTATAAACTATATATTTTTTTATGATAACTCTTTGTAATATTCTGGTTTTCTATTCTGCAGAGATGGTATACTCGTACGTGCTTTATCCACTAAATCCATATCCAAATTAGCATAAATTACACCAGTTCCTTCAGATGCTCTTGAAATCACCATTCCCCAAGGATCAATTACCATACTACTCCCAAAGCATTCTTTCCCTGGCAAATTTTCACCAAATTGTCCTGCAGCTATTACAAAACATTGGTTTTCAACTGCCCTAGCTCTTAAAATTAATTCCCAATGCAACATTCCTGTATACCTTGTAAATGCAGCTGGTATAAACAGTATCTTAGCACCTTCTAAGGCATATCCTCTATATAATTCTGGAAATCTCATATCGTAACAAATACTTAGTCCAGCCTTTCCAACAGGTAAATCAATCATTTTAGGAGATGTACCATTTATAATACTATTTGACTCCATATATTTAGATACACCTTCTATTTCTATATCAAATAAATGTATTTTTTGATATTTACCGATTATTTCTCCATGTGGATTAATTATAAAACTTGTGTTGTATGATTTTTCATTGTTATATTCTTCAAGGATACTTCCTACATGTATAAAGATTGAATGTGTTTTTGCTAAGTTACTAAGCAGTTCAAACGTTTCTCCATTGGGGATAGATTCTGCATGTTTAACCTTATCTTCATCTTTACCCATATAAGTACAATATTCAGGTAGAGAAACTAATTCTGCTCCCTCACTTGCCGCTTCTTCAATAAAATTAGTAATATCGTTGAGATTTTTCGCTTTATCCTGTTTAGTATTCATTTGTACAAGTGCAATTTTCATATTAAAATCCTCCTATAAATTTAATCTGATAATAGAGACGGTAACCACAAAGAAAGTTGTGGGAAAAACGTAATTAATATTAATGCAATAACTAATGGAATATAGAATGGTATTATACCTTTTACTACTTCCTCAAACTTCACTTTCCCGACTTTAGAAATTACATATAATCCTATTCCAACTGGTGGAGTTATCATTCCGAGTAAAAGATTGTATGACATTACAATTCCAAAATGTACTCGATCTATTCCTAGTGAATCGATTATCGGTAACAATATAGGTACCATAATCAACTTAATAGGTATACCTTCCATTACAGCGCCTAAAGCAAGTAGTAATATATTTATAATAAGTAACATCATATACTTATTTTCAGTCATAGAAAGTAAGCCATTTGATAATAACTGCGGTAGTTGTTCAGCGGAAATAATCCACCCCATTGCTGTTCCAACACCGACTAAAAACATTATCAATGCAGTTGAACTGACACTTGCTAAAAAACCTTCTCTTAAATTTTTAAAGCTGAATTCTTTATATATAGCAGCACATATTATTGCATAAGCCGCTGCAATCGCCCCTGCTTCTGTAGGTGTAACTACTCCTCCCAACATTCCACCAAGAATTACAACTGGTGCCAACAAAGCAAAAAATCCTTTTTTAAATGTAGTGCCTACGTAACTAATCTTAAATTCTGTTGCTTCAGGAGCTTCTACTTTGCCAGAAATAATTTGTGTATACACAAAAATTCCGAGGGTCACAGCAATGATTAAACCAGGGACTACACCTGCAATAAATAACTCTTCTACCGATACCTCTGCTAAGTATGCATAAACAATCAAAGGAACACTTGGAGGTATTATACCCCCTATGACTGAAGATCCTAAAACTAGAGCCGCACTGTACCCTTTTGAATAACCTTTTTCAACCATAGCTCTCATTTCTATGGCACCTAATCCTGCCTGATCTCCAACGGCTGTTCCTGAGATACCTGCAAATATGACACTAGCTAATATATTTACTTGAGCAAGCCCCCCACGAACAAATCCTATAATAGCAACACAAAAGTCAAAAATCTTTTGTGTTATTCCAGCAGAATTCATTAAATTTCCTGCGAGTATAAACAATGGGACCGCTAATAACGTATAACCGTAGATCCCTTCTACCGTTTGAATTGGGAATACTTCAAGACTGTAACTGCCAAACAGCAATGCTAATAATGTTGAAAGAATCATTGCAAAAGAAACAGGAAAACCTATTGCTAAGAGTATTAAAAACACCCCGAACATTATAATACCCAGTATCATTTTTCCCCCTCCTGACGTGCAGTGAAAATATCTATATTTCCATCTTTAATTTGTCTAAGATGTTCAATCATTATTAAAGTTACAAGTAACATCAGAAGTACTAAAGGGAAATAATACAACGTATACGGCGCTTCTAATAACAACGTTGATCTGTTGAATCCTTTGATGGCTAAACTTATGGATGTAATGCTTAAAACAATTGAAATTATTAGTAATAGTATGGTGTTGATATACATTATTACTTTACGTGTTTTCTCCTCAAATTTTTCGACAAGAAAAGTAATCATTATGTCTTCTCGATCAGCAACTATTTTTCCAAATCCCAAAAATGTTATCCAAATAATAACAATTCCTAAAAATTCGTGAAGCCATATTATAGAACTACTTGTAAAATATCTCATTACAATTTCGAAAATCATTGTAGCAATGAGAATGATTAAACCTACGAGCGCGATTATTACATAAACATTTGCTATGCTATCTATTAGTTTTCTCACGAAATCATTCCTTATTCTATGGACTTAATAGAATCTATGGTTCCTTTGGGAGCAATTCCATCCTCTTCCATTTGATAATGAAAATCTTCAAAAGCTTCTGACCATTCTACTTTATTTATTTCATGAATTTTAATATCGTGCTCTTCTTGCATTAGAGCAAGCTGTTCGTCAACAACTTCATTTATTCTGTCATTGTTGACTTCTCCTGTTTTGTTTGCAGCATTGATTAAAATGTTTTTATGCTCATCTGTTAAACCCTGAAAAAATTCTTCATTCATAGCCAGCACAATATCTTGCTGATATTCATCAACCATTGACATATGTGGAGCAACTTCAGTAAATTTCATTCCCCATACTAGAGATAATGGGGATGTTGCTGCATCAACTAAGTTTTGATTTAACGCTAAATACGTTTCAGTCCAAGCAATTACAGTCGGATTTGAAGCTACATGAGTATATGCCTCTGAGTATGTTTTAGATTCAAATGACCTTATTTTCAGACCTTTTAAGTCATCTACTGAAACTACTGGTTCTTTAGAAAGTAAAACCCTTTCGGGACCTCTTTTAAAATTTCTCTCATCATTTAAAATTCTCACATTATTCTCAATTAATGTATTATGAATATCCTGCCCTAATTCGCTTTTGTTAAATTTCTGGTAATGTTCAAAATCTCTAAATAAAAATGGTACTGAACTAAGGTTTACTCTTGGATCTAAATCACTAAAATATGTGATACCTTCTGCATAAATTTGTTGAGTACCATTCAGTATATTATCTACTTGGGTTGTTCCCTTACCTAGTTGTTCTGCAGGATAAAGTTGAATAGTGATTTCACCATTACTATTTTCATGAACTGTATCAGCAAAATACTCAAACATTTGTCCTTCAAGAGATTCTTTAGGCATCTTTGTCCCCATTTTTATAACAATATTTTTTTCATCTGCATTAGTCGCATTGTTGCAAGCGCTTACAATTAGAGCGAAAAAAAATATTATTATTAATGAGAGATATTTGTTCATATTAACCATCCTCATTTAACTTTTTATCAATCAACTCATCAGCTTTTGTTAAGCTGCTAAGTACTTTTCCTGCATCAAGCTGTTGTTTTGTAATTGGCTCTTTTTTTTCACTTTCTAATGCTTTTTTCAAAACAGAATTATAATCTAAATCCGAATCAATAACTAAAACTCCATTATCATCTGCTAAAATTAAATCTCCTGGATGAACAGTTACACCACCGCATTGGACAACTGTATTGATTTCTCCACTCTGTCCTTGTAATTTCGTAGTTATAGGCGATAGTCCTGTTGCAAATAAAGGCATATTAATTTCCTTAATTGCTTGAATATCAGTACAGGGACCATCTATGATGATTGCATTAACTTTTCTTGAATTGGCTGCATATGCTACCATTTCTCCCACTGCTGCATGTTTAGTATCACTAGTTCTATCAATGACGATTACATCTCCTTCTGTAGCCATACTTACTGCCTTGTGAACTAACGTTGAATCATCTACAGAAGTTCTAACAGTAAATGCTGTGCCTACAACTTGTACATTCTCTAACATACTTTGGATTCTAGGATCCATAAAACCGTAATGTAAATGATGTCCAATAGTCGCAGGTTCCACCTTATGAAATTCTTCTCGCAATTTCTCTGTAAGTTGTTTGTTTTCTACTCTTTGATTAATAATCATTTCAAAAATCCCCTTTGCTTTTTTATGAATATGTTGTATACAACATGAATATATCATAGGTTATTTTTAATAACAATACAATTATAGTTTTAAAAACTTATCGAATGATAACGCTTACATAATTTTTAGTTATGATAATTTTTTAATAATAATAAGTCCCCTTAAAAATAATAAATTTTAAGGGGACTTATTAAAGGTTCAAATAAATCTATTTATAGCTTCTCTAAAGAATATGGTTAAAGATTGTTCTTTCCCGTTTGATTAACTTAAATTTAAAAATTTACTCTAGACTTTTCAGCACATCATACAAATGTTCTTTAAATAAATCCCTATCTACTTTTTCACACACTCTGACATTTGGCTCTTTACCTAACCGTCCGTTGATATCAACTAAACTGTAGCCGCGTGTCAGTTCTCCCTTTGTTTCAACATCAACGTAATACTTAGTAGACTTCTCCATAATTCTTTCATCAGCTGCGATTGCGACCAGCAGCGTATCAGGATGAGTCGTTCCATCAAGCTTATGTACTTCTTTGTTAAACTTCTTCACTACTTTGTTCACATCTCTAAAGAACCGTGAACCCGCAGTGCCAAAACTTTCAATTTCGGCATGTTCTTTATCGAACATGAGAGAATAATCCGTGCACATATCCCAGCCGACCATAGTCATTTTAATACCTGACTGCAGCACCAGCTTAGCCGCTTCAGAATCAACGTAAAAATTATACTCAGCAGCAGGCACAATATTACCGAGCGCATTATTCGTTCCACCCATAATATACAGATGTTCAATCTTCTTAGTGATACCGGGATCCTTTTTAATCGCCATGGCAATATTAGTTAAAGGTGCAATCGCAAGCAATGATACCTCTCCCGGACTCTCGTTAATAGTATCGATGATAAAATCAATCGCATGCCTCGATTCCGCGGAACGCTCGGGTTTCGGGAAGAAAGAATCCCCCATGCCATCGCTGCCATGCACATCCTCAACAGTCGTATGCTCTTGTTCAGAATTGCCGAAAATTGGACCATCGTATCCCGGATAGACAGGAATATTGTTATGGCCCGCAATCTGTGTAGTATAAAGTGCATTGTCAATCTGCTGATTAAAATCAACATTACCACCAGTAATTGTAATTCCCAGAACGTCGAAATTATGTAGAGCAGTCAGGATTGCAATCGTGTCGTCTCCTGCAGTGTCGGTGTCTATGATTACTTTATTCATTGAATCCCTTCTTCCATCTTCGTTTTCATTAATTATCTGTATCTTAACACAATAATATTCCTTTATATTCAAAGATAAATTACATATAATTCATTATTAAATTTCCATTAAATTCAATCGGATATTATATATTCCATTAAAAGGGTTTTAAGACAAAAAATTAATTAAATAGATTAAAATGACTGGGAACAGCGTAAGTTAAATACAATCGTAGAACGTATAACTCGAAAGAATAAAAATAATGAATCTACACTTCCACTTACAATATCTGCTCAAGATGGTTTAGTAGATCAAAACACGTATTTTAATAAACAAGTAGCTAGCAAAGATATGAGTAACTACTACTTATTAAAAAAAGGTGATTTTGCATATAATAAAAGTTATTCAAATGGTTTCCCTCTTGGTACAGTGAAACGTTTGGATAAGTATGACGAAGGCACTCTTTCGTCATTATATATAGTTTTTAGACCTGAAAAAGTTAACTCAGATTTTTTAAGTATTTACTATGATACAAATAAATGGCATCGTGAAGTTATGAAATTATCAGCAGAAGGTGCTAGAAACCATGGGTTACTTAACATACCTGTTAATAGCTTCTTCGAGAAGAAAATTATTATTCCAATTCATGAAGAAGAACAATTGGAGATTGCTAAATTTCTTAAACGATTAGAAAAAATAATCACCCTTCATCAGCGTAAAATTAACATTTTAAAAACTCTTAAGAAAGTCTATCTTAATGTAATGTTTTCAAATAGAAGTGAAGATATACCACGTTTGCACTTTAAATCTTTTAGTGAAGCATGGGAACAGTGTGAAGTCTCTAATTTATCTCAAAAAACTTTTGGAGGAGGTACACCTAAAACATCTAAAAAAATATATTGGGATGGTGATATCCCTTGGATACAAAGTTCAGATCTTAAAGAACATAATGTAAAAAGTATAAGAGTAAATAAGAAAATTACTAAAATAGGATTGGAACACTCTGCTGCAAAATTAATTCCAAAGAACTCTTTAGCTATTGTGACTAGAGTTGGTGTAGGTAAGGTTGCTCTTATCCCTTTCGAGTATACTACTAGTCAAGACTTTCTATCTTTAAGTAATTTAAATGTAGATAAATATTTCGGTCTATATTTGATGTATCATAATTTGCAAAAAGAATTATTAGCTTTACAAGGAACATCTATAAAAGGGATAACTAAGAAAGAAGTACTTAAAAAAAGAGTGAGAGTTCCTAAAGATTTACAAGAACAAGTATCAATTGGAAAGTCTTTAAAGGAACTAGATAGCTATATTAATCTTCATCAAAGAAAGTTGCACAAACTTAATAAAATAAAACAAGTTTACTTAAATAAAATGTTTATCTAGAGAGAATAATTCTCTCTAGATATTTTTTATTACAAGCTAGATAAATGTCTTATTATTTTATCGTTATCTTGATTGTCTAATTCTTTAATTATATGCAAATATGTTTCCTGAGTAGTTATCATACTGGAGTGTCCAAGTCTTCTTGCAACACTAGCGATAGAGACGCCTGCAAAAAGTAATAGAGAAGCATGTGTATGTCTAAGTCCATGGATTGAAATAATAGGGATATCAGCTTTAATACATAATGCTCTCAATCTATTATTTACCATAGAATTATAGATTCTACCTTTAACGAATATAGGTTTCTCAGGGTCTAATTCTCTAATCATTTGTGAAAACTGCATAGCAACCTGCCAGTCCATTATCACTTTACGGTTTGATGATTTATTTTTAGTTTCCTGCATACCACCTTTTGAAGATTTATAATCCCAAGTTTTATCTACAGAAATACTTTGCTTCGAAAAGTCAAAATCATTTGGAGTCAATGCAAGTGCTTCCGAAAATCGTAATCCTGTTTTTGAAACTAACAGTATAAACCAATCCCAATTAATCTCATCATTAAGATCTAAATTTTTAAGTAAAGCCTGCAATTCAAATTGATTAAGAAATTTGATTTTCTTAGGTCGAGCTTTTCTTCCTTTTATAATCACTTTACGAGTAGGATTCTTATCAATAATTCCCTCATCCACAGCATCCATTATTGCCCCTTTTAACTGATGATGAAAATCCATTGTTGTTTGTTTTTCATGAGTAAAAGCGTAATCATTTAGTATCTGTTGATAACTTTGACGATCTAAATCGTACATTCTTAAATTTGGAGCTAACAACTCTAGTTTCTGAAGGGTCATATAATACTTATTTAAAGTAACATCACGAACAGCTCCGACTTTGTATAATTCAATCCAATCTTCGAAATATCTAAAAAATAGTTGATTCTCTTTCTTTCTCACTGACATAAAAAAACCTCCTAAAATGTAACGCTGATTAGATAAAATCAACGTTACTGATTTTAGAAGATATAAAGTAATTATAAAAACATTTTGTGGAGATATAGACTTTTAAGTTTATTTAAAATGTTAACTTGTTTTTGATGAATTTGGATATCATCATATATATTAGTTAAAAATTCACCGATTCTTTCTTGTTCTTTTAAGTTAGTTGGAACTATAAGGTTAAGAGCACGTAATGACTTTTGACTTACACCCTTAGCAGTAGCCCCACTTGAAATAGAGATTAGATTATTAATCACCAAGGGCGTTCGTAGAATAGTAGCCAAAAATAAATTTGTCATCATCTTCTTATCTGCATCAAAAGCAATAGTTCTTTGGCTCAATATATATCCATTATTATCAGGAACTAGTGCAACATTTCCCATGGGGGCTTCAGTAGTAAATAATACCATTCCTTTTTTTAGATAATTTCCGCCCATCCATCTTTGATATAACTCTTCAGAACCATATTTAGCATCAACATTTTTATCTATAAAACCATTTTTCACATTTAACGCTGATAAAGCTAAATATCCTTTATCAGACCATTTCATTTCTAACTTCTTAGGTGTACGTCCTCTGAAATCAATTATTTTATTGATATTTTCAAAAAACTTGTATTCTTTCCAATTTTCATTAAAATTTTTGAATCTCATTTTTGGGTTAGTTTCACATCTATCTGGAAATATTATACTAAGATAGACTTTTTTAAGAGTTTCTAGCATGTTAATTTTACGCTGATGAAGAGCAATTATTGTATCTAGTGACTTTAAGAATTTCCCTATTTTGTCTTGCTCCTCATTAGATGGAAAATTCCCTATCATATTCTCAATGTTTTTTCTTGTAATATAAAATATAGTAGAACCAGCAGATTCATTTCTCATTTTTTTTCTTGTTATAGAACTCTTAAAAAATGAGTATAGAAAGTCAATATTATAATTAGGTTTAGGTGTCAATCCAATAAAAGTTTGGTTTGTTATTAAGTCATTAGAAACAATAGCAACGACTCCAAAAGTTGCGCTTACAGAAACTATTATAGAGTCTTTGGGAATAACCTTTAAATTCATAGATTTTACAGTATCTTCAGAAACGTATCTTCCACTTGTAGACCCATGAAGATATCTACCTTGGATGTCTTCAATACGTGTCCAAGGAATATCACCTGAAAAAATTTTAGGTTTATCTCTCATAGGTACAATAAAGTTTTTGAAAACCATCTTCAACTTACGCTGTTCCCAATCGTCATGAAAGTCTTTAAACCGCAGTTCAGGGACTTTTCTTTCTTCTTTACTCATCGACGAAACACCTCTTTCGTTGCTTCTATAAGTGCCATTCCGTCTTCATCACCTTCAAGCTCATCTAACATTTCAAGCAGACTTGCTTCCGCTTCAGCAATTTCTTTATTGATAGTTTTAATTTCCTCGTGAAGTGCCTTTATATCTACTGGCTCTTCTTCTTCAAAAGTGTCGACATACCTTGGAATATTAAGGTTATATTCATTTTCTTCAATTTCTTCACGAGTCGCTAAGTAACTGTACTTATCTACCGTTTCACGATTTCTGTACGTTTCTAATATTTTATCTACATCTTCGTCGGTAATATGATTCTGATTCTTACCTTTTTCAAATGATTGTGAGGCATCAATGAAAAGAACATCCTCAGTCTGACGGGATTTTTTAAACACTAAGATTGTCGTTGGAATGCTTGTACCAAAGAAAATATTAGCCGGTAATCCGATTATTGCATCTAAGTAATTCTTCTCTTCTATCAGATATTTACGGATAACTCCCTCAGCAGCCCCTCTGAACAGAACCCCGTGCGGTAAAACAACAGCCATCGTTCCATCATCATCCAAGTGGTGAATCATATGCTGTACAAAAGCAAAGTCTGCTTTAGATTTCGGTGCTAATTTACCGTAGTTACTGAAACGTTCATCTTCCAAGAAAGATGGATCAGCACTCCACTTCGCACTGTATGGCGGGTTGGCTACAATCGCATCAAATTTTTGGTCTTCAAATGCTGGTTCTTCTAAAGTATCCCCATTTTCTATAGAGAAAGCTTTAAAGTTTACATCGTGCAGCAGCATGTTCATTCGTGCCAGGTTATATGTAGTGCTGTTGTATTCCTGTCCATAGTAATGACGTACATGTGCCAACCGGCCTACACGTAACAGCAATGAACCTGACCCGCACGTCGGGTCATATACACTGCGTAAATTCTCTTTTCCTGTTGTAACAATCTCTGCTAAAAGTTTAGAAACTTGCTGCGGTGTATAGAACTCCCCTGCTTTCTTACCTGCAGTCGCTGCGAACTGCCCAATCATATACTCATATGCATCACCAAGCATATCTATTTCCATGTCACTATGCACAAACGGTAAATCCGCTAAATTTAGCATTACTTTAGAAATTAACTTCGTACGGTTAGATACATTATTTCCTAGACGATTTGAAGTTAAATCCATATCAGAGAACAAATGAACAAAATCATCCTCACTGTTCGTACCTAATGTAGATTCCTCTACTTTGTTAATCGCTTTAGACAAATCTTCAATATCAAATTTACCTGCTTCAATATCTTGAACCAGACTGCTGTATAAAAACTCAGGTTCAATGAAGTATCCGATTCTTGTAATGAGCTCGTCAGACAATGCTTCTTTTAACTGTTCATCTTCCCAAGCTTCACTAAATGAAATTTTGTCTTCTTCTAATAAACCATCTACTTCTTCTTCTACTTTTTCCGATAAGAAACGATAGAATATTAACCCTAATATGTAATTACGGAACTCACTCGCATCCATATTTCCACGCAAATCATTAGCGATACTCCATAATTTCTTCTGTAATTCAGCCTGCTGCTGTCTCTGTTTCTCTGTTACTGTCATCATTATAATTACTCCTCCTGAAAATCAACACGACTAACCCCTAAGAAACAATGTTCTCAGGAGTAATTTTACACGCCGTATTTTGCCGTCACTTCTTTAATGTAGTTTTGAATCTTATCCACTTTCTTACGTCGCACTAAGAAAGAACCAGAGATACCCTCTTCAATATCTTTCCGGTAAACCTGACCGCTGAATTGATACTCTGACAGTAACTCATTCAGCTGTTCTTCAGAATAGTCGTTTTCTTTAGCAAACTCATTCAGTTCTTTAATTTTTTGTTCCTCTTCAAAATTCAAATACTCCGCTGCCACATTAGCGTTTCTCCCTAATGTTGGAACAACTGTATCTAGGAATTCTTTAATTAATTCTGATTTCAAACGCAGCTGTTCATCATCCGCACCATCAAGTATATTTCTAATACTCGCAATTTCACGTTTCTGATTACCTTTATTAACCAGATCAATATCATTAATCAGATTAACAATGTAACTTACATTAATCGTTTCGTTTCGGATGATTTCAATTTCGAAGTCTATATCGTCGAGAATTGAAGCTTTCTCCGGATCTGGTTTCTTAATATGTTTTTCATATAAATCTAAGTAGTGACTGCGATAATCCTGATGCTGCTGTTGATCAATTCCAGTCACCTCTTCAGTAAATTCAAACTCGATGAAAGTTTTTAACTTTACTAAAGTTCTGCTCATTCTTCTGAAAGCTTCAACAAATTCTTTTATTTCTTCTTCTTTTTCAATATAGCTTACATGTTCTGGTTCTGGTGCTATCGCTTTTAAAGCATACAGAGCTTTTTTAAATTCAAATAAATAATCTTCATATGGTTTTTGAATCACTGTATCAGTGTCCTCTGTTTGAGAGAACAGTTTTATGGCATCATCAGTTGCCTGCTTTAAATTTCTAAAGTTCACGATATTACCATATGGTTTTGTTAATTTTTCAACTCTGTTTGTTCTGGAATATGCTTGAATTAAATCATGGTGTTTCAAGTTTTTATCGACATATAGTGTGTTTAATTTCTTGCTATCAAAGCCGGTTAAAAACATCCCCACAACAATAAGAACATCTATTTTTTCGCCTCTTATTCCTTTTTTAACTCTTTTCGAGATATCATTAAAATAGCCATCATAGGAATCTAAAGAAAAATTAGTACCATACAAATCATTATAATCCGTAATGACTCGAGCCAGCTGGTCTTTAGCAGCTTCTTTAACTTCTCCATCCCGTGTATCCTGGTTAGCTTCATATGAAAAGATTGTTGCAACTTTCAACTTGTTGTCTGTTTTCTCAGCTTCTTTAGCTTTAAAAGCATCATAGTATTTCATCGCCATTTCAATACTTTGGGTAGCCAATATTGCTGAATATTCTTTTCTGACTGTCTTCTTGGAATGGATATTATATATATAATCTGTAACCAAATCAATACGGTCGTCAGCCATCCATATTTTATTTGCTTCAATTCCTGACACATACTCATCGTTCAAGAACGGATTCTCACCTTTAAAAGTATTTATATACTCAACTGAAAATCCTAAGACGTTTCCATCACGAATCGCATCTTTAATTAAGTAGTAATGCAGACACTTATCAAAAATATCGGCTGTTGCTCTGCCGTCTGCACTTCTGTTCTCTTCAAATCTCGGTGTTCCAGTAAATCCAAAAAACTGAGCATTCGTAAAATGTTTAGCAATCTGAGTATGCATCTCACCAAATTGCGAACGATGGCATTCATCTATTATGAAAATTACTTTATCAGTTTTATACTGATCCATAACTCTTTTATTTCTTTTTACCGCATTGTTGAGCTTTTGAATTGTCGTCACAATCATCGGTTGAGACTTATCTGCAAGCTGCTGCTCAAGTTTTGCTGTATTTTTCGTAAAGTCCACTGAGTCTTTCTGGAACTTATTAAATTCAGCCATAGTCTGTGCGTCCAGGTCTTTCCGGTCTACGAGGAAGATTACCTTTTGGATTTCAGGTCTTTCAGACAATAGCTGACTCGCTTTAAAAGAAGTCAGAGTCTTTCCGCTTCCAGTTGTATGCCAGATATAGCCGTTATTATTAGTTTCTAATGCCTGATTAATTAAAGCTTCTGTAGCATAGACTTGATACGGACGCATCACCATTAAATTATGGTCTGTTTCATTCACTATCATATATCGGCTGATTATTTTAGATAATCTGCATGGTGTACAGAAATCTTCCAGAAAGTTTGTCAGTCTGTTGATTGTATTATTTTTCTCATCTGACCAGTAGAACATTGCACTTTTAAATATTTCTTTATCACTGTTTGCAAAATATCTTGTATTTTGACTGTTACTCACAATAAATAATTGAACATATTTAAAGAGCCCCTTATAGTTATCTCTTCTGTAACGTTCAATTTGGTTAAATGCCTCATTAATTGCTACACCGCTGCGTTTAAGTTCAATTTGAGTCACCGGCAAACCATTAATAAGTATTGTTACATCATAACGCCCTTTGTACTTATCACTCACTGCAACCTGATTTGTTACCTGATATGTATTCTTGCGCCATGAATCTTTGCTGAAAAACTCGAGGTAAATTTCAGTCTCATCATCTCTTCTAAGGACAAATTTATCTCTTAAAATCTGTGCACTGGTAAATACATTCTTACCATTTATTTGAGTCATCAGTCGATCAAACTCACTGTCAGTCAGCGGTTTCCCATTTAATTTATCCTGATGCCGTTCATTTAATATTTTTCTGAAGTTATCAGTAATTGCTTCAATGGAATACAGCTTTACATTCTCAAAACCTTGTTGTCCAAGCTGTTCCATTACTTGATTCTCAAGTGCTACCTCGCTCTGATATCCCATAAAACAACCCTCACTTATAAATATTGGAAGTTATTCCTATTGTACTATATTCCCCAAGATATTCCTTTCTATTTAGAAATATTTTCTAATCCAAATAAAAGCGCGAAACCTCAAATATTCCACGTCTTGACAAGTATCTTCAATCCCTATCTTCTTTTAACAATAAGAGCACCTATTCCTTCAGCCCATATATAAAAAAGAATATCCAGAGATAGACTAATGGCATTGATTCATTACCCATCATTGTAAATACTGCTTGCTATACCGATAATCAAAATAGCCGTAAAGATATGCGAGCTATATACAAAGAAGTTAAAAATATTATGAGTTACCCGTTCATCAACTTCCGGTACATTATCTTTCTTGCTCTTCTTTTTTATTACCTCAATAATTATTAGAATAATAATTGCGCTAATCCACCTGCAAGCACTTCATATGGAAATTCTCCTTTTATAAAATACAGCAGAAGCGATTCCAGAATAGCTCCAAAAAACGTGCAAGTAATCATGAACAATGAACTATATTTCTCTTGAATCAATGCTTTCTTTTCATCATTTTCACTCATTCACCATCCCCCTTTAAAATTAATAACTCGCCTATTGGTATATCAAAATATTCTATCAGTTTTAGTGCTAACTCCAGACTCGGATTATATTTATTCTTTTCAATTGCATTGATAGTCTATCTCGTGACTTGTAAATCCTCAGCCATTTTAACCTGGGTCCCCCTCTGGACAGACATATTTCTTTTATATAGTTAACCATTTTCATTGAATACGCTCTCTATAATGTAAATTTATCTTTACATAGACACTAAAAAATTACCCGCAGAGTGTAAAGAAGTCTTTACATTCTGCGGGTATCTTTTATAAATAATGTATTTACTGATAATCAGTTATTTTCAGCATTCCTTTTGTATCCAGTACCGTATAGGTCACCTGAGACGTTTCCTATACATTTCCTAGTCTAATTTCAATGCTGGACTGCTTGTATCGATTGTACTTCTTGTAACACCGGTTTTCTATGTATATTTATTATATTTTCAACGCATCTCAATGCGACGGATTGAACCGATTCTCGCGTATCGAATAAGCATCATATCCTGCTGTGTATTCAATTTCTCTTGATTGATTACATTATATATCGTCCCTTTTGACACACCCGCCATTTTCACTATCTCGTTGATGGTATCTGTTTTACTATGATAGAGCGACACAATCACATTCACTTTCTCTTGAGTGATTCGTGGTCGTCCACCGACCCTGCCTCTCGATTATGCGAATTCTAACCCTTTTCTTGTTCTTTCACTAAGTATGCTGGCTTCGAGTTCAGCTAATCCTCTCAACATCGTAAAGAATATTTTCCCTATCGCATCTTTCATATTAATGTTCATATCGATGATTTCCAAGTCTATCCCATTGTCTTCAAGATGTTGCGATAATTCGATCAGTGGCTTTGTCGTCCATCCCAATCGATCGAGCTTAGTAATTACAAGTGTGTCACCGCTACGCAAATAGTCGAGACAGTTATCTAATTATGCACATTTAAACTTTCGTCCACTCACTTTTTCAGAGAGTATACGGTCACATCCGACTGCCTTTAATATATCAATTTGACAATCTAAGTTCTGATTTCGAATACTGACACGTGCATATCCAATTTTCGCCATTCCTTCACTCTTTTTTAGTCGCTTTCATTGTATTAAACAAACACTTACCCTATCAATGTTCACAAATCAAAGCCCACAGCTAATGCTTGAGTTCAAAAAATCATGTATTTTTATATTATTTATACGTTGATTACTATACGGGTTTTTGGTCTTTAATCATAGGTTTAAAAGACCATTTATTCTTTCACAAAATAGTCCAATTAATGGTCGTTTTTTAAACTTAATTTTACATGTAGTTTTTGTCATATTAAATACTCATTTTATGCACGGATTCTCGAAAATTATAATCTAGTCTAATACATAAAGGAATGACAAGTTCTTTATTAAAAGTAGAAAGAAGGGATTGTAAAGTATGAGAAAAAAGAACCTATTGATAAGCTTGTTTTCTCTGATGATGGTCATTGTTTTATCAGCTTGTACAAGCAATGACGGAGAAGCATCTGTAGAAGATACTAACAATGGAAAGGATTCAAATGAACAGATGAATATGAATGAGGACAATGAAAATTCTATGGAAGAAAATATGAATAACTCCTCCAGTGAAGGAGAAATGAATAATGGTTCCATGGGTAATGGTCATATGGATCATGATGATGTGGTAAGTCTAATTGATTCGACAGGAGAGAATGAACTGAATATCCCCCCTGTACTCAAAAGCGACAGCAACAAAGGAACTGAGTATACAATACGCGCGCAAAAAGGAGAAACAGAAATATTTGATGGCGTTCAAACAAAAACATATGGCTATAATGACTCGTTTCTAGGTCCCATGCTTCAATTTGAAAAAGGAGATACTGTGAAAATAAACTTAATCAATGAACTCAATGAAAATACCACTTTTCACTGGCATGGATTGGAAGTGCCAGGGAATGACGATGGTGGTCCACACAATGTATTGGAGCCAGGCGAAGAGAGTACTATTGAATTTGAAGTGACACAGGAAGCTGCCACATTGTGGTTCCATCCCCACCCGGAAGGAAAAACCTCTGAACAAGTGTACAACGGACTTGCTGGGTTAATTTATATCGAGGACCAAAATTCAAAAAATCTCGAATTACCAAGTGAATATGGAGAAAATGACATTCCTCTCATTTTCCAGGACAGAGTCTTTGATGACGAAAAACAGTTGAATTATAAAGCAGCAGCAAATGAAGATGGCACTGTCGGAGATACATCATTAATTAATGGAACATTAAATCCAAAATTAACTGTAGATAAAGAAAAAGTAAGGCTTCGACTTTTAAATGGCTCAAATGCAAGAAACTACACCGTTAAACTAAATACAGAAGATGCTTTTGTACAAATCGCAACGGACGGCGGATTTTTAAATGAACCGGTCTCAATGCAAGAAATCACACTCACGCCTTCAGAACGGGCCGAAATAGTCATTGACTTCTCACAAGTTAAAACTAATGAAGAGATTGCTTTAGTAAACGAAGAAGGTACCACGCTCTTACCTTTTGAAATCACAGATCAAACAGGTAAAACCATAGATATACCTGATGAAATGAATGACTTTTCAGTTACGGAAGAAGAAAAGAATTTACCAGTAACAAAAGAAATTGAACTTTTCGGCATGATGGATCAGGTAACGATAAATGGTAAAAAATTTGACTCTGAAAGAATTGATTTTACGCAGGAACAAGGTGTCACCGAAGTATGGGAAATCTATAATAAACCAGACATGATGGGCGGCATGATTCACCCGTTCCACATCCATGGTGCTCAGTTTAAAATCCTTTCCAGGAATGGAGAAGCACCACCTGAGAACGAAAGAGGCTGGAAAGATAGTTTTTCCGTTGCCCCGGATGAGACTGTGAAAATTGCCATTCAGTTTAAAAATAAAGGCATACATATGTTCCACTGTCACATACTTGAACATGAGGACAATGGGATGATGGGACAGGTTAAAGTAGAATAAGATCCAAATCTTCAATCTAATAATAAAAAAGGAACTATTTTTTGATTTTTCTAGGCGAATTACATTATTGAATAAGTGGAGAAGGACAATCATCATTAAAATTATGTGCATTTTCTATGGAGTTTACCAATATCGGTTTATATGCGAAATGGATGGGAATTCAATTAATGCAAGCGTATTTAAATCTATAGGAGGTATTTACAATGGCACATGAACAACACCGACAACTGATTCAGACGTTACATGAATGTATGGAAGCTTGTAACCATTGCTACGATGCCTGTTTGAAGGAAGAAGACGTAAATATGATGGCAAAGTTCATCAGACTGGATCGCGAATGTGCAGATATCTGTGGATTTCTGGAACAAGCATTAATGAGAGGTTCTCCATTTTCTTCTGATTTAGCAGCAGTATGCGCCAAAATTTGCGAAGCTTGCGGAAATGAATGTCAGAAACACGACCACGAACACTGTCAGAGATGTGCAGAAGCTTGTAAGGAAATCGCTTAAAATAAAACTTATATAGAAAAAACGCCATGTCAGATAATAATTCTGGCATGGCGTTTCTTATTAATAGAACAAAAGCAATCAGTCTAACGTTCTAATATTGAAAGTGTTTTTTAATTTTTAATCCATTTGTAACCAACGCCCCACACCGTGTGAAAGTAATCATCGATAGGAAAGCCGACTTCCCGAATTTTTTCCCGCATATTTCTAACATGGGAATCCACAGTACGTCCTTCCGTTTCAGAATGCATGCCCCACACTAAATCAATCAATTGATTTCTAGAAAATACCCTTCCTGGATTTTTCATGAGTAATCCAATGATTGCAAATTCTTTTGGTGTTAATTTTACAAGCTGTTTTTTATAGGATAGTTCAAATTGATCTTCGTCCCATAACAGTCTTTCGACTTCAATCCGGTTGACAGGTCTTGTTCTTCTTAGTAATGCATCCATTCTTGCAACCAATTCTTCTTCATTAAAAGGTTTTGTTATATAGTCATCTGCACCCAGCTTGAGTCCTTTTACAATATCTTCTTTCTGCTCACGTGCAGTCACCATGATAATAGGTACATCTGAGTATTGCCGTATTTCTCTGCATACTTCCCATCCATTCATTTCAGGCATCATGATATCCAGTAGAATAAGATCAAAATTCTCTTCTTTAACAAACTTAAGCCCTGCTTTTGCACCTACTGCTTTTCGACAAAAATAAGGGTAAGGTTTCAAGTATAATGTCAACAGTTCGAGCATTCTCTCTTCATCATCGATTAACAGCACTTTATTCATTTACATTCTCCTTCTTTAAAGATATGACGAAAACAGTCCCCTTACCGAGTGTACTTTCTACTCCAATCTCGCCACCATGCAACTCCACAATTTCTTTAGCGATTGTCAGCCCGAGACCAGACCCTCCGCTTACCCGGGATCTAGACTTTTCAGAACGATACAGTCGATCGAATATAAAGGGTATATCTTCTTCTGGGATTCCTTCTCCTGTATCTGAAATAGTTGTTAAAATTTCATTTTTATTTTGAATAACTTCCATTGTGATATGACCTTTCTCGGGAGTATACTTTATTGCATTATCTAATATATTCAATATAACTTGTTGAATTCTTTCGGGATCTGCCATAACAACCAAGTTGTCCGGACAATGAAAGAAAAGCTCTATCTTTTTTTCATTGAGCGCTGGACGGATTCGTGCTAAAACCGTCTCAATTAAAGCGCTAAATACTACCCTCTCTTTTGTGATGGCAAATTCATTATGATCGATTTTAGCTAATTCAAACAGATTTTTTATCAGGTCTGCTAAATGCTCTGTTTCTTCCTGAATGATTTTAATGTATCTATTCCTGTCCGTCGTGGATATTTCTTTTCTGCTAATAATATCCGTATACCCTTTCATATAGGTTAAAGGTGTTCGTAGCTCATGCGATATACTCCCTAAAAATTCATTTCTCTCGTTTTTTAAACGTTCCAGATCTTGCGACAGCAAAGTAATCGAAGTCGCCAAATCTCCAAGCTCATCTTTTCGATGTGTATACAATTCCACGTTATGATTGCCTCTACTTAATTGTTCTGTCGCTTTTTTCATCCTCAATACCGGTTGGGTAATAACTTTGGAAAGAATAAACACCGTTATAACAGTCAGAAGCAAAGTCAATAGGCCGACAAGCCAAAACTTATGGCTGAGATGATCAATAATCCGTTCGATGCTATCACTTTCAGCGAACATGAAAACATGCCCGCTATGTGTTTCGTTAAAAGTTAGGGGGCTGTCTGTAGAGACATATTTTTCTTCTGACCAATTTGATTTCAGGATAACTCCTTCTTGTGGTATTTCACCATAATCAGTATGTTCAATAACAGTTATCATTTCTGGTTCAACCGGATCAGAATTGGTGATTATCTCTCCATTCTCATCTGTTATCACCACAATAAAATCTGATTCTGACTCCATAATCGCAACATGTTCCAATGTCGTGGTTGTATAGTTTTCTTCCAATACGTCTCTGTGTGTATTCCCCCGGGCCAATAAATCCCCCATCACTTCCTCCACACGATCAGCGACCAGATTTGTATATAGGATATAGAATAATATGATTTCAATAATAAGAATCACCAGAAAAACCAAAAGTCCGATTTTTAAAGCTAATTTATTGAACATAAAAGCCTCCTCAGTTTTCTGCAACAGGATAAATCGTAATAGATCATCTTATCTTTTTGTTCATTAGTCATATTATATAGAAAAGTAGTATTTTTATTATGAATAATTCAGCTTATTTTACTTTGCCCACAACTAAAATTTTCTTCCACTGTTCTTATGAGCCGTCATTAGACACATAAATATTTCCGTTTATAGTCTAGATTGCTAACTCATCTTCGTTCTGTGGATTGATTGCAACATACAAAATACCATCATCTTTCATCTCCACTATCTTTCGATAAAAATAATCTAGCAGAGGTAGCAGCTGCAACGAAGTTTTAGTCTGAAAAATGTATGACTAAGTATAACACCTGACCGTCAAGACTTTTTAAATTTAAAGGGTAACTCGAAGTTACATGAGTGATTTTACCGCATCCCGCTAAAAATATAGATGATAATATTATAGTATTAATTATTAATTTTCTTGGTATCATGATTCGCTACTCTCTTTATACATTTTATTATTTAAATATCGATTTTTCGTGCAGATTTGAAGGAAGCGCTGAGATATCATCCACGGTTAATAAACCTTTAAATTGAAATCCAATATGTCGAGTCGGTAATATTATTCTTGATTAAATACATTTATTTTTCATTGAATCTGCACGTAAACTGCAAAAGTTATGGGTAGAGTTCTCAGTAGAACTAATAAAATGGAGGGTATATACATGGTAAAAAACAAAATATTATTAGGGCTTCTTTCCATATTCGCTGTATTTTTAATGGCTGCCTGTGGTAATGGGGAAACTCAGCCTAATGAAGATGAAGAAAGCCAAAGCACTGAAACAGAGTCCAGCTCTGAGGAGGAAATGGACATGGAATCAGATTCCGGAGGTCATATGGAACATTCAGCTGATGAGATGTCCAGTTCCGGTGAAGTACCTGAAGACTTGAAAGAAGCAGAAAATCCAACTTATGCAGTTGGAAGTCAAGCGATTATTGAAGCAGAACACATGCAAGGTATGGATGGTGCTGAAGCAACAATTTCCGGTGCTTTTGACACCACTGTCTATACTGTCTCATACACACCGACGAACGGCGAAGAACTGGTAGAAGATCATAAATGGGTCATTCATGAAGAATTGGAAGAACCGGGAGAAGCCCCATTAGAACAAGGCGATGAAGCAGTAATGAATGCATCACACATGGAAGGCATGGAAGGTGCAACGGCTACGATTGATTCTGCTGAAGAGACCACTGTCTATATGGTGGATTTCGTTACAACAGATACTGAAGAAGAAGTTCAGAATCATAAGTGGGTTACAGAAAGTGAACTGGCACCTGTGGAATAAATTAGTGAATAGTAATATAGGATAAAAGCATGGATTCCTGATTACAAAGAAAAAATCCGGCAAATCTTGAATTAAGATTTGCCGGATTTTTTATCTTGGTCTCTTTCTACAATTATTATATAGAATCAATATGACATAAAAAGATGATACTCTAAATTCTTAAAATCTTTTGTCATTAACTAGCTGCAGCATGAACACGCAGAACCATCTTCTTTATCAATATCCTCTTTAATCTCGTAGCCGGTATTTTGAATAGCACCTTTGATGTCTGCCAAATTAATTGTACTGTCATTAAATGTTACATCTACTTTACCTTCAGGAATTTGAGCTTTGACTGATTCAACGCCATTTAATTGACTGACACTTTCCTCAACTTTATTAACGCAAGCCCCACATGACATTCCTTCTACATTAAGTGTTACTTTTGACATATAAATTCCTCCTTAAAATTTAATTAGATTACGCTATACAATAATTTCATCATACCCCAGGCAGGTATTTTATATTTTCTCTATTTTTTTATTTAACCAATCAATTATCTGTCTTAATTCATTGTATCTACTGCTGATTAACACTTACATTGACCTGGAACACAATTACATGGCACTACGTCAACTGCATCCTCTTTTTTCATCTCTAACACTTTTTCCAACTCTTCTATATCTATATAGCTTAATGTTGATTTTGAAATTAAATCTGCAATAATTTTTCCAACATCTTTATTACATATATTATCGAAAGTTTGATCAAGTGTACTTTTGAGAAAGTCACTTTCTTTTAAATTAGTTGAATAAATATATTTGTTGCCGTCCTTTTCTGTGTTTAATACACCTTTATCAACAAGTCTTCCAATAAGTGTTTTGGTCGTGGCCGGTTTCCAATTCTTTTTATTTTCTATAATATCTCTAATATCTTTACTCGTCGTTTTGTTTTGTGCCCAAACGACCCGCATCACTTCCCATTCGGAATCTGTGATATTTGAATCAATTGTTTTGGTCATATTTTCACCTCTAATTTTTTCAAGTATTTTTAAGATGTCTTTCATATTTCATACAGTAAAGAATTAAAATACCGACTATCCTTAAGTAAGGATTTGTCGGCATTTATTTTATTCTACTTCAAATCTATGAAGTAACTGCGCATTGATTGCAACGATGATTGTACTGAGACTCATCAAAATCGCACCTACAGCCGGACTGAGTATTATCCCCCAAGGCGCCAGTACTCCTGCTGCCAATGGGAGAGCAATCACGTTATATCCGGTTGCCCAAATCAGATTCTGTATCAGTTTATTATATGTTTTTTTAGATAGGCTGAATATTGCAAGAATATCTTTCGGGTTACTGTCAACGAGAACGATGTCTGCACTATCTATTGCAATATCTGTACCTGCGCCCACAGCGATGCCAACATCTGCTTTAGTCAATGCAGGTGCATCATTGATGCCATCTCCTGTCATTGCAACGATCAATCCACGTTCTTGGATTTCTGTCACTTTGTCGGCTTTCTCATCGGGCATCACTTCCGCATAAACCTCATCAATTCCTATTTGTTCTGCAACGTAATTTGCGACTTTCTGATTGTCCCCAGTCAACATGATAGCTTTAATATTTCTCTTATGCAGCTGTTCAATTGCCTGCTTAGAACTTTCCTTAATTTTATCTGCCAGTGCAATGGCACCTGCTAATTCTTCGTTTACCAAAAGAAAAACTACCGTCTTACCTTGTTCTGACCATTTATTAAAGTTCTTATCGTCAAAATCTATTTTTTGTTTACGTACATATCCCGGACTCACTACTTTGACTTGTTTATCATCAATCGTCCCTTCAATTCCTACACCAGTAATTGAATTGAAATTTGACATTTCAAGCAATTCAAGTTCTTTTAACTTGGCTTCATTGAGTATACCTCTCGCAATAGGGTGTTCCGAGTCATTTTCTATTGTTGCTGCATAACTTAAAAGGATATTTTCGTCAATATTATTGAAAGTCTGTATATCTGTAACACCAAATTTACCCTCAGTCAAAGTACCCGTCTTATCGAAGATCACAGCGTTAATTTTACGAGCCTTTTCAAACTGTGGACGTTTTCGAATTAACAAACCGTGCTTTGCAGCAAGTGATGTAGATACTGAAATAACCAACGGTGCTGCCAGACCTAAAGCATGAGGACAAGCAATAACCAAAACTGTTACCAATCTCATGATAGCAGTATCTATAGTTGCTCCAACACTTATCCAAACGATAAATGTGATAATACCGGCAGCTAAAGCGATATAGAATAACCATTTAGCTGCTTTATTAGTTACATCCTGAGTTTTCGATTTAGTACGTTGTGATTCTCTAACCATATCTATAACTTGTGTCAGATAAGATTCATTCATCAGTTTCTCTACTTCAATAGTGAGAGAACCTTCTCTGTTGATTGAACCTCCAATGACCTCGTCATCAACGGATTTTCCAACTGGAACAGATTCACCCGTTAACATTGATTCATCAACTTGCGACTTTCCTTTAACGATTTTACCATCCAGCGGCATTTTTTCTCCGGGTTTTACTAATAGTAAATCACCCGCTTTAATATCATCAATCTGAACTTCTTCTGTTTCACCATTTTCAGTGATACGGTTTGCCGTATCAGGCATTAATGATGCGAGGGATTCCAGAGCCTTGGAAGCATTGTTAATAGCTCGCATTTCAATCCAATGTCCCAGAAGCATGATTAATACAAGAGTTGCCAGCTCCCAGAAAATTTCTTCCCCATTGAATCCAAAAACAACTGCCATACTATAGAAGTAAGCGACAGAAATCGCCATTGCTATTAATGTCATCATGCCTGGTTCTTTGTTTTTCAATTCATCGTAAGCGCCCTTAATGAATGGCCAACCCCCGTAGAAATAAACGAACGTGGCCAACGCTGCCACAATATAACTATCTCCAGTAAATTGCCAATCCACACCTATGAAATTTTGAATCATCGGAGATAGAAGTACAATTGGAATTGTGAATATCAGGATAATGAAGAATTTATTACGAAAATCTGTCACCATATGCGCATGATGATCGTGTCCGCTATGATTATGGGATTCGTGGCTCTCCTCATGGTTATGATGATTTTCTTCATGCTCAGCATGATTATGATTACCTTCTTTATTCATTTCTTTCCCCCTCCTACATTATAATAATACTACAATTGTAAACGATTTATTAATTTAAGTTTACATCTGTAGTCGTTATTTGTCAAGCTATTAATTTACTAAGTTTATTATAAAAAATATATGTGCAGAAACTATCCACTACATGTATTTAAAAACTAAGTAAAAATAAATTAACTGCTACTCTGAGATTTAACATTGAATTAAAAATGCAGATTCCACAACACTAAATAGCATTGGGTAATCTGCATTTAATAATATTATTTAAGCTGTAAATCTGTCAGACAGGTGCTGTCATTCTCAAAAGTTGAAAAATTAGATTCAACTTTTTTTCCATCATAATTAATTTCTAAAGAGTAATTTTTATCTCTTGGCAGCCAAAAATCCAAGAAACCATTCTCAAGGGTAGTCAACTTCTCATCAACGTGAACTTCTCCATCTTCATCTGTAATTTTTACATCCATCTCTTCATTCATCAGCTCTCCCTGACAACCTGTTAAGCTATGAAATTCACAAGGATGTGTATATGAGATGTATGGTGCAATAGATACAAAAAATTCATCGTCTGGTAAAGTATAGACATTCTCATCTCCACTATCTTTAACAATAAGTGTTTTATCATTTATAGATGCTGATTCTACAATATTACTAGCGCTTAATTCCGAAACCATTTCTTTAATATTTGATTCGTTCGATGCTGAGTCATCACTACAACCTGTTAAAATAAAGATTACGCCCATCAAAACTGGCATTAAATATTTTTTCATCCAGATTCCTCCTTGATATTTAATTTTAACAATAATTTTTAAACAAATTTTATAATAATATATCATTTCTATGAAAGTTATATAAACAAGTCATTTAATGTATTCATAATTAGAAGCCTTGAAAATCTCCAAAGTACGGCTGCAGCCAAATGATAATCTGAGTCAATCCATCAAAATACAGAAGTACACCCATTAATATCATGATGACCCCACCAACTTTCATAATCGTATTCGAGTATTTCAGCATCCAGCGTGTACGAGATACGAAAAAGCTCAATATAAAGAATGGAATTGCAAAGCCCAGACAGTAAATAACCATTAACATTAAAGCATCGTTTGGTGCACTGGCACTCATTGCGAAAATAGCTCCGATAATCGGTCCATTGCACGGCGTCCATCCGGCACCAAAAGCCATACCTATTAAAGTTGAACCTAAAAATCCTGACGGTCTGTTTTTAAATTTTAATTTCCTCTCTTTCATCAAGAAATTAAAATTAAGCACGCCGGTAATGATAAGCCCGAAGAAAATAATCAAGATTGAACCCAGTTGTCTGATCAGATTCGCATGGTCAATCAATATTCCGCCTAAAAAGGACGTGCCAAACCCCAGGGCTATATAGAATAAGCTGAATCCCACAAGAAAGAAAAGTGTGTGGAATATTGCGCGTGCATTGAATTTTTGATTTTCTACTTCATTATAACTCATTCCTGTTATGTAAGAGATAAAAGCAGGAAATACTGGAAGTACACAAGGTGAGACAAAACTTAAGAATCCAGCTCCAAATGCAAGTAAGAAAGTCATTTCACTACCCAAAATAACACTCCATTCATATTGAGATTTTACGATAATTCGAACGAACTCCTAATATATTTTCTCAGAATTTTTTATATTATGTTAATAATAAACTATATCTAATCCAATTATGCATACGAATGAAGCCCTGCAACAATTAAATTTATTGCAATTAAGTTAAACAGTATCAGTATAAAGCCGATTACTGCCAGCCATGCAGATTTCTCTCCTTCATATCCTTTGTTTAACCTTAAATGTAGGAAAATAGTATAAAACATAGCTGTGATAAACGCCCAGGTTTCTTTCGGATCCCAGCCCCAAAACCTGCTCCAAGCAATTTGTGCCCAAATCGCTGCGAAAAATATACCCCCAAGTGCAAACAATGGAAAACCTATTATTACTGAACGATAGCCTATCTCGTCCATTAAGTTTAAATCTGCTTTATTTGCAAGTGGTTTGATAATTGCTGACAGTCTCCTTCTAAGTATTAAGCGAAGCCCTCCGTAAACAATCATTCCCAGTATCACAGACCATATTACCGTATTTAATGATTGTGATTGAATGACTGGTGGTAAATTGATTCCTAATTGAAAATGGTCCGCAGGTTCGTATTGATTATCACCTAAATGCTCTACCGCTATTGCACCTTCAAAATTAATCAAACTTGGTAAATGATAATCTGCAACTACAGTTTGCCCCCGCTGATCTGTATACATGAATTCATCACTATAACCAACTACACCTTTCATAATCAGTGTGGTTGCAATATATACCAACACAATCACGAGTCCTGCCATAATCATTTCCAGTGCTTTTGCTCTCCATGATTTTTCATTTTCTGGAATTGATTTTAGCAAATATATTAAACCTGCCACCGCACTCATAGATAAAATACCATAAGATATTGTTACCGTGATTACATGGATTGCGAGCCAATTACTCTGAAGTGCCGGAATCAGTGGATTCACATCTGTTGAAAACATGCTCCCATAAGCAATGAGGATTAACGACAAGGGAATGACGAATAATCCTAAAATTTTCGTTTTATAGTAGTGATATGTGATTAAATAACCTAAAATTAACATTATTGAAAAAGTTGCAATGAATTCATACATATTTGAGACAGGAGCATGGCCAGTTGCTATCCACCTTAATAAGAAATAAGCAATTTCCATAACAAAAGCCACTATAATCATTATAATAGAAATGAATTCTGCGTTTTTCTTATTAGATTTAACACTTAATGCAAGTGGTATAAGAGAAATCAATAAAATAATAAAGGCAGCAGTAATCAGCCAGTTACTAATCGATAATAGTGTGGATTCCATATTTATTCCTCCTCATCACTGTTTATATTTCATTATTTTTTTGGCTATCTCTATCTAAAATCTCCTCGTACCCGAATTCTCTCAATATAGGATTGATGTCTTTCTTCAGACCAAAATAATTTTTATTTGTATGCGCACTGATACTGAATCCATCATCAGTGTTAATCCAAATTCGTCTATGATTAATGTATGAACCGATAGATAGTCCCACTAAAAATATCACAAATCCTGTTGCTATCAAGGGCATTGTCAGATCTTTCTTTAATGTCAAAACAGTAGCCCAATGATTTTCATTTTCAACGAACTTCACATTATATTCGTTATTCTCTGTAATATCGGTTGAGTTCATAATTTGAATCAAGCTAAGTTCACTAGATTCACTGTCAAAAACTTCAAATACAAAAGCAGGATTTTTAGCTACGGGTGTTTCGGAAATAAGTGATCCATTCTCATCTATTTCAAGAAAATCCGGGGCATACGCTCTCATGTCTACACTCACCCCGTCTGCAATTTCATGACTCTGATGTGGATTATCCAATTCAACTGTGAATGGTTCTCCAACAGGATTGTTATCATTGTCTTCAAGCTGGAACGTCATGGATTTCATCTGAGAATTATCATAACTAGCCTGATATATTTCAAATAGATCGAAACGGTATGGATGATTTACCTGTACACTGTAATCTTCTATCTTCTGTAAATCAGGTGTAGCGCCCACTACATCCATGCTTTTATTTTCGTAAAAAGTAAAATCCGTCTGATAATTACTTACTACAGTCTCATTTATATTCTGTAATGTATCATCAAATACCGTCCCGGATTCTTCATCATAAATATCTATTGTAAATTTATTGTTTTTTAAATAGTATTGACCATCTGTCTCAGGTACTTGGACTGTTTCACCTTCAATAATATAAATCAATTCATCTACATACATTCCTGGGAAAAATCTCAACATACTACCGAATAAAAGAAGAATTAAACCAATGTGATTTATATATGGGCCCCATCTGGACAGTCTTCCTTTTTCAAATAAATAGTGATTATGGTCTTCTTCTACTTTGTAGCCTTTTTTCTTAAGAGCACGAACTATATTTTCAATGTTGTTAACATTATCACTATGTAAATTTAAACGTTGTCTATTATAAAATGTCGGATGCTTTTTTACACGTTGATTCTTTAAAGATTTGTATAAAGGCACTCCTCTATCGATACTTGCAGCAATAATTGATAATGCGAGCATGCCGTTAAGCAAAATGAACCACCATGAAGAATATAAATTATGAAAACCCAGTTCGATATAAATTTTTCCTAGAGCTCCATAATTTTCTGTATAGTACTGTTGGGGATCAGCACCCACTGGAATAAAATATTCCTGAGGGAAAATCGTTCCTATAGAGGCAGCAATAGTTATGATCGCAATGATTGCTACCCCGACTTTTATTGATGTAAAGAAAATCCAAATTTTATCAAAAACACTCTTAGAACGGGTTTTAGAACGAATTGCACTGCCATCATAGCGCATTAGATCTTTTATTTTATTTTTATCGTAATCACTATTTATCATTTTCCCGCAGGACTGGCATAATTGTGTCCCAGGTGGATTAACATAATTACAGGATTCACATGTTATCTTATTTAATTCCATCAAAGTTCACCCTATTCAGAAGTTGATTGTTCCACAAAGCTGTAAATATCTTCTACAGTTAACTGATATTCTTTTTTATCCACAACAATGCCATTTTTATTAATTGCTATTGTTGTAGGCAATGGACCGACTTGATATGCTTTAGTTACATCTCTGTTTCGATCTAATGCGATTGGAAAATCAAGTTTTTCATCTAAACTGGATAAGAACTGATTAATCTGCTGCTCATCTTCCGAAACATTTACTGCAATGATTTCATAATCATCATGTCCCTCATTATAAATTCGGTTCATATCAGGCATTTCTTCACGACACGGTTTACACCAAGTCCCCCAGAAATTCAAAATAACACCTTTTTCTGAATTGATATCCGATAATTGTATTGAATCACCATTTAACGTCTCCAATTGAAAATCAATTGATTCATCGCCTACTTGTACAGTTTTTTTATCAGAAGTTAAATTGAACCACAAAGTGACCCCTAATAAAATAATGATACTTAGTATAATACTTACTCTAAGAATACTTCTTGTTGTTTTTTTCATAATATTACACCTCCTGTAACGATTCCTTTCATCGAACAAATCATGCATTTTTGGTTGGCTTTGAAAGAAAATTTTTGTTAAAAATAAAAGTTCATTCTCACACCAATCTAAGTACAAACTTTAACTGTTAAGAAAAATTCACTCCTAATTATTTAGCTTAAGCTAAATTTTCAAAGAAACTGTGCAGTTTCTTAGTATTTAATGTGACATTTCATATCATTAAGAGATTTTATTGGAACTCGAGAATTAGACTAATAAAATTAGCAGTTATAAGAAGTTCTCTTTACTCTTCAAATAGAACAATATTAGTCTTTAACTCGCATCAGTCTTATGTCATTCAATGTTATTAGTAATCTTTCACCTATGCTAGGATGTATAGCAATACACAATACCACATTAAAAGAGAGATATCGGCTTATAAAATTTTCTATTAAAATAGGAATGAGAACAGAGCGTTGAATGTGCCATTTTCAAATAGGATATAAATTCCTAATCCTATAAAGACGATTGGAACGATCCAACGTTCATATTTTTCGATTTTATCTGAAACAAAATTCAAGGAAGCCAATCGATAGCTGATTAGACATAGAACACCAACCATGATCATGAAAACAATGACGGCAATAATGATTTCCATCATATTTAAAGTCGTAAAGTACGGTATATAGATAGCGAAATCATCCGCACTGGAAGCCAGTACAATGAAAGTGACCGTTATGAATAATTGATTGAATCTGCCTGAAGAGAAAAGGGAGAGAATGTTGCCTTCATCTTCGTCTTCTTCACCTTGAATCCATATTTTGATACCCAGGTAAAGGGGCAGGAGCCCAAGCAAACCAATCATCCATTGTTGGGGAACCAGATTGGCAACCCCCAAAGCGACCAGAAGGCTCACACCAATGATAATTGCCGTTCCTATATACTGACCGATCCAAATATGCTTTATCTGATCCTTTTTCACTTGTGAGAACAGAAGAATCAATATAATAAGGTAATCGATGCCTGTTGCTACGTAAACCGCAGCAGCTGTAAATGCCGTTACAATCATTCTTCCATCTCCAATATTTTAAAATTTCGATTCAAAGTGAAGAGATTCAAAACCTATTCATCTTCCTTCACACGCATGAGTCTCAAACCATTGAGCGCGACTAATACCGTGGCACCCATATCTGAGAGGATCGCAATCCAGAGTGTCAGCCATCCTGGGATGACCAACAATAGAGCAATCAGTTTGATTCCAATGGCAAAAGCGATATTCGCTTTGATGATGTTCAATGTTTTACGGCTAAGTTTGATGGTAAAGGGCAGTTTCCTCAGGTCATCGCCCATTAAAGCGACATCCGCTGTTTCAAGAGCGGTATCTGTACCGGCGCCACCCATAGCGATACCAACGGTGGAAGCTGCCAGCGCCGGGGCGTCATTGACCCCATCGCCGACCATGCCTACATGACGATAATCAGTTTTTAGTTGCTTGATTACGTCTAGTTTATCCTGCGGGAGTAATTCAGATTGAATATCTGTGACACCGACATGTGAACCAATCGCACGGGCAGTACTATGATTATCCCCCGTAAGCATGACTGTTTTTTCGATGCCTGCCTGATGCAGCTTCTGGATTACCGCTTTACTTGATTCGCGGACTTCATCCGCGACTGCAATGATTGCCTGAACTGTATTTTTCGTTCCTGCAACCATAACGGTCTTACCTTGTTCTTGAAGTGTTTTGACATCACTTTTAATTGAATCATTGAAATTAGCTGCCTCTATCTCTTCAAATAATGCCGGGCTGCCAACGTAATACATTTCATTATTGATTTTGCCCCGTATCCCTTTGCCTGTAATGGAAGAAAAGTCTTCGACAAAAATATCAGAATAAGGAAGGTTATAACTGTCTGCCTTCTTTATAATCGCGGATGCCAATGGATGCTGGGAACGATCTTCCAATGCTGTGATGACTGCCAGCATTTCCTTTTCATCAATTGCATTGTCGATTAAACGATAATCAGTTACAACCGGGACGCCTTTTGTGAGTGTGCCGGTCTTATCAAATGCAATGGCCTTTAATCCACCCATTTCTTCGAGGTAGACCCCGCCTTTTATAAGGACTCCCTTCTTGGCAGCATTTCCGATTGCCGAAACAATCGCTATCGGCGTGGAAATTACCAATGCACATGGACAACCTACAACGAGAACCGCTAACCCTTGATACACCCAAGTGGACCAGCTCGCACCGAAAAATAACGGGGGTACAATCGCAACCAGCACTGCGACAACCATAATGGCAGGCGTATAATATTTTGCAAATTTATCAACGAATGCCTGGGCAGGAGCACGCTCACCTTGTGCTTCTTCCACCAGATGAATGATTTTGGCAATGGTCGTATCTTCAACCAATTTAGTGATTTTAACTTCCAGTAAGCCTTCTTCGTTCAGTGTCCCTGCAAATACTTCATCATCGATCGATTTTTCAACCGGCACTGATTCACCTGTGATTGCTGCCTGGTTGATTGCAGAGTAGCCATTGACAATTACGCCGTCCATAGCAATTTTCTGTCCAGGCTTAACAATCATGATATCGCCCACAGCAATATCATTGACGTGCACTGTCATTTCCTGTCCGTTGCGTCTGACAAGTGCCTCTTTAGGAGCAATATCCATCAATGAACTGATGGATTGCCTTGCTCGATCCATCGAGAAACGCTCCAACGCTTCGCTGATGGCAAACAAGATGACAACAATGGCGACCTCGGCCCATTCTCCGATGATGACACCGCCAATCACTGCGACTGTCATCAGGGTTCGCATATCAAATTCAAACCGGACTAAATTCTGGAGACCCGTTTTCAGCATTGAAGCCCCTCCGACAATCATGGAAGTGATGAATAGCAGTGGTGTAAGAATATTGTCATCACCATTCACCAACATTGAAATGAAGCCAAAAGCGATAAACAGTAGCGAATAGAGCAGAGTGCTGTGCTTTTTATAAAATGGAATGGTTACTTCCTTTTCTTTTTTGTCTTGTCCACTTTCTTCCCGGGATTTCTCAGGCACCACTTTGAGGTTTTCAAACGCCCCTGCTTCTTCCAGTTCCTCAACCGTTGCAGAACCATATACAGAAATTTTTGATGCGCCAAAATTCACCTTCGCATCTTGAACTTCAGGTAGTTTCTTCACATTGTTCTCAAATGTGCCAGCACAATTTGCACAGGAAAATCCCTGAACACGGTAAACATTTTTTTCTTTATTAACTTCTGGTTGCGCTTGACGACTAGACTTTTCAGGCACCACTTTGAGATTTTCAAATGCTCCTGCTTCTTCCAGTTCCTCAACCGTTGCAGAACCATATACAGAAATTTTTGATGCGCCAAAATTCACCTTCGCATCTTGAACTTCAGGTAGTTTCTTCACATTGCGCTCAAATTTCCCTGCACAATTCGCACAAGAAAACCCCTGAACACGGTAAATATTTTTTTCTTCTTCAGTCAGTTCTGCAATCCCTTCAGACATTGGTTATCACTTCTTTCCTATGTATTAATGCAATCGTCATGATTTCTTTAATATGCTGATCTTCCAGAGAATAGAACGCGAGTTTCCCTTCTTTCCTGAATGTAACGATGCCTTCTTTGTAGAGCGTGCGTAAATGATGAGATGCATTTGCTACAGTCACACCGAGTATATTTGCGATGTCACAGACGCATAATTCCTCTTCCTTGCATAAGGAATAGGTGATTTTTGCCCTATTCACATCGGCAATAGCCTTAAGCATCTGTGATATACCGGCAATATCGACAGTTTGTAAATTCTCTTGCATCCGGTTAACCTTTTCTTCGTCATAACAAAAAACTTCACATGTTTCTTTTTTATTCATACATACACCTCATCATTCAAATATTTGTTTGAATATAGTGTATCATCTTATTTTTCTTTATTCAAGCAGATGTTTGAATAATAAAGGGCCTACCAACAAAACACGGAAAACATACGCTAAGGAAAATAATGCAATGAAAGATGATTTTCCAATCTCGAACAATTGACTGAATAATTACCCTGTCGTGATATGGATTGCTAAAATTATTGCGAACAGTATCCAAGTAAGCATACCGAACGCAGCTAAAAATAATTATTCCTTCAGGTATGTTATGTAGAACTAAGGTGGTCAACATGAAATTTCCCATACTTGTTCCAATTGTTGGTCCAAGCGCGATGCCAACAGGGAAATTATGAATTGCTATACTGATAATTAAAAGTACCCCCGATCGAACGAAAATATCTTTTTGATGACTATTAGTGATAATTGTAATTTTATCCATTAATAGATGAATGGATTGGAATAATACTAAGCCTATTGCTATTCCACCGAGTAAAATTACCCACCCGCCTAATTCAATACTTTCCGGAATCATTTCAAAAAATAATAAGCCAATTATAAGGCCTGCACATAATGAATAAATAAAGCCATAACCACTTTGAAAACCTTCCATTATCCAAGCGAGTCCACCGCCAACACCAATTCCAAGTGCGGAAGCTAACGCCCGATCATCCATACTGCACTCATCCCACTATTCTTAAAAAGGCTTTGTTTATTTTACTCTAAAAAATCAAAACAAAATATATGAATTCATATTAAATATTATTTGATTCTTTATTCAGATGGTGATATCATATATATGAACATATATTAATATATGTAGATAAATAGTGATTATTATATATAAGGTTTTGAATTGAAACCTAAAGTGAGGGAAGGATAATGGAAGAAAAAAAGGAATTAGAGGAAGTAAATAATAAGGACTTAGATGATGAAACATTATTTGTCGTATCGCAAACATTTAAAGCGTTAGGTGATCCTACGAGAATCCGGATTCTCCATTTGCTCTTTTATAAGGAGTATTCGGTAAACGGTATTGCTGAAACGCTACATCTTAGACAATCAACAGTTTCCCATCAATTGCGGTTCTTGAAAAATTTACGGTTAGTAAAATTCCGAAGGGAAGGCACAACATTGTTTTATTCCCATGATGATGAACATACTATGAATATGCTAAAACAGGCGATCGATCACGCCTGTCATCACTAGTATTCCGTAAACCAGTAATGAGTGTTAATAATAATTCACGTCATTAATATTGTTATATGATCATATAACAATATTATAGGCATATGAAAAGGGGGTTTTGCAATGGATATGGAAAACAAAAAAACAGAATGGAAAGCGTTGTATGATATCTCGAAGGAAAGTGAGATGGGTGTAGCAGAGAGGGTTAGTGAATACGGTTGATAAATTCATAGGATGTATTATTGGATACAAAAAGTTTGGATGTGGTCAATTAACGTCCTGGTTTAGTAAAGCTTACTGCGAATATATTGGAACCCGATATATCATATTTATTTAGAAAGGTGATAGAAATGAAAAATATTCAAGAGCAACAAGCACACGAAAGTCATAGCCACGATCATAGTCATGATCATGATCACGGAAAAATGCCAATTATTTCATATTTTATTGGCTTAGTGTTGGCTATAATTGGGCTTTTTTTAAGTGATGCAAATTTATTAATACAAAACATCTTATTTTCAATTGCCACAATCACAGCCGGCTACCATGTAATTATTCTCGAAGGAATTGGAGAGACAGTTGAAAATACTAAATTAAAGGGAAAATTCACTCCTAATTCTCATATTCTAATGGGATTAGCTGCAATCGGGGCTTCTCTGATAGGGAGTTTTTGGGAAGGAACCCTTTTGATACTTATTTTTTCCGGCGCTCATTTTCTTGAAGATTACGCTGAAGGAAGAAGTAAAAGAGAAATTACTAAGCTACTCGAAATGAACCCAACGACAGCTAAATTAATCCTACCTGATGGAAACACAAAAATTGTTGATGTCAGTGAATTAAAAGTTGGAGATCAACTCCAAGTGCTGAACGGTGATCAAGTTCCAATTGATGGGATTATTTTATCCGGTACTACCTCAATTGATGAATCTTCTATTAATGGAGAAAGTATACCGAAAGAGAAGTCTAAGGGTGACGAAGTTTTTGGAAGTACGATTAATGGAACAGGTACTTTTACTATGGAAGTCACTAAGGAAAACAAGGATACTGTATTCTCTAAAATTTTACAATTAGTTAGTCAAAACCAAGATAATCAAACAAAAGCTGCCAGTATCATTCAAAAATTCGAGCCTAAATATGTTAATATAGTTTTAATCGCAATACCATTAGTAATGTTACTTGCTCCTTTTCTATTTGATTGGACATGGTCGCAAAGTGTTTACAGGGGATTAGTGCTTTTAGTCGCAGCTTCACCGTGTGCTTTGGCAGCAGCTACTGTATCTGTAACATTGTCTACAACATCTAACCTAGCTAAAAAAGGCGTGCTTTCAAAAGGAAGTACTTACCTATCACAATTAGCGGATATAGATGCAATTGCCTTCGATAAAACAGGAACCCTTACGAACGGAGAACCTAAAGTAACAAATTACTATTTCACTCATTCTGTGAACGAAGAAAATATTATTGATATTATAGTCGCCCTTGAAAAGGAATCCAATCACCCACTCGCTAATGCTATTTTAGAAAAATTTGAAGTTAAAAATAAAATAGACATCGAAGTTACTAATCAAATTGGAAAAGGTCTGACAGGAGATTATAATGGAAAAAATTATCGTATTGGTAAGCCTACTTCTTTTGAAAGTGCTTCTGAAGAGTATACCCAGTTCAATCATGATTGGGCATCAGAAGGAAAGACGGTTGTATACGTAGCAGAAAATGAAGAAGTTATTGGGCTTATAGCTCTAATGGATATTCCGAATGAGCATGCTAAAGAAACAATTAATTACTTTAAGAAACTTGGTATCCACACGACTTTAATTACTGGTGATTCGGAAATGACGGGAAAAGCTGTAGGCGAACAATTGGGAATAGACGAAGTTATCGCTAATGTAATGCCTGAAGATAAATCCAGAATTATAGAAGAACAAAAAGAAAAATTTGGAGTTACTGCCATGGTCGGAGATGGTGTGAACGATGCACCGGCCCTTGTTAATGCTGATGTTGGTATAGCTATGGGGGGCGGTACTGATGTGGCAGTAGAAGTATCTGATTTGGTTTTAATGCAGAACAATTTATCTAAATTAGTACAGTCTCATAAAATTTCCTCAAATATGGGTCGTGTTATTAGGCAAAATATTATTTTTTCAATGGCAGTTGTTGCCTTTTTAGTTGTCGTTAGTTTGTTAGGATTAACTGATATTACAATCAGTGTAATTGTTCATGAAGGAAGTACTTTAGTTGTTATACTAAATGGACTTCGATTATTAAGATCTAAATAATGAACGAATCGATTGACATGAATGAACTTTGAAGTGTGGATTCTACAATGTTCCCATAACATTGGACACTAAAAAACAGAGCAATCTAATAAAGATGTTATGAGTAAAAACAATGCCTTGCATACCGTTTTTATCATACGGGCGGTCAAATAAGCAATTAAAGAGCATGGGAAGCATAAAATCATAAACAGTGACTTAAGGCAGCCAGTTTACATTCAAAAGTTAAATTGACTGTATTAAAAGTTTCGAAACGATTAATATCCGTATGGGGGCAAGCGTCGAGCCAAAGATAATGCCAGGACAGAGCGTCTTTTTCCGTTCTTTTAAGTGGGAAAGGTTTTACCTTCTCTATGCCAAGACAGTCCCAGAGCTAAAAGGGCCAGTTGCTCTTTTTGGGCGTTTGTGAACGGTAATCGCAGGAAGGGGATTTTCCCAACCGCACCTGGTTTTCCATCACAATAAAGTTGGCGGCATTTGTTCTGATATTCTTGGGAATACTTACACTATGAATGGCCGTATTAAGTGATACAGGAGCTGCTATTATTGTAATACTGAATGCTCTCCGCCTTTTGAGGGTAAAAGAATAAAAGTAAGGATAACTAGGTAAAGCTGTTCAATCAAAAATTGAACAGCTTATTTTTCATCAAAATCAAAAACGTTTATTATAATACCTACACTTGTTCCGTTAAACGTACCGATTTTTAACCTTATTGTATCAGTAATATCTTGAAACGAAGTAAGCGACTAAAATTTCTCTTTTATCATACGGTTATAAAAATACACTTTTAAGAACGGTTTGAAAATTTTTGAAATAGATCAAAATAATCTTCTGGTTAAAAAACTTGTAGATATGACTTCTCTCTTAAATTTTTGTTTGATTAGATTAGACCCTCAATAGACATTATATATGTATTGATATGATTAGCTTCACGCTGTATGATTAGGGTGTAAATTAAGTGTTAGAAAAAAGGATTGATTTAATGAAAGTTGCATATGCTCGTGTTTCTACACTGGATCAGAATCTCAATAGGCAGATTGAAGTGTTTAAAAAATTTTGTTCAGAAAAAATATTTACTGAGAAGTTACTAGGAAAAAATATATCTGAAAGGATTGTGTTTCAAGAAGCTATACAACTTGTTAGAGAAGGCGATCAAGTCATCGTTGAAGTAGTTGATTAGGAAGAAACTATGACGAGATTATACAGTCCTTTAATTTTCTAAAGTGAAAAATTATATCTGTTTATTAACAGTTTAACAATTATAGCTGAAGTGATTATATCTATTTATTTAAAAAATCCATCAAAACTGCGTCTCTTTGTGACGTAAAATTATATTTGCATACACAATAACAACATACCCGCAGAGTGCAAAGACTTCTTTGCACTCTGCGGGTATCTTTTATAAATATTGTACTTACTCATAATCAGTTATTTTCAACATGCCATTAGTATCGAGTACAGTATAGGTAACTTGTCTAGTTTCCTGCCCATTCGATGTTGCATGAGAATACGTTCTGTTTACAGTAATCTGATATTCTCTCTCTGAAATCTGTTGAACGGAAGCTGTTGTTCCCGGATAATTTTGATGATCTGCAAAGTTGCCGGATGCTTTATTAGCCTGAATTTTATCTAGTGCATTTCCTTCCAGAATAGAAAGCACATCGTCATTTTCGTCATTGTAATAATCAGCCAAATTATCTAAATACGTTTTGAAAATAAAATTCCTTAACGTGTCATAAGTGAAATAATCATCTTCCTCTGTCAGTTCAACAGGGAATCCTTCTGTATAATAGTCCTCAAAATAACGTTCTCCATTATCGGATGAAGCTTGCTCTTTTGGATCTTCATCAAAAATCTCCCGTTTGATTAGACCAATACGTTCTCCCTCAGGTGAATTATACGTACTTGCTCCAGTAATGTAATACCTTCCGTCGTCTCCTTCACCTTCATAAACATAATGTGGCAGTCCATTCATAGACTGACTTCCATCATTATAATCATCTGGTTCTCCTAAAGCATTTATAAGTTCATCTGATTCAATGTGAGCATAGTACCAGACATACTCCACATAGTTCTCATCCGGGTTAATGCTGCTGTCTGAACCATCATCACCAGGGCCGTAGGGCGCACGTTCACTGTACACAACACCTAAGTTGCCGTGAAATGCCGGTGAAGCTCCACCTGAATAAAACGTAAATTCATAAGGATCGTATAGCTCTTCCACTTCTGTTTGCGTCATTCCTTCAGTGATAAAGTCCTGTTCAAAAGTGCCTTCATCATTTCCAGCACTCGTTCCAAGCAGCTGCGCCTGAACTTCCGGGGAGTTTAAATCAAACATTAAGTCCGAGGATGAATCAGACTGGTCCGCTTGATCTGCAGCTGTTTGTTTCCCTGTCTTGTCTTCTTCTGTGTCATCGGCAGGTTCTGATTCTTCTTCTGATTGTCCTGCTTCACTTTCTTCCTGATTCTCTGTATTTGCCGTGTCAGCTTCGTCTTCTTCTCTGTTCTCAATATTTTTTTCTTCACTATTTTCTTCACTGCTTTCTTCGCTCGCTGTTTCATTATTTTCAGTGTCATTTGAACATGCTGTCATTATAAGTAGCAGTATAAGAAACGGCATGAACCAAAGTTTTTTCATGAAAGTATCCTCCTTTTACAGAATATTATTCTAATTATGTCATTACTTAAAAAATTTTACATAGTCGTTGTTTGAGTAAAAAAATAATACCCCGAAAGGTATTATTTTTACTGAGTCAGCTCAATCACCGCTTCAAGCATCAAATTCGCACCGTCTTCAATATCTTCATAAGACGTATACTCATCCGGGCTGTGGCTGATGCCGTTTTTACTCGGCACAAATATCATCGCAACATCTGCCACATCCGCCAGCATCATCGTGTCATGCACTGCTCCGCTGTGCAGTTTTAAGTAATCCATCTCCCGTTTTTCTGCTTTGGCTACCAGCGTATCTATTACAGTTTCAGATAATCTCGCCGGTGCTGATGTTCCTATTAAATCTATTTCATATTCCAGCTGCTGTGTTTCTGCGGTTTCTTTTATTTTATCTTTTAAATAATTCGAAACCTGATCAATTCCGCTCTGCTCGATATCGCGGATATCCACATTAAAAGTCACTGTCTTATTAATAACGTTAGAACCGGAAGGACTGCATTCCAGTTTGCCCACTGTCGCAACAGTTGTATTATTAACTTGAGTCCGTGCATATTCCTCCAAGGCAATAATCACCTTGGATGCTCCAACTAAAGGGTCTTTCCGGCCAGGCATCGGCGTGGTTCCTGCATGATTCGAGACACCGTTTAACGTTACTTGGAAAGTATTCATTCCCGCAATCGCATGAACGATACCAACAGATTTACTTTCTTCTTCCAGAACGCCGCCCTGTTCTATATGCAGTTCCATCATCGCTTTTACCTCATTTTTTTGAAGCAGGTCTTTTCCTATTGAATCCGCATCAAAACCGAACGCTTGCATCACTTCATAAGCTGACTGTTTCTCACTATTATATAAAGTCTTTAAATCCGCTTTAGTCAGTTTACCTGTCATCACTTTACTGCCGACAGTTGTGCTGCCGAAGTTCGAGCCTTCTTCTTCTGAGAATATCACCAGTTCAACAGGATGAGTAATATCTGTCTTATTTTCTTTGATTGTCCGGATGACTTCCAAGGCTGCGATAGTTCCGGCAAGACCGTCAAACTCCCCGCCGTTCATTACAGTATCAATATGAGAACCGATCATTACTGACGGCAAGTCGTTCTTTTTCGGATCATATTTCGCTCTGATGTTGCCCGCACCATCTGTTTTAACTACTAAATTTAAGTTTGTGAATTCTTTTGATAAATACTCTCTCGTCTTTCTGTCTTCTTCAGAATAAGAAAATCTCGTACGGCCATTGCCTGGTGTCGCTGTATTACTGTTGATTGCTTCCATATCTTGAATTAAACGCTCTTTATTGATTGAAATACTATTCTCAGTCATGTTTTACCCCTTTTTAAAACATTATCAGCTGAACGCTGTACCGAAAGCTGTGCCTTTAATAAATGCCCCTTGGCCTTTTTCACCAATATATTTACCATCTTTAACGACCGGCGTGCCTCTTAAGAAGACTGCATCGCACTCACCAATCTGGTCGAATCCTTCATAAGCTGTATAATCGAGACCATTCAGGCTGTCTTCAACCGTAACTTTCTTCTTCACATTCGGGTTATAAATGACAATGTCTGCATCATAGCCCGGCGCAAGGTATCCTTTTCTGTGATCGAGTCCATTGTTTTTAGCCGGCATCGTCGAATAGTAATCCACCAGTTCTGAACGCGTGATTTTTCCTGTTTCGACACCGTAAGTCCAAAGCATCGGCAGACGGTTTTCAAGGCCCGGCGTTCCGTTCGGAATTTTTCTGAAGTCATTCAGACCCATCTTCTTCTGGTTAAAGGTAAAACCGCAATGGTCAGAACTTACCGCATTAATCGAACCGTCTTTTAACGATTTCCATAAGTATTCCTGGTCAGCCTCATCTCTCAAAGCAGGTGAACATACGTATTTCGAACCTTCGAAGTTTTCTTTGGCGAGATACTCTTTATTGAAAAGTAAATACTGGGTACACGTTTCACCGTAGACCGGCAGTCCTTCCTCTTTCGCTTTCTTAATGGCGTTGACCGCCCCTTCAGTCGTGACATGAACGATATAAATCGGCGCCTCTGCAAAGCGTGCCAGATTAATGGCGCGTTCCGTCGCTTCGGTTTCTACGATCGGCGGACGTGTCAGTGCGTGATAATACGGATCCGTATCACCATTCGCAATCGCTTTTTTCTGCATAAGCTCAATCAGGTCGGCATTTTCCGCATGCACCATGACAGTCACACCCGCATCTTTCGCTTCCAGGAGGGCATTAGTCACCGCTTCATCATCAGAATGGAAAAACTGACCCTTATATGCCATGAATAATTTTACTGTCGGATAACCTGCTTCAGGCAGATTTTTAATATCTTTAAACGTTTCCGGTGTCGGGTCGGTAATGACCGGGTGGAAACTGTAATCCACCATAGAAATACCCTCGACCCATTCTTTACGATACTCCTCTACCGTTTCAACGAGACCTTTGCCCGCTTCCTGATTGACGAACTCAATTACTGTCGTTGTACCGCCAAGGGCTGCTGCATTTGTCGTTTCAAAACCTTTCGTTCTTTCCCCCATAAATTCAAAAGAAAAATGCGCATGCTGGTCCACGCCGCCCGGCAGAATTACCATGCCTTCGGCATCGATTGTTTTGTCCGCTTCCACTCTTAAATTTCTGCCGACCGCTTCTATTTTAGTCCCTTCTATTAAAATATCGCCTTTATATTCATTTTCCGTCGTTACGATCAGACCGTTTTTAATTAATGTTTTCATTGTTATTACCCCTTTTTAATTTCCTCTTCATTCTTATCTTCAATCAGCCAGCGCCGGTTTTCTTTGGCATCCAGTGCTTTCTGTTCTCGCAGCTCGCGTTCTTTTTTGATCTTCTCAAGCTCCAGAGCCATCACTTTATTCTCCAGCAGATAATTATCCTGTTTAATCTGCTCAAGCTTGCGCTGTTCAATCAGCTTTTTGATTTCAAGCTTTTCGTCACTCTGATTGTACCCCCGCCGCATAGCGTATAATGGAATACTTGCGATAAAGCCGAACGTCACTAAGGACGTGAAAAATATGAATTCAAAAACTCCCATATCATCCCTCCGATTTTTCTTAACTCCAGTTTATCACAGCGTCCGGTGCTTATAAAAAAATAGACAAAGCCCTATTCAGCCTTGTCTTTCGTTTCATCTTCAGTTTCTTCAATCAGCCATCTCGAATTTTCTTTATTCTCAAGCGTTTTTTGCTTTCTTGCATTTTCTTTTTTAATTTTGTCGAGCTCAATCCGCATCGATTCATTCTCCAGCAAGTAGTTTTCCTGTTTAATTTCTTCGAGTCTTCGCTGTTCTTTCATTTTCTTTAATTCCATCTTGTCATCGCTCTGATTATATCCCCTGTAAATTGCGTACAGCGGTACAGTGAATGTTAGAATTACTGCTGCCAGTCCAACAATATCCATCGGTCCATCACCCCTTATATTTGATTTTATTTTACCATATTATTGGCGGGTGGTTAGAGTTGGTTTTGAAGTCGGATGAGCGGGTTTCATCGGACTGCAAGTAAGAATTTCAGTCGGATGAGCGGGTTTCATCGGACCGCAAGTAAGGGTTTCAGTCAGATGAGCGGGTTTCATCGGACTGCAAACCAGACCCCTAGCCAAATTTCCTCCGCAAAACAAAAAAATCGGGACAAAATGTCCCGATTTCTCAATATATATTATTTTTCGTCTTCCTGCTCAACAGCTTCTTCCGATTCTTCGTCAGCAGAAACTACATTGTAATCTCTTAAGAATGCCACCTGTTTAATGGAGTGGTTTTCAACTTCCAGCACCTGCCAGCGGTCTTCAGCGGTATCGATATAGCCGCCTTCTTCGATATCGGTGTTGATGCTCTGCATCCAGCCGCCGATTGTATCGATGTCTTCGCTTTCTTCAAATGCTATCTTAAAGTCATCTTCAAGATCGTCAAGCAGTACCCGTCCGTTGATATGGTAAAGATTATCGTCGACTTTAATGACGTCCAGTTCTTCATCTTCATCGAATTCGTCACGGATTTCTCCGACGATTTCTTCAAGTATATCTTCCATCGTAATCATTCCGGCTGTACCGCCGTATTCATCGATGATTAAGGCAATATGAACGCTTTCTCTCTGCATTTTAACAAGTGCATCGCTGATCCGCGATGATTCTGTAATCACCGGAAGGTCATGTATATAATCACCTGCGGCAACATGTTCATCCGATACGTGATTTGTTAAATATTCTCTGACATTAATGAAACCGATAATGTTGTCTTTGTCACCGTTGCTTTCTGTGACAGGATATCTTGTATAGTTGTACTCTTTAATCGTTTCGACCACCTGATCAACTGTTACCGGTTCCTCAAGTGTAATCATTTGCGTCCGCGGCACCATAACGTCTTTTGCCGTACGTTCATCAAATGAAAATATATTCTGCATATATGAAAGTTCCGTCTGGTTAATTTCACCGCTCTGGTAACTTTCAGTCATAATCACTTTAAGTTCTTCTTCCGAGTGCGCCTGTTCTGTCGGCATTTCTTTAATACCAACTAAGCGTACAAGTCCTCTTGCTGCACCGTTCATCGTCCAGATAAATGGTTTTAAGACAACACCAAAGAAGTATAACGGTCCGCTTAATCCCATTGCCATTTTTTCGGCATACTGAATCGCCACTGTCTTAGGTGCAAGTTCACCGACAACAACGTGAATAAATGTAACAATAATAAATGCTGCTGCAACTGTCGTTACCGTCTGCATGGCGTCCGGTACTCCGACTAAATCAAACAGCGGGTGTAAAATCACTTCAAACGTCGATTCCCCGATCCAACCTAAACCTAGTGCTGTCACTGTAATTCCCAGCTGACAGGCAGATAAGTAATAGTCCAGATTGTTAATCATTTTTTCTACGCGTTCTGCTCTTTTGTCTCCCATTTCAACAAGCGAATGTATTCTCGACATACGTGCTTTAACAAATGCAAATTCAGATCCTACGAACAACATTGTCAGTACGATTAATAATGTAAATAATAATAAATTAGTTATAGTGGATATATCCAATCAGTTCCCCTCCTGCGGGGTTCACCTCCGATAATTTGTGACCGCTCGGGTCGTTTGTTCATGAATAAATCTGCTATTTGTTAACACAGTATTTTTTGAAGTTCTTTTCAGATACACCTTCCCAACAGCCGTCACCTCCACTAATTTTGTTAAATTAAGAACATTATATCATATAAAAATCCGTTTTCATAAGGATATCTCCGATGTTAAAACATCTTTACAAAGTATCTCTGTATCGTCTGTATGCTTCTCTGGCCGGCCCGTCCTGTCCGAGGACTTCTTTGACGCTGCCGCTTTCTGTTATCGTCCCGCCTTCCAGATAATGCACATAGTCAAACTGCTCCAGATGGCTGAGGTCATGCGTCGCCGTAAGCACTGTATCTTTCTGGAAAATTTCCTGCCATATTTTATCTCTGAGGCGCGTATTTAAACTTGCTGTCGGCTCATCCATTATCCAGGTATCTTTATCTTCGATATACATGCGGATCAGATGCATCCGTTTTTTCTCACCAAGCGATAAATACTCAGCCGACGTAATATAGTCATCCGGCTTAAAGTGGCCCAGCTCAAATTTTTCAAGCAATTCCTCAAGCTGATCTTCATCTGCTTTAAAATGATTGAACATCGTCAGGTTTTCTTTGACCGTGGCGTTGTAAAAATCCAGATGCTGCGGCATAATCCCCGCGTCCGACTGCTTAATCAGCTGGTTGAGCAGGGTTGTTTTGCCGGAACCGCTGCTGCCGATTAGCGCGTGTTTCTCACCCGGTTTAATTTCTATATTTATATTGCTCAGCACATCGCGTTTGGTTTCCGGATAGCGGAAGGACATATTGGATAAGGAAAGCTTCTGATCTTTGTTCTCAGTCATCATTTCTCCCGGATCACTTACCGCTTCAACGCGTGCTTTGACCGCTTTATATTTACTGGCCGGTTTAATAACCGGAATGGCCAGTTCAAAGAAACTCATCAAGAGCAGGATAATCATCGGGATTAATAAAGGATAATCGCCGCTGAACAGAATAATGACGAGAAGAAGCACGCCAAGCTGGATAAACAGACTGATGATATCGATTGCCGCATCTAAGGCTGCTTCCCTGTTTTCATTTTTCGTAATCTTTTTATAGGTAGTTTTAATATTACTGCTGACTTTTTTATCTTCTTTCACGACAAACAGATTCGTAAAGTCATGAATGTAATGATACAGCTCTGTAAACAGTGTATCTTCCGCCTTGTTTCTCTCATCGTACAGCCTGCCTGAAATACCGCTTATAATGAGCGGCATAGCGAGCAGCAGAATCAGCACCGATACGAGCAGAATCACAAGCAGTTTTGGATCAACCAGCAGCGACAGCACCGTTAATATAAGCGAGATAAACACCGCAACGATATAAGGATAAATAATGCGGATATAATAATCTTCAATATCGTCAAAGTAACTCGTCAGCTTTTGAATATAGCGGACGCTGTGTGTATCCTCCTCGCTGTTTACCGACTGTTTGAAGTAGGACGCTCTTAATCTGCCGATCATTTTAAATGTGGCATCGTGGCTTAAAAGACGCTCGAGATACTTCGCAGCACCTTTTGTCAGACCGAACATTTTAATAGCGGCGATAATTAAAATAATAAGGAAGAACGGCGGTTCAAAGAAGCTTAAACTGATCATGTAGCCGCTCAGTCCAAATATCGCAACACCTACAAGCCCGCCGATAATGCCGAGGACGATACTGTAGAAGATATGCATCTTTTCACCTTTTAAATACATCATATCCGTTCACCTCTTTTCAAGCGCCCTTCACTTAGCACATAATGACTGTCTGCAATTGCGAGCAGCTGCCGGCGGTGAATGACTGCAATGATTGCAGATGTTTCTTTTAATTCAGCGAGATATTTCATCACGAGCTGCTCTGTTTCAGCATCGAGAAACTCAGTCGGTTCATCCATGATAATAATGTCAGGCCGTGCGATTAATACTCTCGCCATTTTTAAGCGGACAATTTCCCCGCCGGATAATGGAATATTATGATTAACAATCGGCGTATGAATGCCCGCTTCCAAATTATCGATACTCGATGACAGATTTAACTGTTCGAGAATGTCATGCACTTTCTCTTCTGAATGACTGTCTCCCGACACATAGTCATAGATCGTCGTATCAGAAAAATACACTTGGTCTGAAACATAGCCGATATCAGTAGTCAACACATCGAGGGTGCCTGAATCCGGTTCATGGAGTCCGAGGATAGTTCTTAAGAGCGTTGTTTTACCGGCTCCAGACTCGCCTGTAATCGCGGTCAGTCCTCTTTTACCGAACTTAAAATCGGCCTTATCCAGCAGCAGCTTTTCGCCATGGCTGATTGTCAGTTTGTCAGCTTCTGCTGCGTAACTGTCTGTTTTGCCTCTGTAAGCTGTATTCATTTCAGGTTTGTTAATAATTGCTTTCGCTTTTTCAAAGCTGCCGAGTGCGAGCTTCCCGTTATGAAATTCCGTCCCGAGCACTTTCAGCGCGTTGTAGAATTCCGGTGCTAAAAGCAGGACGAAAAATGCGGTATAGAATGAAATATTTTCAAAAATAATTATTCGGAGCGCAATTTCTAAAGCGACAAGACCGATACCGAGTATCGTTATAAACTCGAGCATCATCGTCGACTGGAAGGCGTATTTTAAAATGTGCATGGTTTCCTTGACAAAACCTTTGTTATCTTCTTCCAGTCTTTTTATCACTGTATTTCTGGACTGCGTATTTTTTACAGTATCCTTGCCGCGGATCAGATTTAAAAACAAGGTGCCGATATTGTCAAAACGCGTCGCCTGCTTTACCGATTCTTCCTGCGTCTGCAGGCCAACGAGCACATAATACAGCGGGATAAAAGGTGCAGTAAACAGCAGTATCGCTGCTGCATAGATATCGATAAAAAATAAGACTGCTATAATGCCCGTAACTTTAATCATCGTTTTAATAATTGTCGGTGTAAACGATGTTTCATACGGCCGGTAGGACTCCAGGTGCACAAGCAGAGCGTTGATCATACCTTCTGACTCCCGCTGCGTTTTAACATCGATGCGGTCGATCAGCTGATCTGCTTTTCTTTCGATTGATTTATTCGCAGACATCTGCGTATACAGATTATAAAATTTATCTGTTATTATAAACAGCACAAAAAACGCACTCATATAAATGAGCGGCGAGAGTATGCTTAAATCCTTAGCCATCACGATGCTTTCCAGTATACGGGATAACTGATGGCCGAAAGCTATATAAAATGCAAGGCTGATTGCTGCAATTAAACTGTACAATACAGCTCGTTTTAAACTTAAATTCAGTTTCAAAGTCTCACCTTCAGACACAAAAAACGTGAAGAGGCCCCTTCACGTTTTCTGTAAATTTATCCGCCGATATAGCTCATGTTGATTTTTTTCCGCTCCCGGCGTTTTTCTTCTGTAATTTCTGTTCTGATTTCCGAATAACGGTCATCGCGTTTGTCCCAGACACCCATTAATACTTCTGTCAGTTCTTCGTCACTGATGCCATCCCGCATCAGTGTCTTAATATCGAAACCGTCGACTGCAAACAGACAGCCGTAAAATTTTCCGTCGGATGACAGTCTTGCTCTCGTACAAGTCGAACAGAAGCTTTCCGATACACTCGTAATAAATCCTAAGTACGAATCTTCGGCATCGTTATGCTTGTACACTTTCGCCACTTCACCGTAATAGGCCGGATCGAGCGGGGCAAGATCAAATTCCGTCTGCAAGGTTTCAAGAATTTCTTTCTTGCTGACCACCTTATCGAAGTTCCAGCCGTTATCGTTGCCGACATCCATAAATTCAATAAAGCGCAAGGTCACAGGCAGCTTTTTAAAATAGCGTGCCATCGGCAGTATTTCCTGCTCGTTCAAGCCTTTTTGCACAACCATATTGATTTTAATCTGGAAACCGAGGCCGATTGCATATTCAATCTGTTCCAGAATGCGCGACGTGCCGATACCCCGGTCGTTAATTTTACCGAACAGTTCATCGTCCATCGCATCGAGGCTGATATTGATGCGTCTCAGGCCTGCATCGTATAATTTCTGGCCGTGTTTCTTCAAAAGCAGTCCGTTCGTTGTGAGTCCGATATCTTCAATACCTTCAATCACGTTTAATCGTTCGATTAATTCATGAAGGTCTTTTCTCATCATCGGCTCCCCGCCCGTCAGACGCAACTTCTTCACACCGAGACTGGCGTAAATTCTTGCGAGCCTTTCAATTTCGTCAAAGGAAAGCAATTGTTCACGCTTTAAGAATTCAAAATCATCTCCGAAAATTTCTTTCGGCATGCAGTATCGGCATCTGAAGTTACATTTATCAGTGACCGAAATTCTAAGGTCCCGGATCGGACGGCCAAATTTATCTGTAACTACCTGAGCCATGTAATTCCTCCTTATTTAATATCAGTCTTCCGATTGATATTAATCAGCGTCGTACTATTGAAATTATAAGACTCGATGTTTAAATATTGGACATCGAGATTCTCGAAAAACGCTTTTAAACTTAACCGTTTCGTCTCAAGCTGCGCTTTTAACAGCTCAACCAGAGTGTCATGCTGATAAACCCCGATGAGCGGGTGCTCTCTGTCGTTATCAGTCGTAATTACCGTATCGCCTGTCTTCTCTGCTTCTTCAGCAAGAATATCGAGCCAGGCTGAATCGACATACGGTGTATCACAGGAAATCACCATCAGTGCTTGCCCCGGATACTCTTTGGCCGAAGCGTATAATCCGCCGAGCGGCCCGTGGTCGATATACTCCGGATCATCGGTAATTACTTTATAATTTTTAAAGCTTGTCTTCAGTTTATCATTTGTGTTGATGACAATCTCGTCTATTGCTTGAACATTTTCTAACGATTGTGCGACATGTTCATACATCGGACGGCCATTTAACATATACAAGGCCTTATCCTCGCCGAAGCGGCTCGATTTGCCGCCCGCTAAAATTACCCCGATCATTTAACCGCCGCTTACCGGCGGAATTAACGCCACAGTATCTTCTGATGTAACGACTTCGTCATCTTTAACAAATGCTTCGTTTTTAGCTACCTGAAATACTTCGCCGTCAAGTTCAGGGTAGTCGATAAAAATATGATTCTTTAATTCACCGACAGTAATTGAGTCGCCGACAAACAAGTCAATTGTGTCGCTGCCGATTTTTTCTTTTATACTTGCAAATACTTTAATTTCCATTAGTTTTCCTCCACACTCGGATGATATTTGCGGGAATCGCCAATCCATTTTTCGCCGTCTTCCCAAATTTCTTTTTTCCAGATCGGGACAATCTCTTTTAACCGTTCTACTGCATACTCGTTCGCCCGGTAGCTGTCTGTACGGTGCGGCGAACTCGTTACAATCACCACTGCTATATCGGAAATTTCAAGCTTGCCGATACGGTGGCCGATGGCTGTAATCACACCCGGCCAGCGTTCCGATATTTCATCGCCGATTTGAGCGAGCATTTTTTCCGCCATCGGAATATAAGCTTCATATTCCAAGTGAACGGTGCGCGTGCCTTTCGTCCATTCGCGGACATGTCCCGTAAAGGTGCATACTGCCCCCTGATGTTCATTTACAGTCATTTTATGATATTTGTTTATATCCAGTTCTTTATCTGTTACTTCAAACATTTTCATTGCCGATACTGCTCCATTCTTTAAACCAGTTCACTGCATTATCCTTATCGTAACGCATATCAAAACGGTTTAACACATTCGTCAGGCCGATTTCATTAATATCCGTTTCACCTTCTGTAAACGAATAGGTCAGAATAATTTTTGAATAGTTTTCTTTTTTATAGCCTTCAACGAGTACGAAATCCACGCCTTCAGTTTGAAATCTCTGCAGCTGTACAGTCAGCGGCTTGTCGGGACGTTCCGTCATAATGGAATGTCCCGGCATATTGAAGGCAGTATAATCTGCGCCCGCTTCAAAAAATCTGCCGGTGTCCGTATCGTTCGGGATGTCTTCGGTAATATGATGCCGTTTAATCACTGCAACAGTATAGCCGTGCTGTTTTAATAAATTTACCAGGTCGAGAATGAGCGTTGTTTTACCTGTATTTTTATAGCCTGCTATCTGTAAAGTTTTCATCTACTCCACCCCAAAATTGTCTGCGCCTGTCGTGACATCAGTCATCATCACTTTGACTGCATCGCCTTTAACAAAGCCGCGCGTACCGCCTGGCAGAACGATAACGCCGTTGCTTCGTGCAATAGATGTCACCGCATTTGATTTGTTAAAACCGGACGGGCGTGCATATATTTTCCCTTCTTTAAAAAACAGTTCCGCACGGATAAAGCGCGAGAACGGGTTAGCCTTCGAGTGGTCCTCATCAAGCACCGCATCAATAAGCGGAGCAAACGGCAGTGCTGCACTCTGCATTAAGTTCAGCGCAGGACGGGCAAACAGTTCAAAACCTGAATAGCATGCTGACGGGTTGCCGCTGAGTCCGAAGAGCAGTTTATCGTTTAAAATACTGACTGTTGTAACACTGCCCGGTCGCATAGCTACTTTATTAAATAGGACTTCAGCACCGAGTTCGTCGTAGATCTTCGGCAGCAGGTCGTAATCCCCAACCGATACGCCGCCTGTTGTAATAATCACGTCGACTTCATCGAGCATCGCTTTAATCCGCGTATACAATGTGTCGAAATCATCTGTTTCTAATTTGTAATGCTTGCCTTCGATGCCCATGCGTTTCAGCTGGCTCATTACCATTGGTGTATTCGAGTTGCGGATTTTCCCGCGTTCGAGTTCATCTTCAACTTCTAAAAGTTCTGTTCCTGTAGACAGCACGCCGACCGCCGGCTGCTTGAACACTTCAACTTCGCTGTAGCCGAAAGTAGCAAGTGTCGCGACCGTACCCGGGTTAATCACCGTGCCTTTTTCTACAATAATGTCACCGACTTTACACTCTTCACCTTTTTGTGCGATATTTTCACCTGGTGTAAACGCACGCCGGATTGTAAAACCGTCTTCAGTTTCTTTCGTCTGTTCGAACATAACGACCGTATCCGCCGACTCTGGAATTTCAGCTCCCGTCATAATGCGGAAAGCTTCATTTTCTTTTAAGACGTAATCGCTCGAGCTGCCTGCCGGCACTTCTTCAACTACTTTAAACGGTACTCTATTATCACCTGAAGCACCTTGAGACGATTGTGAATGAATTGCGAAACCGTCCATGGCAGATTTCGTAAATAAAGGAACATCCGACGTCGCTGTTAAATCTTTCGCGAGCACTCTGCCGTAACTCTCTTTATAGCTGACAGTTTCTGTGCCGAGTTCCGTGACTCTTTCCATCAGTTTTGCCACTGCATCGTTAACATGAACCGGTGTTCTGTTTAAAGTCATTTCTATCATCCTCGCTGTATTTAAGTTATTTATCGTTTCGTATGAATGTTTGATATAATTTGATTACTTATACTTATTGTACTAAATAGGAGGTTGCAAATGTCTAATTTTACGCATTTTAATGAAGAAGGCCGTGCCAAAATGGTCGATATATCAGATAAATCAGTCACGAAACGCAGTGCAACTGCACAGAGTCTGCTTGAAGTGCCTGAAAACATTTATAAAGGTATCACCGAAGGCACTGTAAAAAAAGGAGACGTTCTCGGTGTCGCTCAGGTAGCGGGTATTATGGCAGCGAAAAACACACATCAGATTATTCCGATGTGCCATCCGCTGTCACTGTCCGGTGTTGACGTCTCATTCCGCTGGGAAACTGATGAAACCTATTTGCTCGTTATCGAAGCGACAGTAAAAACGACCGGCAAAACCGGTGTTGAAATGGAAGCACTGACAGCAGCAAGCGCTGTAGCGCTCACCGTTTATGATATGTGCAAGGCGCTCGATAAAGGTATGATTATTAAAGAAACAAAGCTTCTTGAAAAATCCGGCGGCAAATCCGGCGACTACAAGGCTTAAATATGATTGAATCCGTCTGACCTTGAGCAGGCGGATTTTTTTAGTTGGGTGCTGGGTTGGGTGTTGGCTCATGTATACGAATGATCCAATGCATAGGCATGACAGGTTCTCATGTATACGAAAGACCCGTTGCATAGGCATGACAGACCCTCATGTATACGAAAGATCCATTGCATAGGCATGACAGATCCTCATGTATACGAATGATCCGTTGCATAGGCATGACAGACGCTCATGTATACGAAAGATCCGATGCATAGGCATGACAGACGCTCATGTATACGAAAGATCCGATGCATAGGCATGACGGGCTCTCATGTATACGAAAGATCCGATGCATAGGCATGACGGGCTCTCATGTATACGAAAGATCCGTTACATAGGCATGACAGACGCTCATGTATACACAACGTCACATACACTCTAATTCTCTTTATTCAGCTCAAATACCAGGTGGTTCAATTCCGGCATCACGAGTTTTTCCATGCCGAGCTTTACTGCACCGCTTGAACCCGGCAGTGAGATAATCAGCTGGTGACCGTAAGTTCCTGCCGCTGCACGGGATAATAGACTGCGTGAACCGATGTCTTCCGTGTAGCTCAGCATGCGGAACAGCTCGCCGAATCCTTCGATTTCCTTATCGAACAGCGGCGTCACCGCTTCAATCGTCACATCGCGTCTTGCGATTCCCGTGCCGCCCGTCGTAATCACAACATCCACGCCCGCTGCAAGGTGCTGCTTCACCGCATTTTGAATCGTATCAATTTCGTCTTTAACGATTTCATAATGTTCTTCAGGCACAAAGGCATTCACCGTCCTGATATAATCAATGACGAGTTTACCGCCTTTGTCCGTCGTTTTATCGCGCGTATCACTAACTGTAATTACCGCCACTTTAATATCTCTGTCAATTCTGTCCACAATACTCAAAAACATCCGCTCCTAGCCGAATAATTGATTGATGATGGTCCGTGCTTTATTTAAATTCACGACGTTATGCATCAGCATTCTGCCGTTAGAGAAACTCACGATACGTGTCTCTCCGTAGTTAAACTCGATAAAATACGGCGTTCTTTTATAGACGATATCCGCCTGTTCAAGTGTTTCTGTTACCACGCTCTCAGTCAGCCGGCCGTCGATTACCTGAATCATATCCCGACCGCAGAATTTCATAGCGCTCGTTTCTTCCCTGTTCAGTTCCGGGAATTCTTTCGTCTGGCAGGTCGGACATGCGCTTTCCGTCATGCTGCTGATATCGAACTTCATATAATCCATATCCCAGACATTGCCGATATGCATATGATAAGGCCCTGTCAACTGTTCCGTCAGAATTTTAAGTGCTGCAGTCACCTGATGGCTGACTGCCATATGGACTGCCGGCGAGATAATACCTGCAGTGTCGCACGTCAAGGTCGTCGCCGGCAGCACCGGCGTCAGGCATCTGAAGCACGGAGTTTTCTCCGGAACAAAGGCTGCACTGGAATATGAACCTTCAATACAGGCCGCATAGATCCATGGAAGCTTATATTTAAAAGCCGCATCGTTAATCAGCATCCGCGTATCGAAATTATCCGTCCCGTCAAGGATCAGGTCCGCCTCTTGTGCGACCGACTCAATCAAGCCTGCGTCACAGTGCGCCACATGCACTTCAATTTCGACAGCGCTGTTGATTTTAGACAGTTTATCGTAAGCAGCGGCGGCTTTCGGTTTCTTCTCTCTTGCATCTTCTTCGTTATATAAAGTCTGGCGCTGCAGATTCGTCAGTTCGACGTAATCCCGGTCGATTAAAATCAGCTTGCCGACCCCCGCTCTCACGAGCATTTCCGACGACAAAGAACCGAGTGCGCCGAGTCCGACAATCACTGCTGTTTTCTCTCCGAGAAGCTTTTGGCCCCGCTCGCCGATATTAGAATAGAGCAGCTGTCTTGAATATCTGTTATCCATTATTTTTCACTCATTAATATAGAAATTTATGTAACGCTTTCATCCTTGATTTTATCACAGACACGGGGCTAAATCATTTTATTGATTTACAAACAATGGTCTTTAGAACCTTATTGTTAAGATGGTGTAAAGTTCGTCTGTAAATTGTATGAATTGTGCTAAAATATAGTTGTTATAACTTAATGAAATTTACGGAGGGTCTTATAGATGAAGAAGCTGCTAGTCGTTGATGATGAACCATCAATTTTAACCTTACTGAAATTCAACCTGGAGCAGAGCGGTTTTGAAGTGCTCACAGCTGAAAACGGCAATGATGCGCTGGAAATTGCTGTGAATGAAGATCTTACGCTGATCGTTCTCGACCTGATGCTGCCGGGCATGGACGGCATGGATGTCTGCAAAACGCTCCGCCAGGAAAAAATTAACACACCTATTTTAATGCTGACAGCAAAAGATGATGAGTTCGATAAAATTCTCGGTCTTGAACTCGGCGCCGATGACTATATGACCAAGCCGTTCAGTCCGAGAGAAGTCGTCGCGCGGGTTAAAGCCATTTTACGCCGGACCAACCTCGTTCAGGCTGAGGCGAAAGATGAAGTGATTAAAATCGGCGAGCTGGAAATTCATCCCGACAAATATATGGTGATGTTTAAAGGTGAACAGCTGGTGCTGACACCGAAAGAATTCGAATTGCTTCTGTATCTTGCTAACCACCGCGGCAAGGTTTTGAGCCGCGACCAGCTCTTAAACGGTGTCTGGGATTTCCATTACGACGGTGATACGCGCATTGTGGATGTTCATATCAGCCATTTGCGTGAAAAAATCGAAGCGGATACGAAGCAGCCGGTGTATATACGAACGATCCGCGGCTTCGGTTACAAGATGGAAGGACAGGATTAAATGCAGCGTCTGTGGCTGAAAATCACAGGATCTTATTTAATATTATCGATTACATTTATACTGGTGCTGTGGTTTTTTATCAGTTCGATTATTCAAAATACATATACGGATATGACGAAAGAACATCTGATAGAAAATGCCCAGCTGGTGTCGGAAGTGATTACGCTCGGCGGTCTGGATGAAGACCGGGAGACACTCGATGAATGGACGAGCCATTTTGATGAAGAAATTACGCTCCGCTATACGATTATCGCTAAAGACGGTACGGTAATTGCGGATACCGAAAGCGATATTGAAACGATGGACAACCATATTAACCGGCCGGAAATCGATGCGGTACTCGTTAGAAATCAGGAAATCGGTGAATCTGTCAGGTTGAGCGATACGCAGGATATGTCGATGATGTACGTGGCAATTCCCTTCGAAGCCAACGGTGAGATTATCGGTGCTGTCAGAACTTCTGTTTCTACAGAATCGATTGATAATGCCATCAGTGCCATCTGGACAACGCTGAGTGCAATACTGTTTATTATTCTCCTCGTGTCCGTTATTTCAGCAGCGCTATTGAGCTACAATATTACGAAGCCCATCAACAGAGTGATTAACGTAACAAAGCGGCTGCAGAATAAAGATTACAGTGCGCGTATTAACTCGGATTATTCCGGCGAAATCGGTAATTTAAATACATCTGTCAACGCGCTCGCTGCAAGTCTACAGGCCCACGTTAATGAAATAGAAGAAAGTGAAAAGCAATTAAACAGTATTCTGTCGAATCTGGTCAGCGGTGTGGTGCTAATAGACGATAAAGGTGAAGTTGCGCTGACAAACCAGGCAACGGAGCGCTTTTTATCGAAACATACTTCAAAAATTTACCAGAGAGAATACAATTACGTATTCGGCCCGCTCGGTATCGACCATTTAATTGAGACGGTAATTGAAGATAATGTCAGCCGGCACGATGAAGCGCATCTTTACTTCCCGGAAGAACGAATTCTGGATGTGCATATCGCGCCGTATTACAGCCAGGGCTGGCAGCAGCGCGGCGCGATTATCGTGCTGCATGATATTACCAACATCAGACGCCTTGAGAAAATGCGCAGTGAATTCGTTGCGAATGTGTCGCATGAATTGAAAACGCCGATTACTTCGGTGAAAGGATTTGCCGAAACACTGCTCAGCGGCGATGTGCCGGATGAAGCGACGGCTAAACAGTTCCTGCAGATTATATACGACGACAGCGAACGGTTAAACCGTCTGATTACCGATTTACTTGAGTTGTCGAAAATTGAAAAGCAGGCGATGCCGCTCGAAATTACCAATGTGGATATAAAGACGGTGATTAAAAATTCCACGCGGACTATTTCAAAATTTGCACACGACAAAAATATTACGCTGCATCTGCCGGAAGACAGTTCCCCGGTGTACGTGGAAGCCGATAAAGACCGGCTCGGACAGATTGTACTGAACCTGGTTGCAAATGCGGTCAACTACACATCTGATAACGGACATATTTATATCGATGTTGAAGAACGGTCGTCGAAAGTTGTCCTGAACGTGCGCGATACCGGGATGGGCATACCGGAAGAAAGCCTCGATCGGCTGTTCGAACGCTTCTATCGCGTCGACAAAGCCCGAAGCCGTCATTCAGGCGGCACGGGACTCGGTCTCGCCATTGTCAAACACCTGGTCGAATCCCACGAAGGTGAAATCTATGTGAAAAGCACAGAAGGAGTCGGCTCGACTTTTACTGTTGAACTCCCGAAAACACAAGAATAGTATAGGTAGATTGATTAAGATTAAGCCGGGCGCTGGAGATGCGTCCGGTTTTTTGTTGGGGCGGTCAAATAAAACAGCTGCCGGGTTATTGTGGGAACCACAGTGACGGGATAAGCCTGTTATTCTGTCATTGTTAAAGCCACAGTGGCGCGCCAGCCTTCTAATATCCTCATAAAACCCAAAAACCCGCTCACATGAGCGGGTTTTCATAACAAAGTTATATTACCTGAACGGCGTAAACAGCAGATTGTTTTCCAGATGCAGGAGGGTCATAATATTCTTCTCATTTTCTTCCAGTTTCTTCAGTACGAAGACGTTTAACGGCTCGTTGCTGTCGATTGGTGTGTAGCCGTTTGTCAGCGAACGGATTTGCTTGAACCAGTTGACGATATTTCGATGTTCATCGAGTAATCTTGTAATGTGCGGTTTCAGTGCTTCAAAAGCGACTGAACTTTTCTGTTCATAATACGTCAGTAGCAGCGGGTACACATCGGATTCTTCCGTTTCAATATGCACTGTCATTTCCCGGTAAATATTATAGAAGAGTTCGGCCACTTTATCGTATTCAACATCTTCTTTTTTATATTTTTTGGCGAGTTTTTCGACGTAGTCATTTAGAACCGGCAGTTCATCCAGCAGGTCGTCGTAATATTTACGTTCGATATACTTAATAATGCTCGTTTGATCCATAAAGGATACATCGATTCCCTCAATCCGCTGTTTCGCGAATTCGTTGACTTCATATAAAATGTTTTCCAGATTAAAATTCCCTGCTTCATGAGCTTTCTTTAAAGTCTGGTCGCCGTGATTAACAAAATCAATATCGATTTCGCGGAAGACGCCTGCCGCTGCCGGCACCTTAAATAGAATATCTTTTAATTTCATCGTTTCATTTATATTTGACATGTTGAATCCTCCTCGTCTATTCTTTATATTCATACCATTAATTGAAATTATTTAAACCTTGGTACCCGTTTAATTCTTTCTTGCCGAGGGTATTGTATAATTAATCTAAACAGCTATTTATATGGAGGTCAGTCCCAGTGAATAAAAATTTAAAAATGTTAGCTACAATTATACCATTGATTGCGGTTCCCTTATTTAATGAACGTAAAAAGATAGCGAAACATCCCGATATGCAAAAGCTCGGGGCAGTATCGAATTCAGTTTACACGCGCGTTAGAGACAGCAGTAAAGATGCTGCCTCAAGTGCTTACGAAACGACGAAAAATACCGCCCAGACTATCGGTACGAAAGTAAGCGATACGCTTGAAGAACGCAGCTATAATAAGGAAGTTAAAAATTATCAGAAGAGCCTCGAGCAGGAAGAATCGCTTGAAAAGCGTTTTGAGAAAGACAAGGCAGCTCATAAAGAAAAGCGCAAGGCGGACAGCAGCGATAAAAACCGTTCTTCTTTTGTGCCGAAAATCTTCCAGTCACACAGTGAAAAATCTGCCGATGATATTAAAGACGGCATGACAGTGTCCGATGAACTGATGTCACAGAACTCGCCGACACCGGATATTAACACTGACAAACTGACAGAGCCGGATAATGAAGAACCGGTTTACGGTGAAAAATATATGTTTGAAGACAGTGAAGAAGATGACAAAGTTCAGAATGAACTGGTACCATATACAGGTAACGCAATTCAAATTAATGAAAGCAGTGAGAAAATGACAAACATCCAGGAAATTAATGAAGAAAAAGTTCTCAACGACACAGAATTCACAAGAAACTCAAACGATCAGCAGGATGAGAATTTACCGCTTCGCCAGCAGCATAAAAACATTTTAGACCCGCGCAGTGCGGCACGTGAAAAGTACGCTGCAGAAAAGAAAAAAGAAAAAGAGAACCTGCGAAACAGCAACAGTCTCTTCAATAAACACCGCCGCATGAACTTTGAACATGCGAACAAGAGAAAACGCGTTATCGGCGACGGTAATCCTTATATTAAAGATGAAACAATTAAAAATTACGAAGAGCTAATGTTTAATAAATAAGTTTAACATCATAGGAGCATACTTTATGAACGTTAAAAAAATTACTGTATTCTGCGGTGCAAAAACCGGGAAAAACAAAAATTATGAAAAAGCTGCCTATAAATTAGGCGAAGATGCTGCCCGTAAAAACTTAACCGTCGTTTACGGAGGCGGCGCAACTGGTCTGATGGGCGCAGTCGCAGACGGCGCGCTCGCTGAAAACGGCAAAGTCACCGGGGTGATTCCGCAGTTTCTTGTCGACCGCGAAGTCGCTCACCCCGGCGTCAGTGATATGCGCATCGTGCAGTCTATGCACCAGCGCAAACTTGAGCTGGAAGCAGAAGGCGATGCAATTATTATGATGCCCGGCGGTGCCGGCACCCTTGAAGAATTCTTTGAAGTTTTTACTTGGGGACAGCTCGGTCTGCATGAAAAGCCGATTGGCATATTGAACGTTGACGGTTATTTTGATGCGCTGAAAACCGTAATCCACAAATCGATTGAAGAAGGTTTTCTAGAAGAGCGTTATCTTGATATGCTGTTCATCCATGATAACCTTAACGATATTCTTGAGGGCTTTGAATCATATGTCCCTGTAGCAGTGAGAACTTACGAAGATTTAAAATAAGCAGTAAAAAAAGAGCACGGATTCAAGTTTACAGTTTGAATCTGCGCTCTTTTTGTGTGGATTTTTTAAACAGCACGTGCCGTTTCAAAGAATGCCCGTCCATAATACCCGGATGATCAAAAGTCTGCACCGGTTCCATGCCGATTTTTTCCATAATATTAATCGAAGGAATATTCCGCACTGCTGTATAAGCGTAAACTTCCTTAATATCCGTCTGGCGTTCGACGAATTTTAATACTCCGCGGGCGGCTTCTGTCGCAAAGCCCTGGTTCCAGTGTTTCTTTTGAAGCCGCCAGCCTATTTCTATACAGGGCAGGAAATCAAAATCGAGAGTGTCATCTGCTTCCAGTACGTGAATTCCCGTAAAACCGATAAATTCATTCGTATCTTTCCGTTCAACAGCAAACAGACCGAAGCCTCTGTCGATAATGCACTTTTGAGCGGTGCGCGCATATGCAACAGATTCCTCGGGTGTTACCAGCGTTGGAAAATAGCGCCTGACGTCCGGATCCTGATTCATTCTAATAAAGGTTTTTAAATCACTTTCCTGCCAGTCGCGTAAAATCAGACGTTTTGTCTTAATATATTTCATTTTACTTCAGGCCTATCTATTAAAGTTCTGCTTCATTTTGAATCGGCACATCGCGGCGGATGTAACTGATTAAACGCACGGTAAATTCACTGTTTTCAAAGTCGTAGTCTTCAAGATTTTTCTTCTTGTTATCCGTTGTCACGACTGCATCGATGAAGTCGACCGTATGCTTTTCTTTAAACGTAATAGTAAAAGTTTCAAAGCCCTCTTCCGGTGCCGGTTTTTTCACGACAACACGGTTAATCGAACCTTGAACATCTTCCAGTTCGCCGCCGGTAGCCGCTTCAATTTCTTTTGCCAGCTCTTCGAGCTTCATTTTTTTACCTTCAATTAAATAAAACTTCTCTTCATGCATGATAAAACTCCTTTACTCTTCGTTTTCTTCTTCATCTTCCTCTTCATCAGGCTGCTGGTTTTCTTCGAATTCCTGCTCGAGTGCCTCCAGTTCTGATTCTTTCGCATCCACATTCTGCTGAAGCGCTTCATTATCACCCTGCAGGGAATTAATTTCCTCTTCCAGCTCAGCAATTTCATTGTTGACGTTTTCCAGATCTTTTTCCGCCTGGGTAGATTCGCTGCTGCAGGCCGCAAGTCCCAGTACAAATATTAGCATTATCAGTTTTTTCATCATATCCACCTATAGTTAATCTTACCCAATATTATACCATTCATATGTATATTTTTAAATTTATAGAAAAAACCCGGCAAAAATGCCGGGTCCTTCAATCTTTACTATTCTTCAATTGTTACCTGATCCACATGATAAATACCCTGTGCATCAACCCAGAAATTCTGAACGTTGGCATTTAAGCCTGTTAAGTAGTTCTGGTGGTGAATGTAGGCCATTGGCGCTACATCTACGAGATAATCTTGAAGTTCTGAATAAATTTCAAGTCTCGCTTCTTCATCAGTTTCCTGACGTCCTGCTTCAAGCAATTCGTCTACTTTATCGTCTGATAAGAATGAACGGTTACCCGGGTCACCATGCATTGATGAGTGGAATAACGGATAAGTACCGTAGTCCGCATCACCAGTTACAGTTGACCAGCCGAGGATAAACATATCGTGGTTTCCTGCAGCTGTTTCTTCCAAGTACGCGCCCCACTCAAGCTGTTCAACAGTTAAGTTGATGCCGATTTCCTGCAGTGATTCCTGCAGATAGATTGCAGTATTTACACGTTCCGGGCTGTCGTTAGTCCAGATTGACAGATCAAGCCCGTCTTCGTAACCTGCTTCTGCCATCAATTCTTTAGCACGTTCGATATCGTAAGAAATACCTTCAACATTTTCATCGTAGCCGAAGACACCCGGAGCTAACGGCCCTTGTGCCGGAATACCTACACCGTCGTATACTCCGCTGATAATTTCTTCGCGGTCAATAGCATAAGAAATTGCCTGACGTACTCTTTCATCGTCTAAAGGTTCTTTTTCAGTGTTAAAGCCGATATAAGAAAGTGACATTGATTCTGTTTCGTCAAGTTCAGTCTCTGCTCCATTAGCAATACGGTCTGCGTTGCTCGATTCAACAGCACCTGCAACATGGGAAGTGCCCGATTCGATTTCAGCAATACGTGACGCCGTTTCTGGAACTACTTTAAATGTTACTGTGTCGAGTGTTGCAGCTTCACCGTAGTAATCGTCATTGCGCTCAAGGACAACCTGCTCACCCGGTGTGCGTTCCTGTAATTTAAAAGCGCCTGTTCCTACAGGATTTGCAGTGACGTATTCGCCAAGATCAGAAGAAATTGCATCCTGAACTTCCTCAGCATCACCGCTATCGCGTAATTCATAATATTCTCCTGCAGTCATATCTTCACCTGCAGCGTCAAGTGCTTCCTGGTAATCAGTATCGATTACATCTTTACTGATCATTCCGCCGCCATCATGTGCAAGGTGCGCAAGCAATGGAGCGAACGGATATTCAGTTGTAATTTCAACTGTGTACTCATCTACTGCTTCAACATCGCTAACCATTTCGTATAAGAACATACGTGGTGATGCCATAGCCGGATCAAGTACGCGTTCTAAGTTGGCAACAACAGCTTCCGCGTTGAAAGGTGTGCCATCGTGGAAGGTTACATCGTCACGGAGAGTAAAGCTCCATGTTGTGTCATCTACCTGTTCCCACTCAGTCGCAAGACCAGGTTCAACTTCCATATCTGCATTCAGGACAGTCAGTCCATCGTATAAGTTGTAACGCACGTTTGATGATGGTACGTCGTTATTGCCGTGCGGGTCCATTGAAACAATGTCACTCATTTCAGAGATAACAAGGTCCTGGCTGCCGGCCGGTGTACCTTCTGATGCGCCGTCTTCAGCTTCAGGCTCAACGTCGCTGTCGCTTGTACAAGCTGCCAGTACTAATGTAAACATCAGTACAATACTTAAAGTAAGCAGTTGTTTAAGGCTCTTCATTATGTATTTCCCCCTAATTAATTTTAAATTTTAAGATTATTTCGAATCCTAAAATTTCACTCTTACAATATTACCGCAAAACAATTTTTCTTACAAGGTTGAATTTTGAAAAAATTATCATTGCAATCAGTAATAATTATTCCTTCAAATTTCAACCATCCTCACTATAGCATGCTCTTTATTCAAAATAAAGCGCTTTCAATAATTTTTATGAGTGTGTGTATATTAAACACAGTTAAAAAAAGACAGCCATGACATTTCACTTTGTCATGACTGTATAATGAAATTTTATCTTTATTCACTATCAATATAAGTTTCGCTGAAATCCAGCATGTTGAAACCGTTGGCTTTAAATTCATGGACGTTGTCGTTATATGCATTTAAATATTCTCCGTGACGGATAAAAATGGAAGGTGCTTCTTCAATAATTATTTCCTGGGCATCGATATACATTGTTTCGCGTGTATCTTCATCAGTTTCCTGGCGTGCATCGTCCAGCAGTGAATCGAGTTCAGAGTTGCTGTAGAATGAACGGTTCCCGTTATTCCCGTGGTTTTCCGTATGATATAGTGACGTAATCGTTTCATCCGGGTCTCCCGTCGTGTTGCCCCAGCCGAGGATAAACATATCGTGTTCCGCATTGCCTGTCGCATCGAGATAAGCACCCCACTCGACTTGTTCAACATTCAGCGTAACACCGATTTCATTCAGTGATTCCTGCAGCCACAAAGCGGCATCCAGACGCTCGGGGTTATCATCATTTACCATCAGATTAATCGTTAAATCTTCTGCGCCTGCTTCAGCGAGCAGCTGTTCAGCGCGCTCCATATCGTATTCAAGACCTTGAAGTTCTTCGGAATAACCGAGCAGGGCCGGTGCAAGCGGACCGTTCGCCGGTATACCGGAACCATTATAGACTCCATCGAGCACCGCTTCGCTGTCAAAAGCATGCGAAATTGCCTGACGGATTTTCGGATCATCAAATGGTTCCTTGCTTGTATTGAAACCGATATAGTCAACGTTAACAGCATCGCTCCGCATTAAGGTCATGCCGTCCGTCTCCTCAATACGGTCGGTATTGCTTGTCAATGTGGATAGAATCGCATCCGACGACCCTGATTCAAGTTCCGCAATGCGAGTCCCCGGTTCTGTTACAACTTTAAACGTTATACTTTCCAGCAGTGCCGGCGTATTCCAATAATCGTCGTTGCGTGAAACTGCCGTTTCCTCACCCGGGCTTCTCGATTCAAACTTAAAGTAATTTGTGCCGACAGGTCCGGTTTCTACCATTTCCCCGACAAACTGGCTGATGTCTTCAACTGCAGCATCATAATCATCTCCGCCCGCAGTTCTCAGTTCATAATACTCCTCCAGTGATAAATCACTGTCCGCCTGTTCCAGTGCATTTTCATAATCCGCGTCAATCAGTTCTTTACTGATCATTTTACCGGCACCATGAGATAAATTATTTAACAGCGGTGCATATGGATATTCTGTCACGAGTTCAATATTGTAATCATCGATAATATTAACTTCGCTGACCATATCAAGGAGTGAAGAACGGGCAGAAGCTCTTGCCGGGTCCTGAATACGTTCTATGTTCGCTTTCACTGCATCAGCATTAAAATCGCTGCCGTCGTGAAACTTCACACCTTCCCGCAATTTAAAACTCCACGTCGTATCATCAATCTGCTCGTACTCTTCTGCGAGAGCCGGCACGATATTTAAATCCTCATCGTGAGTAACAAGCGGCTCGTAGATTGTATCCCGTATCTGTTCGGACGGATCGTCGTTACTGCCATGCGGATCGAGCGACACGATATCCGATGGAATCGCAATAGTCATATCGCCGCCTTGTTCTTCAGCGCCAGTATCAGAGCTGCCCGTTTCTTCATCAACATTGCTGTCATCTATACATGCTGTGAGAATGAACAGGAAAAATACTGTCAGTGAGATAAAACTAAACCTCTTCATGAAAAACGCCCCCTGCTTCTAATATTCACTTTTATATCACCTATACCCCGAATACGTACTAATAGTTTTATATTCCGTAAAAACTTTCAATTTTTTACAATAGAGTGCTGAATCGAAAAACTGCCCGGAAATCCTATTCTTAAGATCTCCGGGCAGTTTACCTTGCCAGTTTTTCACTTATTGAATTGAAGTGCCTCTGAAGTTGAAGATGTTGTACGCATCGCCTTCGAATCCTTCAACGTGATTGCCGTATGCGTTTAAGTTTTCCCCGTGACGGATAAAGATTGCCGGTGCTTCATCTACTAAAATTTGCTGAGCTTCCATATACAGTTCTTCGCGCTCACTTTCTTCAGTTGACTGGCGGGCTTCATCTAAAATACTGTCCAGTTCAGGGTTGTTGTAGAATGAACGGTTACCAGTGTCACCGATGTTATCACTGTGGAACAGCGGTGAGATTCCGTTATCCGGATCACCTGTTGAGTTGCTCCAGCCAAGGATGAACATATCGTGTTCCCCTGCGCCTGTCGCTGCAAGGTACGCGCCCCACTCAACTTGTTCAACGTTCACTGTAATACCAAGGTTGCTTAATGATTCCTGCAGCCACAGGGCTACGTCTACACGTTCAGGGTTATCATCGTTAACCATTAAGTTAATTGTTAAGTCTTCTACACCTGCTTCATCCAGCAGTTCCTGGGCACGGTCCATATTATATTCCAGACCTTCAAGGTCTTCAGAATAACCGAGTACTCCCGGTGCAAGCGGTGCTTCTGCCGGTGTACCTGATCCGTTATACACTCCATCAAGTACAGCCTCGCTGTCAAATGCATGCGTAATTGCCTGGCGTACTCTCGGGTCGTCAAACGGTTCTTTTTCAGTATTGAAACCGATGTAGTCAATCGATACTGAATCATTGCGCAGAAGTGTTACATCTTCGTTATTTTCCACGCGGTCAATATTACTGGATAGTGTCGCTAAAATTGCATCTGATGAACCTGACTCAAGTTCAGCAATACGTGAACCTGGTTCAGAGACTACTTTAAATGTTACACCGTCAAGCAGTGCTGTGTCTCCCCAGTAATCATCGTTGCGTACTACAGCAGTTTGTTCTCCAGGGCTTCTCGAATCAAACTTGAAGTAGTTTGTTCCAACAGGTTCAGATTCAACAAGCTGGCCGACAAAAGAGCTGATTTCATTTGCTACTGCTTCATGCTCTTCTCCGCCTTCAGCGCGCAGGTCGTAATACTCTTCAAGAGATAAATCGCTGCCTGCTTCATCGAGTGCCTGCTGATAATCTGCATCGATCAAATCTTTACTGATCATTTTGCCTGCACCATGAGTTAAGTTGTTCGCAAGCGGTGCAAAAGGATACTCAGTCACAAGTTCTACAGTGTAATCGTCGATAACGTTAACTTCGCTCACCATCTCGAGCAGGAATGAACGCGGTGAAGCTTTCGCCGGGTCTTTTACACGTTCAATATTCGCTTTAACGACATCTGCATTAAATTCACTTCCGTCATGGAAAGTAACACCTTCGCGAAGTGTGAATTGCCACGTTGTATCGTCAACCTGTTCATACTCTTCAGCTAAGACAGGAACAATTTCAAAATTCTCATCCTGTGTTAAGAGCGGCTCATAAATTGTATCGCGGATTTGTTCCGACGGTACATCGTTACTGCCGTGCGGATCCATCGATACTGCATCACTTGGTATTGCCAAGGTCAGAGTACCGCCTTCTGCAGCTGCAGTCTCTTCCCCTTCAGTTGCTTCCTCTTCCACATTACTGTCATCAGTACATGCTGCGAGAATAAGTATTAATACGCCGAGCAATGCCATAAAACTAAATTTTTTCATTTGATTCCCCCCAATTCAAGAAGCTGTAAGCACTTCTTATAATATTCAGAATTTTACACTAGAAGTTAAAATTATACAACTGTTATTTCAGAAAAATCTAATTATTGAATACGCTTACTTATTTAATGGTTATTGGAACGAGATTTTATATTCTCAAGATGTAGCTTTGGGATGGTAAATACGATGCGGTGTTGTTAATCAGGACTATAGAATTATTCTATTATCCAAAAAAATCGCAAAAAAAGAAGCAGAATCACTGTTCTGCTTCCTGAAGATTTTAATTATCATATTCCAAAAGGATATCCTTAATCTGCCTTCTTGCTTCAATACCTTCTTTAATCGGATAGAGCGGAAAGACATGATTCTGCATAGCATATTCGTAATACTCGTAATCTGCCCGGGCTTTATCGAGCAGTTCAGCGTATTTCCTTGCATCTGGCAAAATAATTTCACGCGTTCCTGCAAACAAGTATAATTTCGGCAGACCAGTTAAATCACCAAACATCGGCGATACTTTGTAATGGTCTGGTGCAGCATCACCCGACCAGATTTTCCCGATAACTTTTAAATTATCTGTTTTCAACATCGGTTCCACCGCTTCAAATTTTTCAATTTCAGGATTGCTCAGCGTAATATCGAGCCAGGGTGAAATGACGATTTGCGCCTTCGGCAGCGGCAGCGATGCTTTTTTTATCCATTGTACAAGCCCGAGTGTCAGTCCTCCGCCTGCAGAGTCTCCCATAATGATTATATTTTCACTTTCCTGAACGAGCTGTTTATACAAGTCCTGCACTGCTTCGTATGCTTCGATATAAGTATGTTCCGGTGCCTTCGGGTAAATCGGCACGATAAATTCCATGCCTGTTTCTCTGACGAGTTTGCTTAAAAAACGCCAGTGGAATACGGACGGCTGATGAATATAACCGCCGCCGTGCAAATACAGTACCCGCTGTCTGCTCTTCGGGGTCTTTGGTGACATGCTGAACACTTTCATGCCCGACACTTCACAGCTTTCAATATGAGAGGTAACGATACTTTTTGGAATTTCATACTCCCGCCGGTTTTCTTCAGCATTACGTTCGAGCATTTCCTCATTCACGTCTTCTAAATCAAAGTTCGCAACTCTGATTAAATCTTCAGCCAGTTCGCTGCCGATACTTCTCTTATGTACAAACAGCGCCCGGTATATATACATAATGACACCGAAAACTGCTGTCAAAACTGCCGCACCTCTAAATAATATTTTCATTTTACCCGTCCCTTTATCTTCTATTATATTAAAAATGGAATCTTCTGCCGAGCTGTGTCATGAATGACTGGTTGGCAATCAGCAGCATTGCAATAAATGTTGCTGCACCGAACGATGCTGCGGATACGCTTGGCCACAGCACGTCTGCCACCCCCGTAAAGTAAAGTATAAGCGGCAGAAAACCGAGCGCAATCATCAGAAGCAGAAAGCTGATGTAGCCCGTCCATTTCAGACGGACCTTTATAATGATAATTGAAATCAGCATGATGCCTGCAATAATCACAAACGGCACGACGTAATTGACCGACCACTGCATTGAACCCGACATGCCGTCGATTACGAGTAAAAGTATTGTCAGACTAACGACCTGGGCGGTTATCTTACCGCCGAGATGCGAGGCTGACAGTATCGTATGGTTCAGTGATACAAGCAGATAAAAGACTGCGACCGCCACATAGAATACCCACAGGAAATGCGGCATAACTATTAAGTTCACTATAAAGCAGATCAGCGTTGCAAGTATACCGCCGATAATTGCGAGTCTCGATATGCGTGCGCGCATTTTATATTCCTGCTGATCGTAGACGGGGTACGCCCTCGTTTCTTCAGTATTTCTATCTTCAGACAGCAGCTTATGGCACAGCGGACATGTATTTTCCGCCGTGACGATTTCGCATTCCGTGCATCTGTTCATTGCTACTCACCCCATCCGTTTGAAGATACTGTCACATCAAGTCCTGTCAGTCTTGTAATTTCTTTAAAAAACGTTTTTATAATTTTATTTTCCTCTATTGAACGTGAAAATGTAATCGTTAATTTATCGTTTACTGTTGCCGTGCCGCAGTTAATCGGACTTTTATTTGTCGGATAAAGTACGACATCCATCGAATCGGCATAGGGCCGCATCGATTCCGGCAGCTGAATATTGCCGAGGTTCGACAGAGTCAATGTCTTTGCCCTCTCGCCGAACTGGTTAAATGCAAAACGCATCACCGGATATTTAATGAATACGGGAACGATTCTTAGCCATAAATGACTTTGAAAGGCCACGAACCGGTTAATACTTTCCTGCAGAAAATTCTTATCAGTTTTAGCAATCAGCTGCTGTGTTACCTGTTCGATAATTTCTTCAAGCGGTACATCATCGCTCATCCTCACACCAATATTCGAAACCGAAAAAAAATTTCGGATAGATACCGAAGGGAAATGCCGCCGCAGACTGACCGGCATCGCTACTGTTATTAGTGAAGATTTAGATTTTTCCCGGTGTTTTTCCATATGAATGACTTTTATCAGCAAACTTGTTAAAAAACCTGTCAGCGAGGTACCCTCGGCTTTTGCAAATGTATTGAGCGCTTTGGCATCGACTATCCCCTGAATAACGTTAATTCCCGGCGGGTTTAATGTCGTACCTTTCAGCTGGTATGCTTTCTTATCGCTTGATGCCGGATTTTTAACCGCACGCGATGTTGCATATTTTTCGAAGCTGTCTTCCACTTCTTCTCGTTTTGGTGCATCGTGCGGCAGCATAATATATGTGCCGTCCGCTTCAACCGGTTCACCTTTCAGCAGTAAATACTCATACGCTAATGTTTTTAAAAATTCGGCTGCACCGCCGCCATCTGTCAGTGAATGGAATACTTCGACTGAGATGCGTTTTTTAAAGTACAGCACACGGATTAAAAATGCATTATTCTCTTTTCTATCTATCGGTGCACACGGATAATCCGTTTCTTCTTTAACGAGCAGCACCTGATCATTCTGTTCAAGGAAATCCCAGAACAGTCCTTTACGGACTCTGACCGTCAAGGTAGGGAACCTCAGCACAACAATATCCAGTGCTTCCTGCAGAATTTTTGGATCAACCATTTCGTGAAGCGTCATCGATACACGAAAGACTGCAGAGTTCGAAGCGTTCGATACTGCATGAAATATCTTCCCTGTATTATCTATTTTATACCATTGATCCATGTTACAACCTCCGAAGAAAATATTGAGCATTTTTTCTTTACTTACTATATATTGTAGAGCCAAAAGAAAGAAAGAGCTATTTTTTTCTTTTACTCTGATAAATGTAAATTCAAAAGAAAAACAGAAGCAAAGTCTACTATAGTAATAGCAGTTCTGCTTCTGTCCAGTGATTGTTACTCAGTTTGTTCTTCCAAGGTGACCGTTCTGAAATCGGGTTTCGCCAGGTGTCCTGTGTCGAGATTTCCAACTTCTGCACGTGCTGCATGAGCACTTGCCGCCTGTCTGATAAAAATAGACGGCTGTTCTTCAACGAGTATCTGGTCAACTTGTTTATAAATTTCCGCCCGCTTATCCGAATCTGATTCCTGACGTCCCTCTTCAAGGAGTTTATCGACTTCTTCGTTGTCAAAGAAGGCACGGTTGCCGCCCGGCCCTTTCATTGAAGAGTGGAACAGCGGCCACAGCCCCTGGTCCGGATCGCCTACTGCATTCGGCCAGCCTAGGATAAATAAATCATGTTCGCCGTTCGATATAGCTTCGAGGTAAGTACCCCACTCAAGCTGTTCAACTTCAAGATTAATACCGATTTCTTTCAGCTCTTCCTGCAGCAGCACCGCGATATCAATACGTTCAGGTACATCGTTCGTCATAATTTTTAAGCTCAGGCCGTCTTCATAGCCCGCTTCTTTCATTAACTCTTTTGCACGCTCCGGGTTATGTTCAAGATCTTCCAGATCCTCGTCGTAGCCGAGCACCTCTTCCTGCAGTGCGCCTTTCATCGTGCGCCCCTGACCGTAGTAGACACCTTCCATAATCGCTTCTTTATCCACCATATGAGCAATCGCCTGGCGTACCTTTTTGTCGGCTAGCGCACCTTTTTCTGTATTCATTCCGACATATTCATTGGAAATATTATATACACCGTCTTCGGTGACTATTTCCGGATTATTTACAAGGCGGTCCCACTGGGAATTTTCAATGCCGTAGATAAAGTGGGACTGGCCGGTTTCAAGTTCTGCAATACGCGCTGTCGCTTCGGTTACCACTTTAAAGGTCAGCGTATCAATTTTTGCAGGTTCACGCCAGTAATCATCAAAGCGTTCAACAACTACTGATTCCCCGGGAGTTCTAGACTGAAACTTCATGTATCCTGTACCAACCGGGTTTTGTTCAATCACTGCACCCGTATCACTGCCGATTGCATTCGCAGCTTTATCGAATTCTTCGCCGCCTTCAGCTCGGAGTCCGTAATATTCATCTGCCGTCATATCGAGCCCGGCATTGTCAATTGCGTTCTGATAATCTTCATCGATAACTGCTTTAGAAACGATACCGCCGGCATCGTGCGCCAGATAATTCGGCAGCGCCGCAAATGGATATTCCGTTACCACTTCGACCGTATAGTCATCAAGCACATTAATTTCTTCAATCATTTCAAAAATATTCGCCCGTGATGACGCAACAGCCGGGTCAACAATACGTTCGATACTCGCTTTAAAAGCTTCCGCATTAAAGTCTGTGCCGTCATGGAACTTCACATCATCTCTCAACTTAAATTCCCAGGTTGTATCATTCACCTGTTCAAAATCCGCGGCCAGTGTCATTTCCGGTTCCATATTCTCGTCTATATCAAATAATCCTTCATATAACACATCTCTCCGCTGATCCGACGGCAAATCATTCTGCCCGGCCGGATCAAGTGATGAAGTATCACTTGCATAAGATGCGATGAAATCTCCCCCTGAAGTATTCGTTTCGCCGTCTTCATCTGCAACTTCCACATTTGCATCACTCGTACAAGCTGCAAGTCCAAGTGCCATTGCAGCGATAGTTAAACGTTTGAAATACTTCATCTTATACATCCCCCTGGATTAAGGTCATTTTTTTATGATAAAACCCTACTGCTCATTAATAGTGACATTTCTGAAATCCGGTTTATTAAAGTGGCTGATATAGAGCCCTTCTACTTCGGCACGTGCAGCATTCGCACTCTGGGCCTGCCTGATAAAGACTGCCGGCTGTTCTTCTACGAGTATTTCATCAATTTCCTGATAGATTGCTTCGCGCTTGTTATCATCCAGCTCTCTTCGTCCCTGTTCAAGCAGCTCATCAACTTCTTCGTTGTCAAAGAAAGTACGGTTGCCGCCTGCTCCCTGCATCGATGAATGGAACAGCGGCCAGATGCCCTGATCCGGGTCGCCGACAGGATTCGGCCAGCCGAGAAGGAATAAGTCGTGTTCTCCGTTTGATACTGCTTCCAGGTAAGCACCCCATTCAAGCTGTTCAATATTTAAATTAATTCCGACTTCTTTCAGTTCTTCCTGCAGGTAAATCGCAAGGTCGACACGCTCCGGTGAGTCATTTGTCATAATCGTTAAGTCAAAGCCGTCACCGTAGCCTGCTTCTTCAAGCAAGTCTTTCGCACGTTCCGGATCGTACTGGAGATCTTCAAGATTTTCGTTATACCCGAGAATCTCCTCTTGAAGAGCGCCTTTCATGGTGCGGCCGATGCCGTAGTATATTCCGTCCATAATCGTTTCTTTGTCGACCATATGGCCGATTGCCTGCCGTACCCGTTTATCTTCAAGCGGCCCTTCTTGTGTGTTCATGCCGACGTATTCGTTAGACAGGTTGTACACCGGATGTGTTTCCATTTCCGGATGGTTCTCTATACGGTCCCACTGAGCATTATCAAATCCCTGAATAAAATGAGACTGGCCGGTTTCAAGTTCAGCGATTCTTGAGGCATCTTCTGCAACGACTTTAAATGTGATCGTATCGAGTTTTGCCGGTGTATCCCAATAGTCATCGAAGTGTTCAACGACTACATTTTCACCAGGTGAACGGGACTGAAATTTCATATAGCCTGTACCGACAGGGTTTTGTTCGACGACTGCGCCGGTATGACTGCCCGCTTCTTCTGCTGCTTCTTCATAAGCTTCGCCGCCGTTTTCACGCAGGCTGTAAAACTCATCCAGTGTCATATCAAGTCCTGCTTCATCGATCGCATTCTGATAATCTTCATCGATAACCGCCTTAGAGACCATACCTCCCGCATCGTGTGCCAGATAATTCGGCAGTGCCGCAAACGGATACTCCGTAATGATTTCAACTGTATAATCATCGATAACGTTGACTTCTTCTATCATTTCGAAAATATTCGCGCGGGATGATGCGACTGCAGGATCGACAATTCTTTCGATATTCGCTTTTACTGCTTCAGCGGTAAATTCAGTGCCGTCGTGAAACTTAACTCCTTCCCGCAGATGGAACTCCCAAGTCGTCTCATCTGTCTGTTCGTAAGTCTCAGCAAGACGCGGTTCCGGTTCAAGGTCGTCATTTAAGTAAAGCAGTCCTTCGTAAATCACATTTCTGCGCTGATCCGACGGCAGATCATTTTGCCCTGCCGGGTCAAGCGAAGAAACATCCGTGGCGTAAGATGCAACAAGATCTCCGCCTGCCGCCGGTTCTTCTGTATTTCCTTCTTCATCTGAAACTTCGACATCCGAGTCGCTCGTACAGGCAGCGAGCACGAATATAAGTGCAGCCATTAATAAATATGTATAATATTTCTTTGCCAATTTACAGCCTCCGTTGTTGTGATATAATCAATTCATAGTAAATCTATATGCATTGTAATCCAGATTATAGCACTCGGAATTAAAAAGTTGCAACATCTATTTTAAAATTGCTAAAAGCCGCAACCGTTGATACCATTAAGGAAACGCTTTCAATTTGTAGATTTTTGAGAATATTGGCAGTAAAAAGTATAGACTTAAGGGATTCATTCTTGGTATAGTCTATACAACGATATATTATGAATAAATATGTCTGTTATATTTAGATTTATCTTAATATTTAGTTTTTAGAGGGGGTTTAAGTTGTATGTCAAATATACAACCAAGTCAGGTTCCAGTAAGAAAACCTGCCAATCGTAGACTCGACAATTTCAAAGACTTCTATAAGAAGCTTCGAAAAAACAAAGCAGCGCTTGTCGGTCTTTACGTATTGGTATTTTTATTTTTCGTTTCAATCTTTGGCGCACTGGACGCTAACTATAATATATTGGGCGTGAATTCAAACGCTACAAACCTTACTGATAAACTGCTGGGTCCTTCAGCGCAGTACTGGTTTGGAACAGATCACCTGGGCCGCGATATCTTTTATCGTATTCTTCACGGAATGTACATAACACTGGGTGTAGGTTTCGCAGCAACCTTTATGGCTGCCTTAGTCGGAGTGCCGATCGGTCTCCTTGCAGGTTATTATGGCGGATGGCTTGATACTGTCATCATGCGTTTAATGGATGTCCTGCTTGCATTCCCGGGCATCCTGCTTGCACTTGCGATTGTGAGTGTTCTCGGCGGAAGTACAATCAACGTTACCGTCGCTATTGCAATCGGAGCACTGCCGCAGTTCGCACGTATTGTCCGCGGGTCTACGCTGACAACGCGGAAACTCGAGTATATCGACGCAATCAGAGCACTCGGTGCAAAAGACGGAAAAATTATATTCCAGCACATTCTGCCGAATATAATGTCGCCGATTATCGTTAACACAACTCTATTTGTCGCAACTGCGATTTTATCAGCAGCGGGTCTGTCTTTCCTAGGGTTAGGTGTACAGCCGCCGACTCCTGAGTGGGGGGCTATGCTTAACGACGGACGTAACTACATGTACCAGGCAGCACACATTACATTCTTCCCTGGTATGATGATCGTTATCGTAGTACTCGCATTTAACTTATTCGGAGATGGTCTTCGCGATGCTCTGGATCCGAAAGCCAAGAAATAGGAGGAGGATATCATGACAAAATTTATAATTCGCAGATTGCTGCAGCTTATTCCCGTGCTCCTCGGAGTTACGGTACTCGTATTCAGTCTGATGCACCTCACTCCGGGTAACCCTGCTGTGATTATGGCCGGAGAAAGTGCACCGGAAGCTACTGTTAAAGCGATTGAGGCAAGGCTCGGGCTAAACGACCCGCTTTACGAGCAATATTTCAGATTTTTAGGGAACGCGGCACAGCTGGACTTCGGTTCTTCTATTCGTGACAACATTCCCGTTTTCAACCATATCAGCGCACGTTTTGCAATTACACTTGAACTATCTGTAATGGCTATGATTTTCAGTGTTTTCTGGGGTCTGTTAGCCGGAATTATTTCAGCAGTAAGAAGATATACATTTGAAGATGTTGCAATGATGGTTGTTGCACTGTTCGGTCTGTCAATGCCAAACTTCTGGCTTGGACTGATGTTAATCCAATGGTTTGCAATTGAATTTCAAATCTTTAAACCTACAGGCTGGGGCAGTCTTGAACAGAACGTTCTGCCGGTTATTACGCTCGGTACGGCCGGTGCTGCCATAATTGCACGTATGACACGAAGCAGCATGCTCGATGTCATTGATCAGGATTACATTCGTACCGCACGTGCCAAAGGTGTTAAAGAAGGTACAGTTATTTTACGCCACGCGCTTAAAAACGCGATGATTCCGGTAATTACTGTTATCGGTATCCAGTTCGGTTCATTTCTGGCCGGTTCTGTACTTACGGAAAGTGTTTTCGCAATCAATGGACTCGGAAGGTTAATCATCGATTCAATCCTTCAGCGCGACTTCCCTGTCGTTCAGGGTGCAATACTCGTTATCGCGGTAGTGTTCGTTATCGTTAACCTGGTCGTTGATATTACGTACAGACTGCTGAACAAACGGGTGGACTTAAACTAAGAAGGAGTGAAAATCATGTCAGAAGAAATGATTCTCGATATAGAAGATCTCCGCACTTCCTTCTTCGTTGATTCCAACGAAGTAAAGGCTGTCGACGGAGTGACATTCCAGGTTCCTAAAGGTAAAACTTTAGGTATCGTTGGAGAGAGCGGGTCAGGTAAAAGTATTTCTGCCCTCTCGGTTTTAAGATTAATAGAAAGCCCCGGTGAAATTATCGGAGGCAGCATTAAATATAAAGGCGAGGATTTAACAAAAGTTAAAAATTCACGCATGCGCCAAATCCGCGGTAATGAAATCTCAATGATTTTCCAGGAGCCGATGACGTCGCTTAACCCGACATTCACTATCGGCCAGCAGCTTCGTGAATCTTATAAAATTCATGAAGGTCTCGGTAAAAAAGAAGGTACAAAACGCGCAATTGAAATGCTTGAACTCGTCGGCATTCCTTCACCGGAAAAACGCGTTGACCAGTACCCTTTCGAACTCTCAGGCGGTATGAGACAACGCGTTATGATTGCGATGGCATTGGCCTGCAAGCCTGAACTGCTTATCGCCGACGAGCCGACTACTGCCCTCGATGTAACAATTCAGGCGCAAATTCTCGAACTGATTAAAGAACTTCAGGAAGAGATCGGCATGAGTGTTGTTATGATTACACACGACCTCGGTGTTGTTGCAGAGACATGCGATTATGTCGCTGTAATGTATGCCGGAAAGGTTGTTGAATTTGCTGATGTTTATACATTATTTGAAAATCCGAAACACCCTTACACTGTCGGACTCTTAAACTCACTGCCGCGCCACGATAAAGCGCAGGATGAGCTGATTCCGATTAAAGGTAATGTACCTGCACCAAACGAAATGCCGTCCGGCTGCCGTTTTGCACCCCGCTGCCCTTTCGCATCGGATATTTGCAACACGCTGCCTGAACTCGAAGATCAGGGAGACGGCAACGAAGTCAGATGCTGGATTTATACTGATCAGTGGGATGGAGATAAGGAGGTACAGGTAAATGCCAAGTAAACAACCATTATTAAATGTTGAAAATCTGGAGCAGCACTTCCCGATTAAAGGGGGCTTCCTTGGACGTACAGTCAACCATGTTAAAGCTGTCGACGGTATTACTTTTTCAATCGATAAAGGTGAAACGATAGCAGTTGTTGGTGAGTCAGGCTGTGGTAAATCAACTACAGGCCGTGCCATTCTTCGTCTCGATGAACCTACTGGCGGTAAAGTTGAGTTCGAAGGCCAGGACGTTCTTGCCATGTCTAAAGATGAGATGCGCAAAATGAGAAAAGATATGCAGATTATTTTCCAGGATCCGTACGCGTCATTAAACCCGCGTAAAACTGTCAGACAGACATTATGGGAAGCCATGGATATTCAAAAAGTCGTTCCCCGCAAAGAGCGCAACGACCGTATTATTGAATTGATGGAAACTGTAGGACTGCAGCGCCACCAGATCGACCGCTACCCTCATGAATTTTCAGGCGGGCAGCGCCAGCGTATCGGGATTGCACGTGCGCTCTCAGTTAATCCTAAATTAATCATTTGTGATGAGGCCGTATCTGCGCTGGACGTATCAATCCAGGCTCAGGTGCTTAACCTGTTAAAGAGACTGCAGCGCGATCTCGGATTAACTTATCTCTTTATCTCACATGACCTTGGTGTTGTCCGTCATATTGCCGACCGCATCATCGTAATGTATTTAGGGAAAATCGTTGAGGTCGGAGATACAGATTCTATCTTTGAAAACCCTCAGCACCCGTACACGAAAGCATTGCTGTCAGCAATACCTGTACCGGACCCGCGTAAAAAATCAGAACGCATTTTCTTGCGCGGCGATGTGCCGTCACCAATTGATCCGCCGACGGGCTGCCGCTTCCATACGAGATGCCCGTTTGCGACAGATCACTGCCGTACGGAAGTGCCGGAGCTTGAGCAGAAAGATGCTGAATACGCAGGCTTCCACAAAGTTGCATGTCACTATGCACTCGACATCCAAAGAGGAAAACACGAACCGCAGTACGAAATGTACAACGTCCGTGAAATACTCGATGATGAAGGCGAAGACGCAGCAACAGATAAAGGCGAAGAATATACAAAAACTGAAAAATAATGATAAGGTCCCCCGCAATTGCGGGGGCTTTTTTTGGTTGGGGAGGGTTTGGATGGTGTCGTTTACTTTGACGACGACGTTTAACGGAGTTTGGATGGTGTCGTTTACTTCGACGACGACGTTTAACGGGGGTTGAATGTGTCGTTTATTTTGACGACGACGTTTAACGGGGGTTGAATGGTGTCGTTTGTTTCGACGACGACGTTTAACGGGGGTTGGATGGTGTCGTTTATTTCGACGACGACGTTTAACGGGGGTTGGATGGTGTCGTTTACTTTGACGACGACGTTTAACGGGGGTTGGATGGTGTCGTTTACTTTGACGACGACGTTTAACGGGGTTTGGATGGCGTCGTTTACTTTGACGACGACGTTTAACGGGGTTTGGATGGCGTCGTTTACTTTGACGACGACGTTTAACGGAGTTTGGACGTTGTCGGTCATCATAATTATTAAAAAAGTAACCTTTGTTAAAATCTATGAAGTTTTCTGGTCTGATATCACTCGAATCCCGTCATCAAATTCATGAAGGGGACCGACAACAACCGGATCCCGTCATCAAATTCATGAAGGGGTCCGACAACAACCGAATCCCGTCATCAAATCCATGAAGGGCCCCGACAGCACCCAGATCCCGTCATCAAAAAATCCGCACCTCAAAACCGAGATGCGGATTTTTATCATATATCGTATAGAGTCTAATATAAAAATACATCTAACAGGAAGAATATAACCAGGAAGATGTATATTATCACGTCGAAGATTGCGCTTGAGATAAAGGCTAAAAACGAGCCTACTGATGCTTTCAGCGCCTTGCTCATATCTTTTATCTGTATGAATTCCACAAAGAATACGAAGACAAAAGGTACGAACAACACACCGAACGGCGGGTAAACAAACATTCCGACAACAGCACCGATAATTGCTGCCCATTCGCCTTTTTTACTGCCTCCGAATTTTTTCACGAAGTAACTGTTTGCTGCCACGTCACTGATAAGTGCTACGAGTGTCAGCGCTCCGGCGATTACCCAGAACATCCATGACAGTTCGTCGCCGATGAAAAAGTTGTATACTAAAAATCCTATCCAGAACATGAGTACTGAAGGCAGCACTGGATATATGATTCCGGCAAATCCGAGTACAAATGATACGATGACAATGAGCCATAAAATAATGTCCATCAAATTTCTCCTTCTCTGACTTCTTTCTTAGTAAAGAAGAACAGGATAAATGCTATAAATAAAAATGTACCGCTGATGTAAAATGAATTTTCCACACCGAGCACGTCATTCGCAATACCGCCGAGCAAGTTGCCGAGCAGCTGCCCGACTATCATAGCGTTAGCGAATAAGGTTGATGCGTAGCCGGGAAACTGCGGCAGCAGGTCCTGGAAATAACTGATTCCGAGACCGAGTAATATTGCTAAAAATAAAGCGAGCGGCAATTGTCCAATTAACATCATGGTGTAGCTCTCAAAGATTCCAATCGATAAAAAGTACATGCTGCCGATAAAGCCGGCAATGATTAAAAGTGTTTTTGATGATACGCGTGAAGCGACATATCCCATAAATATCATAAGCGGCACTTCAAGCCCCGCACATAAACTTGCGAGTATACCGACTGCACTATCCGCTTCCCCTAGATACCCCGTTACAAACAGCGGCATATTCAAGAGGTACATCCATTGTCCCACGTGAAGAAAGACAAAAGCAATAAACGGTATAAATAAAGTCAGACTGGTTAACAGATTCGGACTTTTCGGTTCCTCGTAGCCGGTAATTTCAATCGTATTTTCTACCGCTGGCGGGTTGGAATTTTTAATTAGAAAGCTCGACATAAAGACGACAGCGAACATAATGACTGTCCCGAAAAACAAGCCTGTAAAATCGTAGCGGGCAAGCAGGATGGAACCGACGAGCGGTCCGAACAGGAAGCCGAAGCTGAACATCGAACGCAAAATCGTGTTTGCCATCACCGCGATACTTGAACGGTACTGGTTAATCGATTCGCGGGCGGATGCATACAGCTGGGGCATCGCAGGAGCACCCAATGAAAAGAATATAATATAAGAAATAATCAGTATCCAGGTGTTTGGAATAATTAAGAAGCTTAAAAATGCCATAATCTGCATCAAGAGAGCCGCAATGATTAAATATTTGCGGTCAAATTTGAGCCTGTCGCTGTAACGGCCGATAATCGTGTTGACGAAAAAACTGCCGACAGCTGCCGAAGCCATAAATATACCGTAACCGGTAGAAGACATTCCATGTGTTTCCGTCATAAAAATAACGAGGAAGGGAGCTGTGATTGCAACCGCCATCCCAAGCATAGTCATATTCGTTAAAAATAATTTGTAGTTCTGTATTTGAAATAAGTCTTTGATCATCTTCGTCCCCCGGCTTTAGTGTCCGCTGTTATGCGAATCTCTTTTGATTAAGTCGATAAAAGACTCTACCTGCGGCAGCATGAGTACACTCTTGTCGTAAGAAATATAAGTGTCGCGGGTCAGCGGTTTGCCGTCTACCAGAACTTCTTCGATATGATAATTATCGAGGTCCAGTCCGTCTAATACCAGTTCAGGCAGCACTGTAATACCTACTTTTTTACGCAGTAATTCGCGGCAGGTCGTAATCTGATCGACGAAAATTTGAGGTTCATATTTAATATTGAAACGTTCTTCAAAATAATTTTTAATATGCGTAATATAGTCGGGATCTGCCTGGAATTCTATTACGGCGAGATCTTCAAGCTCGACGTCTTTCGGAGTAACCAGGTAGTGTTTATCACTGTAGAGCAGTTCATTTTCTTTATTTAAAATACGGGCTCCGCGTACAATTGATAAGTGATAGTCGCCCTGGTTCGCAATAATTTCTTTGGTCGAACCCACGTCAATTTTAACGTTTACATTCGGGAAATCACTTAAATACTTTGCCAGAATATCCGGCAGAATCGTATAGCCGATTAAAGAAGATACACCGATTGAAATTTTCCCTTCAACCGCGCCTTCGTTCGCCTGAATATAATCTTTAACGAGACGTTCTTCATCGACGACCTTTTTAGCATGTGCAATGATTCTTTCTCCAACGCCGGTTGTATAGAGCGCTTTTTTAGTTCTGATAAAAATCTGCACACCCCATTCGTCTTCGATGGACTTCAGACGCTGACTGACTGCCGGCTGTGATATGTAGAGCTTTTCAGCAGCTTTACGCAAGGTTTTAGCTTCGCTTAATGTTGCAAGTAAACGATAATCATCAACTTTCACGACATTACCTCCAGTGAATAAGCCATCCCCATTTCCCCGGATGGCTACATTAATTTTTTAAGTTCTTTTAAACACGATGCCGCAAGTTTTTTAAACTGGCTGAAATCCCTGTCAATTTCCGCCATCAGCTCGCGCGCAGTCCGATAGGCAAAATCTCTTTCTTTTGTACTGATAACTCCTTTTTTAAAAGCGCGTTTGATGTCCTCTTCATCTACGAGTTCATAACGGCCGTCCGGCAGCACCAGAACGTCGAGATATAAATCCTGCCGCCGGGCTTTGCCGAGCTCCAAAGTATGAGAATAATTAATATCAAAATAATATTGTATTTCCTGCCATTTTTCATCGTACATGACAGTAATGCTGTAATTGCGTTTTTCAGGCAGGAGCTGCATCCATTTAAAATTGTTAGCCACAACTAACGTATCTTCTCCGACCACGCGAACACTGAGCGGTTCACGAACTTTATGCATATGAATGATACCTGCCAATATTTTCTCACCCTGACAGGTAATGATTGTTTCATCATATTTTGAGCGCACCAGCCGACGCCATTTTTTCTTATCCAGATACTTAGTTTTCATGGCATTCATCTCCTACTGGTAATTATACAAAAAAAAGAAAACAAAAGTATAGAGATAGGCATCAATTTTACCTATCTCTATAACTTTTGCTTATATTTTATTGTATAGCCAGAATGCTGAAGTCCATTTCTGCCGGATAATCTTCTTCTGATTCTGTATAATCCGGATAGCTGTATATGAGCAGTTTGCTACCTTCAGGCGCCAGTTCACCATCATTGACCCGGCTGATAATATCTGTTTTCTGCTCTTCAGATAAGTTTTCAAGCTCATGTTTGTCTGCCAGTTCCCGTATGTTCAATTCCTTGTAATCATTAAAGAATGTTTCAAGTTCATCAGCTGGTATGTCCGCGATGAACATTTCACTCGACTGATTAAGGTATAATATTTCTTCCATCAGAAGATCAGATTCTGCAATCCGTTTTAGAACTGCTTCATTATAAATTGAGCTCATGCCCGACTCGTAATTGTTTTCATAATTAGCACTTGCTTCAATACGGCCCGTTTCATTTGTGATATAAGGATTATATTCCATTAATTGAGCGCTGTGATTCTTATAATCTTCTATTAATGACCGGTCTGCTTTCAGAGTATTGTTAAACAGCCAAAGCTCTGTCATTTCCGGGTGCTGTTTAATGTTTTCAAGGAAGTCCGCATTAATATTATACTTGGCCGAATTCAGCTGCTTAGTAATCTGCACTGCTTCAGAATCATTCTGAAGGGTTTGGAAGGTGCGATTCATCACACTGCCATCTTCCATCTTGTACTGGAATTCAAGCCGGGCAGTTTCATCCCCCGTATATATATTCGGGAAAGATTTATCTTCAATCGCAGTCTCATGTGCTTTGATTGCAGATTCAATCACTTTCTCGTCATCATTAAATAAAAATCCTTCTTCGAAATATTCATCGAGAGAGTCGCTCGTGTAGTACATATAATCGTCAGCAATATAAACACTTGCTACTTCTTCTTCGGACGGCACATCATTTACATATTTTGTCCAGCCGATTAAAAACACGAGCCAAAAAATAATAATAACAAGCACCGTAAATACTATCGACTTCCAGCTGAACTGTATTTTCACACTGTTCTGGAAGAACATTTCCACAATTAAGTAGGCAACAATTGCCCCCACGGCAAACCCAAAAACAGATACTGCTGGAGAAACTGGTATTAACAGCGATACCGAGGCCCCTACTGCCAGCATACCGGCAATCGTCGTCACTGCTGTCAAAATTTCTTTCAGCCATACAAAGTTAAAACTTGCTGTCACTTTCTCGTTGCGGTGGTATTTATACAGCACAAAAGACAATACAATCAGCAGGATGGCTGCTGCAGCCCATAAAAGGCTGAGTGGCGTATTAATTCCGTCATAAAGCTGGGTGACTGCAATATAAGGAAACGTTGCGTTCAGCACTAATTCCGAATGTTCCATAAATGATGAAGAAATTCCATCATATAATACATTTGCCGCCGCATACGTTAATGCCCATACGGCGAGCGGCAGAAACAAGGCCAGAATAATCACCTGCATGTGCAGGAAGATACCATTAACTAAAAACCCTGTAAATATTGCTATCGCAAAAACAACAAAGTGAGCAAAAAGAGCATAGATTAACCATTTAGCGATATCTGTTACTGCAATTTCCGGAATGAATATCATCCGCTCAATAAGCAGTATTACCGCACTGATAACCAGCGGGACAACGATTGCTGTTATGCCCGTTAATAAGACATGTATCAAAAGAGCTGTCCGTTTAACCGGCAGACTGTGCATGAAATCAGATGAACTCTCATCGTTTAAATAGTTCAGTAAAAACATTGCTAAAAACGCTGTAAAAATCATACCGATAATCAGCTGCCCGGAAGCTATTTGAAATAAGAAGTTTTCCGGAATCTGATAGTCCGGATAAAAATCTCTGTCGAACGTCACAATCCATATCGACAGAGGCAGAGCAATAATATTCAAGGCCATAAAGACAATCGTCAGCCAGAATATCGTACCCGTGAAATGGGACAGTAATGTTTTATTCAACAATGATGTTTGAGATTTCATAACCGAGTTCCCCCATTTCATAAGTAAATATTTCTTCCAGCGTCAGCGGCAGAATGTCGTACATCAGCGGATTATATTTCGTCACTTTTTCTTCCAGATTAGATATATCTCCTTTTACGATACACGTAATAATACGTCCTTTAACTTTATGGTGAACGACATTCAGATCAGTGAAAAACTTATCTTCAGGCAGTTCTTTAAAGGCAATCTGCAGCTTGCAGTGCGTGCCTCTGATATCCGTCAGTTCTTTGTGGAAGAGTATTTTTCCGTCATGCATAATCGATACCGAGTCGCACAGGTCTTCCATTTCTCTTAAATTATGACTTGAAGCAACGACGGTCATCCCGTGGTTTGCAATGTCCTGCATCAGAATATTTTTAACCTGTTTCCGCATAATCGGATCGAGTCCGTCAAACGGTTCATCCAGCAGCATCACTTTCGGTCTCGCTGAGAAAGCAAGGATAAAGGCGGCCTGCCGCTTCATTCCTTTCGACAGCTGATTCAGCTGTTTATCAGGTGCAATACCGAAGTGACCGGACAGTTGTAAAAAACGCTCATCCGACCAGTTCTTATACATTGCTTTGTAAAACTTCGCCATCTTCTTTAAACTCGCACCTTTAAAAAAGAAAGGAATATCGTGCATGAAGATTACATCACTTTTAATATCCGGGTTCTCATAAATACTTTGGCCGTCGTAGCTGACCGTGCCGCTGTCCGCTTTATAAATGCCTGACAGCACCTTCATCAATGTTGTTTTGCCTGCTCCGTTCGATCCTAAAAGCCCATGAATCGTACCTTCTGTAATTGATAAATCTATATTCTCAACTGCAGTATTTTTACCAAAACTCTTCTTTGCACCGTTTACCAAAAGCTTCATTCCTGTCCCTCCTTTTCGCGTTCTGCTTTATCTATCATTGCTTTTAAAGATACTCCCGGCACATCGAGAAATACCAGTTCCTTAATCAGGCGTTCCACTTCTGCCGTTAATGTTTTAATATGCTCTCTGTTCATCGTTTCCGTCATATCATTCACAAAACTCCCTTTTCCGGGACGGGAAATCACGTACCCTTCCCTTTCCAATTCTCTGTAAGCTTTCTGGATCGTGTTGGGATTAATCGTAAGTTCCTGGGCCAGACTGCGTACTGACGGCAGTTTTTCTTCCGGCAGCAGCACTCCTTGAATAATCAGACGTTTTACGTTTTCTATAATCTGTTCATATATAGGCATGCGGCTTTTTACATCGATATCAAACACGTATCCACCTCCTGTCGGTTCGCTGTACTAACTGTATTAATTAATATAGTACAGCTGAAACAGAACATCGTCAATAAATTTGTTATCATTTTGATAACTTAAATTTATACCAAATAAAGAGAATATATACGGTAAAACACTTGATTTATGAATTTAATTTGTATATTATAAACAACAACTAATAATTATAAATATACAATATAACGAATAATAATTAGATAATAAGTCTAAAAGGAGTGTTTTCATGCATTTTCAAGGAAAAAGTTTTTTAACAATCAGTGATTTCAATAAGAAAGAAGTCGAATATCTGATTGATTTTGCTATTCATTTAAAACAACTAAAGAAAAATAATATACCTCACCAGTATTTAAAAGGACAGAATATCGCACTGCTGTTTGAAAAGTCTTCAACACGTACACGCGCTGCTTTTACAGTCGCAGCAAATGACCTTGGAGCATCTCCTGAGTTTTTAGGTTCCGGTGATATCCAGCTCGGTAAAAAAGAATCTGTAGCAGATACCGCTAAAATTTTAGGCAGCATGTTCGACGGTCTGGAATACAGAGGACAGAGTCAGGCAGTTGTTGAAGAACTTGCTGAACACTCTGGTGTGCCTGTCTGGAACGGTCTGACAGACGCCTCACATCCTACACAGATGATTGGCGACTTCATGACGATTAAAGAAGAGTTCGGCACATTTGATGGCCTTAAGCTTGTCTACTCGGGAGACGGACGTAACAATGTTGCGAACTCACTGCTTGTAACGGCAGCCATTCTCGGCATTGATGTCACAATCGCAGCTCCGGGATCACTATCCCCGGAAGATGCTTACGTGACGCTGGCACAAGAATACGCCAAAAAATCCGGCTCAGCTGTTGAAATTACATCGGACATTAAAGCAGCTGTTAAAGATGCAAATGTGCTTTATACAGACGTCTGGGTATCCATGGGTGAAGAAGAACACTTTGAAGAACGAGTGAACACACTCCTTCCATATCAAGTTAATAAGACGCTTCTTTCAGAAGTCAGCGAGAACTTTATCTTCATGCACTGCCTGCCGGCCTTTCACGATACAAATACCGAGTACGGAAAAAACGTTGCTGAAGAGTTCGGTATTGAAGAAATGGAAGTTACATCTGAAGTATTCGAAGCAGATTACGCGAAACAGTTTGAACAGGGTGAAAACCGCATGCATTCTATTAAAGCGATTATGGCAGCAACAAACGGCAGCTTATTTATACCGGATTTAAATTGATAAAAATTCAGGAGGTCATATTATGATCAAAGTCAGTATTATCGGTGCAACAGGTTACACAGGCAGCGAGCTTTTACGTTATTTAATTCCCCACTCGGAAGTTGAACTCATGTATTTAACATCGCGCAGCCATGCTGGTACAAAGGCTGACAGTTACTACCCCTTCTTAAAAGGAAGTATCGACAAGCAGTTTTCAGAACTCAATCAAGAAGCAGTATTCGGTGAGAGCGATGTCGTCTTTATCTGTCTGCCCCACGGTCATTCGATGGAACTTTCAGCAGCAGCTTCAGAATATGATGTAAAAATTATCGACCTCGGCGCTGATTTCCGTCTGAAAAATATCGATGTCTATGAACAGACTTATAACGTTGAACAGGCTGCGCCAAATTTACTGAAAGATTTTGTCTACGGCCTGCCTGAAAAATACAGAAATGATATTAAAAACGCGAAATACATTGCCAATCCCGGGTGCTTCGTGACAAGTGCCTTACTTGGTCTCCTTCCTGCAGTAAGCGATGCTCTGATTGATGAACAGTCTGTTATTATCGACAGTAAAACGGGTGTCAGCGGGGCGGGGCGCAGCGCTTCGGTTGATAAGCTGCTGACGGAACTGATGGGCAACTTTAAAGCATACAACCCACTCGCCCACCGCCATATTCCGGAAATTGAGCAGGAACTGAACAGCTCATCAAAAAATGCTGTACAGGTGCAGTTTACGCCTCACTTACTCCCGGCAGAGCGCGGTATCTTCTCAACAATTTACGCAACAGTTAAAGACGACATTACTGAAGCTGACGTTATTGACAGCTATAAGTCAGCATATGAAAATGAACCGTTCGTTCACGTACTAGAGTCAGGAGAACTGCCTCAGATGAAACACGTTGCCGGGACAAACAGCTGTCAGCTGTCGGTACAGCTGGACGAACGCACAGGCAGGCTTCTTGTTTTATCAGTTATCGATAACTTAGGCAAAGGCGCAGCAGGACAAGCGGTACAAAATATGAACATCATGTTTGGATTGCCTGAAAAATCAGGACTGACTACCATTGCCATGATGCCTTAGAGAGGGTTTTTGATATGCAGATTACAGAGAAAAAAGGATTGGTGCAAAAAGGACTTTGTGCGGTTGAAGGCGTCGAAACAAACGGTATACATACCGGTTTTAAAGCTCAGGATAAGGATCTTGCGCTCATCTATTTTCCGGATGGTGCAACCGTAACAGGAGTGTTTACGAGAAATAAAGTGAAAGCACACTCCGTACTTTACGATATGAAAATGCTTAAAAACTTTACAGATTTTAAAGCTATTTTGGTTAACAGCGGCAATGCTAATGCGTGCAATGGACTGAATGGCGAAGAGGATATTCAGTCAATGACTTCAGCTCTGGCAAAAAAACTGAATATCGAATCGCATGAAGTTCTCGTCAGCTCGACAGGTGTCATCGGTGAGCCGATGAATTTAAAACCATTCTATACTGGTCTCGATTCGCTGATTGGCGGACTTGGCACGGACACTTCCACCTCAGCTGCCGAGGCAATTATGACGACGGATACTGTGCCGAAAGAACTGTCATTAGAAGCTGAAATCGACGATCACACTGTGCATTTCGGCGCCATGATTAAAGGTGCAGGTATGATTCATCCGAATATGGGCACCATGCTCGGCTACATTGTTACCGATGCCGGACTGCCGCAAGCTGACTTAAACACCGCTTTGAAATCTGCAGCTGACGACAGCTTTAACGTCATGACAGTCGACGGCGACACGAGTACAAATGATACTGTGCTGCTCGCTTCTACTAACAAAATTATGCTCGATGAAAGTCATGCGGCCGAATTTACTTCGGTGCTGACTGCGCTGTGCCAAAAGTTATCGCAGATGATTGCACGCGACGCTGAAGGTGCGACGAAGTTCGTTACCGTAAATGTTATTAATGCATATAGCAAAAGTGATGCTGTCAGTGTGGCAAAAACAGTCGCCACATCGAGCCTCGTTAAAACAGCTGTTTACGGTCAGGACGCCAACTGGGGCCGGGTTATTATGGCCATCGGCAACAGTGAAACTGATTATTTAGATCCGACTACAATAACGATTAAATTCACTTCAGGCAATGATGAAGTTCTCGTCTGTCATGAGGGTCTCGCAGTACCTTTCGATGAAGCCCGCGCTTATGAAATTTTAAGCGCTGCAGATATTGGGATTTTTATCGATTTAAATGCAGGTGAATCTTCAGCTCAAGTATGGACGTGTGATATGTCACTCGATTATGTAAAAATAAATGCGGACTACAGAAGTTAGGATGATAATCATGAATGATACAGAGAGAATAGATACGCTCATCGAAGCCCTGCCCTACATTAATATTTTCCAGGATAATATTATCGTGCTGAAATACGGCGGCAATGCCATGGTCAATGACAGCTTAAAAGAGTCGGTCATGCAGGATGTGCTGCTCATGAAATCGGTCGGTATCAAGCCTGTCATCGTTCACGGCGGCGGACCGTTCATCAATAATATGCTGACCGATTTAAATATCGAAACCGAGTTTAAAAAGGGACTCCGCGTGACAGATGATGCGGTGATGAATGTTGCTGAAATGGTGTTATCCGGCCAGGTGAATAAGGATATTGTAAAACATTACAATAAAATCGGCGGCAAGGCTGTCGGTATTTCAGGCAAGGACGGCAATCTGATTAAAGTGAAGAAGAAGTACATTGAAGAGCATAATAATAAGGGGGAAATCAGACAGGTAGATATCGGCCTTGTCGGGGAGATTGAAACGATTGATCCTGCTCTCGTGACCTTGCTGATTGACAATGACTTCGTCCCTGTCATTTCACCAGTGGCTGCGGATATGAACGGCGACACTTATAACGTGAATGCGGACTATGTCGCAGGAGAAATTGCCGGTGCAATCGGCGCTGATAAATTTATTCTTTTAACAGATACTAAAGGGGTATGCAAAGATAAAGACGACGAATCGACGCTGCTCGCAGAACTCACACTGGCAGAGGTGGAAAAGCATATAGAATCGGGTGTGATCTCAGAAGGTATGATTCCGAAAGTAGAATGCTGTTCACACGCGCTTAGAAAAGGCGTCAGGCAGGCGCATATTGTCGACGGCCGTCTTAAGCATTCATTGCTTTTAGAGCTGTTCTTTGATGCAGGAATCGGCACGATGATTATACCTCATGAAGGAGGAAGAGTTTTATGAAGACAGAAGATTTAATTGAGCTTGGCAATTCGGCACTATTCAATACTTATAACCGCGGCGATAAAATATTTGTTTCAGGTAAAGGCACATATATTAAAAATAACGACGGCGAAGAGTTTCTTGATTTCGTTTCAGGCATTGCGACTAATATTTTGGGCCATGCTCATGAAAAAATTGTTGAAGCGGTCATGAAGCAAGCTTCAGAGCTGATGCATATTTCCAATGTATACTGGAATAAACCGTCGATTGAACTTGCTGATAAACTCGTAAATTATAAAGGAGCCGGCAGTTTATCGAAAGTATTCTTTACAAACTCAGGCGCTGAGGCGAACGAGGGCGCTCTGAAATTGGCACGGAAGTACGGCAGGGAAGTGAATGGTCCGGAGTGTACAACAGTGATTTCTTTAGTGGATTCATTTCACGGCCGCACGATGGCAACCTTGTCCGCCACAGGCCAGACGGATATGCACAAAGACTTTCAGCCGCTCCTGTCCGGTTCAAAATATGTTGAATTAAATGACAGTGAAGGTTTGAAGGCTGCTGTTGATAATAATACGTGTGCGATTATTTTTGAGACGATTCAGGGCGAAGGTGGTATTAATACTTTAAGCGAGTCATTCATCGATACGCTGAATGAGCTTCAGAAGGACGGTGTGCTGCTGATTATCGATGAAGTTCAGACCGGCATGGGACGCACTGGGACACTTTTTTCATTTGAGCAGTTCGGCCTGGAACCAGATGTCGTGACACTTGCCAAAGGGCTCGGCGGCGGCTTTCCGATTGGTGCATTTCTTGCGACCGATAAAGTTGCGGCACACTTTAAACCGGGTGATCACGGGACGACGCTCGGCGGAAATCCCCTTGCAACCGCAGTCGGCAATGCAATATTTGATGAAATTATTGAAGCGGATTTGCTCGATAATGCTGCAGCGCGTTCAGCTGAGCTCACTGCAGGTCTCGAGAAAATATCCGCTGAAACCGGCAGTATTGCTGAAGTGAAAGGACTCGGCCTCCTGATTGGTGTACAATTTGATGAAGCTGTGCCGGCAGCTGATATTTTATCAGCATGCTATGATGAAAAAATGCTGGTAGTAACAGCGAAAAATAATGTTGTGCGCCTGCTTCCCCCGCTCAATGTAAGCGCTGAAGAAATCGATGAAGCTCTGGAGAAATTTGGTGCAGCGGTTAAAAAAGTTGCAGGATAATATGAAAAAGCCATCAAATCCGTTAAGGATTCGATGGCTTTTATCGTTTGTCAGACACTGTCGGTTTCACGGTGTCCGATAAAAAGATTTGTCAGACACTGTCAGTTCCACGGTGTCCGATAAAAGGATTTGTCAGACACTGTCGGTTTCACGGTGTCCGATAAATACCCAAATGCACTTTATTTACCAAGCGTGGCCGCTGCCGCCGTCAATATTCACCGCGGTCCCGCTCACGTATGATGCTAAATCAGAACAAAGGAAGGTAATCACGTTCGCGGCTTCCGATGTATCTCCAATACGGCCAAGCGGGATGTTGTCCGCCTTAGAAGCGGAGAATTCTTCCCATGATAATTCCGGAGACTGCTTCTGCCAGCGTTTTTCGATCTGGTCGCTCCGAATCAGACCGATGCATACTGCGTTTACACGAACGCCGTACTGTCCGAGGTCTTTGCTCATCGCTTTAGTGAGCGCGAGTCCTGCACTCCGCGATACTGTTGTCGGCAGTGAGTTCGGCTGCGGCGTTTTCCCCATGACTGCTGTTAAGTTTAATATTGCCCCGCCCTGTTTTTTCAAATGCGGCAGTGCGGCTTTTGCCATTTTTACTGCTGCCATCACTTTCAGATCAATATCCTCTTCCCAGTCTGCAAGTTCAACATCTTCAAAGTTTTTGGCAAACGAACTGCCTGCATTATTCACAAGCACGTCCAGCCGTCCGTATTTCTCAATGACTGCTTCAACAATTTTCTCACCTGCGCCGCTTTCAGTTATATCCTGCGCAATATAGTCAACGTCACCAAATTCACGAAGTTCCTCAGCCGCTTCTTTTAAAGCTTCTTCACCGCGTGCAACCAGCATCACTTTAGCCCCGAGCTTTACCATCTGTTCTGCTGTTTCACGTCCGATACCTTTACTCGAGCCCGTAATGACCGCTGCTTTTCCCTGATAACCGAAATCCATTAACTCTGACACAGTATCACTCCTTCATAAGTTTACTCACCTAAGTTTACATTATGAAACACGTTCGATACATCTTCCAGGTCTTCTAAAGCATCAATCAGTTTCTCAAACTGTTCGAGATCTTCTTCTTCTAAAGTCACTTCGTTCTGCGCAATCATCGCATGTTCCGCCACTTCGAAGTCTTCGACTCCAAGCTTATCAAGCGCTTCTTTAATATCATTATATGCCTGCGGTTCACCGTAGACGACGGTCATCCCGTTTTCTTCCGCAACATCTTTCACATCGACTTCTGCTTCCATTAAATGCATAAGCACAGTCTCATCGTCAAATCCGCTAAAAACAAAGACAGAAACGCTGTCGAACATATAGCTGACTGCCCCGCTGACACCCATATTCCCGCCGTTTTTACCGAAGGCTGCACGGACATCAGATACTGTGCGGTTCACATTATTAGTCAGTGCATCGGCAATAATCATCGAACCACCGGGTCCGAAACCTTCATAGCGGAGTTCGTCAAATGTTTCGTCGTCGCCGCCTTTCGCTTTTTCAATCGCTTTATCGATAATATGCTTCGGCACAGAATAAGTTTTAGCACGTTCCAGTACGACTTTCAGCGCCTGGTTGGTTTCCGGATCCGGATCTCCTTTTTTCGCTGCTACATATATTTCTCTCCCGAACTTTGCATATATCCGGCTTGTGTTCTGATCTTTCTGTGCTTTCTTTTCTTTAATATTATTCCATTTTCTTCCCATCGGTCATCTTCCTTATTCCAGTATAATTTCTTTTATATTTTATCACTTTATTTATTTCTGCGCGGCCGCTGTTCAGGCACATCTTTATTAATAATCATTTCAACCTGATAAATTCTGCTGACAAGCGAGTGGATTGGAGCCTGTGTCATTTTAAACACCGGCCACGGCAGTGATGGTTCAAAGTCGTGCAGTGCCATAATGAACTCTTCTCTCTCTGGCAGCTTTCTGAATTCAAAGCGCTGTTCTTTATTTGTCGAGCGTTTCTTCAGGCTCCCGCCTGTAATTTCAAACAGCACAATATCCTCTTCAGAACGGGCCTCATTAAATTTTAAGACAAGCACCGGTTTCGGCTTATCGAGCACATTTATATACACCGTATTATTTTCGATGCGGGTATTAACGAAATCGTAAATGATTTCATCGAGCCAGGCGAAGTAATACCATGCCACATTCTCTAGTGTCCATCCCGGAGGCAGCGGAGCTCGCTGCACGCTCCGTACATTGTTATAATCCTTCGTTTTATAAGTCAGGTTTTTGCCGTAGCGGCGGATAGGCGTTTCTGTTTTCTGAACCCTGGTACCGTAAGCACCTAATATCGATAAAATACTGCCGTCTGACAGTTCATCGGCGATATATATTATCTGTTCCACGTTATTAGTGCTTGCCGCCCGTGCGATATTATCCGCAATCAGCAAATATAAATCGTAAAATTTCCCCTGCGTCAGCCTGTTGAGCCGCATAATCGGGTCTTCGTAAAAAATTACCACATCAATATTCCTGAGCGCTTCTTCAACTTCAGGTAAAATAAATAAATCTTTTTTAATAAATGTAATATTTTCGTAATCCGGCGCCTGTTTCGGACTTGAAAAAGCGAACAGGTTAGCCGCTTCGTTGAGCTCTAAATACAGATGCTCGCCGATTCTGCCATGTACACCCATAAGCAGTACATTTTTCTTTGTCATAACAATCCTCCTATTGACGGCTTATTTCCAGTCTGTAACGAATAAACATTAAAATTACAAGCATGACAAGCGTCAGCAGACCGATACCGAGAAACGGCAGATTAAACACCGTTGCAAAATAGCCTGCAAGCACAGAGCCCGCTACAGAGCCGAGTGAAAAATAAGAGTAAAAGATTCCGTTTGCCTTGCCCCGCTCATTCATTTCAGAATGTTCCGCGATAATCTTATTCATCGACGGGAAGATAAAACCGAATCCGAATCCGTAAATCACCATGACTAAAAAGACAAAACCTGACGACGGAGCGAAGTGCAGCAGTATCATGCTGGCACTTAAAATCAGGATGCCGGCGGCAACGAGACTTTCACTTTTATAGCGCGAATATATTTTATTAATCGGTGTCGCAAAAACAATAATTGCCGTCACACCAAACACGCTCAGCATCATGCCTGTCATCGATGCTTCAAGGCCGAGAATGCCGGTTTTTATCGGCAGTCCGAAAGCCAGTGTCCCCTGGGCAATCATCAAGGTAAATGATGAGAGGTATGCCACATTTAAGGACGGCCGGAGCAGCAGTTCTTTAAAAGGTGTTGCCGCGTGACGCGTTCTGCTTTCGTCTGTCGAACTTTCCTTAATACCAAAGAAGGTTAAAAGCGTTCCAAATACGTATACCCCGGATAAGATGAAGTACACCATTTCGTAGCTGACAGCACTTGAAATAATACCGCCTGCAGCCGGTCCGACTATTGCCGCTGTTCCGATGGCAACACCGGTCAAGGCCATCGATTTGCCAATGGCCGACTTCCGGGAAATATCAGCGATTAAACTGAAGGACGCCGGAGTGAGCAGACCGCTTGAAAAACCGTGTATGGCTCTGACACCAAGCAGTATTGCGATCGACGGCGTCATCGTATAAATCAGCACGAAAAATACTTGCATAATCATGCCGAATAACAGCGTATTTCTGCGTCCGAACTTATCTGAGAGAAAGCCGCCGGCGATGTTTCCTGCCATATTGAACAGCGAATACATCGCAACGACAATACCTGCTGTAAATTCTGAAGCACCGAGCTCTAAAGCGAACGGCGTAATAATCGGCAGCTGGATAAATAAATCCAAAAAGCAGATGACGATAACCAAATATAAAATAACTTTTGACTTCACATTATTCCCTCTATCTAAAATTCACATTTTCTATCCTTTCAATTATAACGAAAAAAAGACAGCAAGGCACGCATGCCCGGCTGTCTTTCTTTTCTTCGTATAAAATTTAAGCTTTTTTGTTCAATTTTTGTTCATACGCATCGATGATTGCCGCAACAGCACCGTCACCTGTAACGTTAGTTGCTGTACCAAAGCTGTCCTGGGCAACGTATAAGGCAATCATAAAGGCAACTGCCGCTTCATTAAATCCAAGATTAGACATCAGCACACCGCTCGCTGCCATAATCGCACCACCCGGCACACCCGGAGCTGCAATCATTACAACACCTAAGAGGAGTATTACACCAAGCATTTCCCACAGCCCCGGCATATCATAGGCCGGGAGAATCGTCATTACCGCAATGGAGCAGCTGACGATTGTAATCGTACTGCCGGACAGATGAATAGTCGCACAAAGTGGCACTACGAAGTCCGCTATACGCCCGCGAACACCATTTTCTTTAGTTCTGGCCAGTGTTACCGGAATTGTTGCAGCACTCGACATGGTACCGAGTGCTGTAAAATACGCCGGAAGCATATTTTTCAGCATCTTAAACGGATTCTGCTTTAATAATGAACCCGCAATTGTATACTGAAGCATCAGCCATACCCAATGCAGAATAACTGCTACAAGCAGTACGACACCAAACACGAGCAGCGTGTCAAATACAGTTCCTGTCGCTGCCATGCCTGCGAATACTCCCGCAATGTAGAATGGTAAAATTCTGATAATCACTTTTTCAATAATAAATTCTGTGATATCTTTCCCCTGATCAAAGAACTTAATCATTAAGTCCAGTTTTAGAATGTTCATAACGATACCGACGGCAAAAGCCAGTACAAGCGCCGGTAAAATATCCATGACAGGCGGAATATCAAATTCTAAGAACGGAGCAATTTCAGCACCCTCTTCCGGCACTGAACTATCCCCTGTAATACGCGGCATGATAAAACTTGCTACGGCAAAAGCCAAAAGACCCGCGCCGAGCGTTGATATGTATGCTACTCCTAAAGTCGCGCCGACGACCTTACCCGACCCTGTACCGATTTTTGAAATCCCCGATGCAATAAAAAATAGAATAATAAATGGAATTGTAAAGAAGATAAACGCTCCAAGCACTGATTGCATCGTTACGAATAACCTGACAACAGCTTCCATAATAGAACCTGCAGTGCCTCCGTCACCTACGAGGTAGTATATTCCTCCCACCAGAATACCGGCAACGATACCCGCAATTAATTTTGCTAATAATTTCACACTAAATCCCCCTTGATTTTTTCATCTCAACTAACATAGCTTTTTACACTCCGGATTGCAATCGTTTTCTAAAAAATTTTTTCGTAGGCCGCATACCAGTTATCCAGATTATCATCGAGATTCAGATGCCCCTTGTAATCGAAGCCGAGCTTTTGAAACAGCTGCTGCATCGGTTTATTTTCCTGCGAAGTATCGGTATGTATGCCGAGATATTCTTTTTCCCGTCCGATTTCCACAATGCCTTTTAATATTTTTTGTGCAAGTCCCTGCCCCTGATACTGCGGATCAACAGCGAGCCTGTGAAGGGCAAGACAGTCCATGCGTGCAAGCTCCCAAGGAATATCGTCATAAGCAAACGCATGATTGTCATCGGCAACGATGCATCCCTTAAGAACTGCTTCCTCTTCAAAAACGTAGAGTGTGCCGTTTTTTATATCTTTTTTGAAGGTCACATCAGTCGGGTAGTATTCATCCCACTGATAATTCCCCGCTGCGTGCATTCTCGGTATTACTTTTCTGATAATTTCCATTATGTAAGGTACATCATCGCTTTCTGCTAAACGTAAAGCCATTCGTTTTCCTCCATTTAATATTAATTTTCTTAAAATACCGTCAATAAGCTATGCATATAATTATACATTGTTGTATACTATTTTAAAGACTAAAAATGTAAGGGGTTTTATAATGTTCAAGTTTGATAAAAACACTGTTCCGTATCATATTTCGAATATGATATTTTACTTAGTCACATTAGCTGTTGTCGGCCTGATTTATTATTTCGCATTTTTACCGCCGCTTCTGGAAGTTACAACATCTGAATTTTTCGCATCATTCGGTTTTGGCGAGTTTATCGGATCGCTGTTCTTCCTGATTTTAATTATCGTTCCGCTACTTCTTATCGCTGGCGCTGTGTATCATTTAATTAAACTGATTAAACCGGGAAGAAACGTACCCGCAGAAAATTGATTTCCATGGGGATGGAAAAAACTCCGCAATCAGAAGGCTGCGGAGTTTTTCTATAAAGTTATTCAGGCTGCAGCGTTTTGTTTAAAGCAATAGTATAATGACGAGGTTCACGGGCGCCGCTGATTGCAAATTTCTCATCGAATATGTAATACGGCAGCGTGCGGACTTTGTTTACTTTCGCCATATTAAAGTCGCCGATAACATTTTCCAAAAATAAGCTCGGGTCGTTAATCACTTCGAGTGCGGGTACTTCTGGTATGCCGTTCATTTTGGCAATTTCTAAGAGAACATCTTTATCGCTGACGTTCTTACCTTCTGTAAAGTATGCTCGGTGCAGCGATTCAAGCACCGCTTCTCCGAGTCCGAATTCATACGCCAGTTTTAATAATCTGTGCGCATCTCTCGTATTCGCCGGGATAACTTTATCCATATTGAATTCGATACCGGCAATTTTGCCCTGTTCGACGATAAGATTCACCATTTCTTTAACTTCATCCAGCGGTTTCTCATGCTTTTCCGCAAGGACTTCATACATATTTTTCTCAGGTACTTTCGGCGCCTGGTTATCCAGTTCATAGCTTGCGTACTCTATATTAATTTTTGCATCTGTTTTGTATTCAGCCAGTGCTTTTTCAAAGTTCTTCTTGCCGATATAGCAAAACGGACATGCGATATCAGTATAAATTTTAACGTCCATCAGACCACTCCTTATCTTTATTAAATTTTAACACACTTACAGGCAGAATTAGAAAACTGTCACTATGTTGTGTATTTTTTCGTACTAAATAGTGTCAAAATCTGATACAATAATGTCTGTAAAACTATCAGGATTTATCCTGCAAATAAATTTGATAGGTGGAAAATATAATGAAATATCGAGTTTTACTTTACTATTACTACACGGATGTAGAAGATCCGGAAACATTTGCGGCAGAACATTTAAGATTCTGTAAGGACCTCGGGCTGAAAGGCCGTATTCTTGTTGCCGAAGAAGGTATCAACGGAACGGTTTCAGGCGATTACGAACAGACTGAACGCTATATGGAATATATGAAAGCACACCCTTTATTTAAAGATATTGTCTTTAAAATTGATGAAGCCGATGAACATGCATTTAAGAAAATGTTCGTGCGTCCGCGTCCTGAGCTTGTTAACCTGAGCCTTGATACTGACATCGACCCGCGTGAACAGACAGGTGAATACTTATCGCCTCAAGAATTCTACGAACAGATGCAGCGCGATGATACCGTAGTTCTCGACGTTCGCAACATTTATGAATACGACGTCGGCCACTTCCGCGGCGCAATCAAGCCGGAAGTTGAAACATTCAGAGATACACCGCAATGGGTGCGCGACAACAAGCATCTGTTTGAAGGCAAGAAGATTCTCACGTACTGCACAGGCGGAATCCGCTGTGAGAAATTCTCAGGATGGCTGAAAAATGAAGGCTTTGATAATGTAGCACAGCTGCACGGCGGCGTTGCAACATATTCGAAAGACCCTGTCGCTAAAGGTCAGCTGTGGGACGGACAGATGTACGTCTTTGATGAAAGACTGACAGTCCCGATTAATCAGGTTGAACACGTAGTTGTCGGCCGCGATCACTTTGACGGCGAACCGTGCGAACGTTATATCAACTGTGCGAACCCTGTCTGCAATGCTCAAATTTTAGCGTCTGAAGAAAACCAGCACTATCACCTCGGCGGATGTTCCATCGAATGTGCAGAACACCCGCGCAACAGATATATCGTTGAACACAACATGACCAGCGACTTCGTTAAAGAGCGTATAGAAGAATTAAAACAGACAGATTTTGCTAAAACAGAACCTGTTTTGAGTCATAAAGGTTAATATATATTTATCCAGCCAGCCGTGGAAGTCCGCGGCTGGCTTTTTTGTGATGTTTTTGACAAGTCCGGCCGCTTGCCGGTCAATGAGCTTGCCTCTTCTGCCGGGCAGACACTTTAGCCGGCCAATGAGCCTGCTTCTTCTGCCGGATAAACAGCTTACTCGGTCAATGAACCACCCTCCTTCCTTAATTCCTAGTAGAAAAGTAAGTTTTATTTGATAAATGCTGTTTAAATTATTGAATTATTCTAAATACGTGATATCATTAATTTCAATTCATAGTTATTGACTAGGAAAACCATATTACATATTAGGAATTTATTTATTGGAAGGAGAATTTCATGGAGTTTAATATTTTAAATCAAAGCCCTGTACTTAACGGACATTCTGTCGAACAGTCTCTCGGCCATACGACAGAGCTTGCGAAGCTGGCTGATCGCCTTGGCTACAAACGTTACTTCGTATCGGAACATCACAATATGGAAAATGTCATCGGTACATCACCTGAAGTTTTAGTAACACATCTTCTTAACCAGACAAAAAATATAAATGTCGGAGCAGGCGGTGTCATGCTGTCCCATCACAATCCTTTTCACGTAGCCGAGCAGTTCCAGCTGATCAGCCATCTCGCTCCCGGACGCGTCAATCTCGGTGTCGGCAAGGCTCCCGGCGGAACACCGCTCGCAACTGCTGCGCTGCAGCACGAGCTTCGGTCCGACATTGACTCCTTTAATGACCGATTCCTGAGTTTGAAATCTTTCGTGGACGGTACCCATGATAATCACAAAGTACTTAAAATATCCGTAGACACTGAATCTTCGAAACCTGATTTATTTTTGCTCGGCGGCAGTTTATCATCTGCAAAATTTGCTGCTGACAATGAAGTGAATTATATCTTTGCTCATTTTATTAAAAATGATGAAAACTTGCTGAAAGAAGTCGCCTCAGCTTACAAAGAATTGTATCCTGGTGGGAAATTCATTGCTGCCTTATCAGTGCTCTTAACTGAAACTGAAAAAGAAAAGAAAGCTGCGAAAGAAGAAAATTCAGTCTACTCTCTTAAATTCAAAGATGGCAGAACACTGCGTGTCACTACAGAAAAACAGGTCAATGACTATATTAAAAATACCGATGAAAAAATTGAAGTAGAGAAGAGTCAGCTGGATATGATACTCGGCACAAAGGACGAGATTTTATCGAAATTAAATGAACTCAGCAACAGCTGTCCAATCGATGAGTTCATGTTCCATCTGCCGACAGCAGATGCTGCCCTCCGCAACCTTACAATTGAAACACTTGCACCGATTCATACCATACACAAAGAAAAGGCTGGGATATTATGAGTAAGAAAGTACAATTCGGAGTTATGCTGCACGGCCCCGGCGGGCACATGAATGCATGGAGAAGCGAAGATGTTCCAAGTGATGCGAGCGTCAATTTCGAGCATTACAAAAATATTACTTTAAAGGCTGAAGATGCAGGTTTTTCTTTCATCTTTGTAGCTGACGGCCTGTATATAAACGATAAATCAATTCCGCACTTTTTAAGCCGCTTCGAACCGTTAACGCTGCTCGGAGCTCTTGCTCCGATTACATCTCATATCGGTCTGGTTGCAACGGTATCGACGTCCTACAGCGAACCGTTTACAATTGCACGCCAGCTCGCATCAGTTGATATAATGAGCGGCGGCCGCGCGGGCTGGAACGTCGTTACATCTCCGCTTGAAGGCAGTGCGAAAAACTTCAGCAAAGACAAACATCCGGAGCACAGTCTCCGCTACGATATCGCAGATGAACACCTCGCAGTCGTTCAAGGCTTGTGGGATTCCTTTGAAGATGATGCTTTTGTGCGCGACAAAAAGAGCGGGCAGTACTTCGATAAAGAGAAAATGCATCAGCTGAATTACGAAGGTGAATTCTTTAAGATCCAGGGACCGCTCAATATCGAACGCTCTCCTCAGGGCCAGCCGATAATTTTTCAGGCAGGTGCTTCTAAAAAAGGATCAGCATTCGCAGCACGAAATGCCGATGCTGTCTTCACCAATGCGAGCACTCTGGAAAAAGCGCAAAAAAGTTATGCAGACCTGCGCCAGCAGGCAGCGGATAACGGCCGCAGCCCTGACGAAATTAAAGTATTCCCGACCCTGCAGCCGATTGTCGGCAAAGACCAGGATGAGGTCCGCGAACGTTACGAATACATTAAGAATCTGGTAACGATTGAAGAAGCTCTCGCTTATCTCGGCCGTTACTTCGATCATCACGATTTCAGCCAGTACGACGTCGATGCACCGTTTCCTGAACTTGGAGATATCGGTAAGAACAGTTTCCAGTCGACAACTGACGAAATTAAAAAACGCGCTAAGGAAAACAAACTAACTCTGCGTCAGGTGGCCATGGAAGAAACAACACGTGAAAGTCCATTTATGGGGACATATGAAGAGGTCGCTGACCAGATTATTGAATGGGTTGATAACAAAGGCGCTGACGGATTTGTTCTGACTCCGCATGTACTCGGAGACTTCTTCCACGATTTTATCGAAAAAGTGATTCCGATTTTAACTGCTAAAGGATATTACGATACATCATACAGCGGCAAAACTTTGCGGGATGAACTCGGCCTGCCGTTTAAAGAAAACAGATATTCAAAATAAATTATGTGCAAGCATCTGCTTCCATTCGGAACAGATGCTTTTTGCTTTTTGATTGCGGTTTATAGATGTTCAAATCTTAATGAATCAGGATGTAAACGCTTTAATTTTCTATTAAGTCTAAATTATCTGAAATTTCATTGACGAATGTTACCAGTCTTGCTACACTTAGCATTAAATTTTTATAAATACAGTTGCAGGAGGACTGCCATGCTTACTTTTTTTACAGCTTTATTTTTATTAATTGCAGGATATATGATTTACGGGAAAATTGTTGAAAAGATATTTGTAATCAATGATAAAAATCCCACTCCGGCCTATGAAACTAACGACGGTGTCGACTACATGCCGATGCACCCGATTAAAGGCTGGCTGATTCAGTTATTAAATATCGCAGGACTCGGTCCTGTATTCGGTGCGGTTGCAGGTGCCGTTTACGGACCGCCCGCCTTAATCTGGATAGTTGTCGGCTGTATTTTTGCCGGTGCTGTTCACGATTATTTTGCCGGTATGCTCAGTCTGAGACATAACGGTTCGCAGTTTCCCGCGCTGGTAGAAAGATACTTAGGAAAAGGTGTTAAAGCTTTTATCTACATCGTGTCACTAGCCTTAATGATTCTTGTGACTGCAGCGTTTACAGCAGGTCCCGCAGAATTGATTTCCTTAAAAACCAATGGTGCCATTCCATTCTTTGCTGCTTTAGTTATTATTTTTGCATACTTTGTTATGGCCGCAGTATTGCCGATTAATAAAATCATCGGCCGTATTTATCCATTTTTCGGTGCTGTGTTGATTATTATGGCAGTTTCAGTAATGATTGGTCTAATGTTTTCAAGCACCCCAATTCCAAACCTGACTTTTGAAAACCAGCACCCTGCAGGACTGCCTGTTTGGCCATTAATCATGGTAACAATTTCATGCGGCGCAATCAGCGGTTTCCATTCAACTCAAAGTCCGATTATTGCGCGTACAGTTAAGAAAGAATCAGATGGCAGAAAAGTATTTTTCGGCGCCATGATTGCTGAAGGTGTTATTGCATTAATCTGGGCGACTGCGGGTATGACTTTCTTCCACGGCACAGGCGGACTGGCTGATGCACTTGCTGCAGGCGGACCTGCCGGTGTAATTGATACAATCTCTATTGAGATGCTCGGTTCTGCCGGTGCGATTCTTGCATTTTTAGGTGCGATTATCTTACCGATTACAACAGGAGATACTGCACTTCGTTCATCGCGCATGATGCTGACTGAAGCCGTAGCAGGTCTAAGAAAGAGCCGTAAAGCACCAAAAATGATCTGGATGACAATTTGTGTTGGTATTCCGGCCTTCCTGCTATCAACAATCGATTATACCTTCCTTTGGAGATATCTCGGTTTTACAAACCAGACAGTCGCAGCGACAATGTTGTGGGTTGCCACTGTTTATCTCTTAAAAGAAGGAAAGTTACATTATATTGCAGGTATCCCAGCCTTGTTTATGACCGGTGTTGTCGGAACTTACTTCCTTTATGCACCGGAGACTTTAAATCTCGATTACGGAATCTCTGTTATCGGCGGTTTAATCCCCGTAGCTGTCACAGGTTTCCTTTATATCAAAGCAATTATGAAGCAGCGTACTGCAGAAGTTAAAGATGCTCTATATGAGCATTGATCCTTCTCATCCACTGCATAAAAATAGCGGGACCAGAATTCTTTAAGATTCTGGTCCCGCTCTTGTATTTATTCTAAATTAGTTAATGAAGTTGTGGCTTGCTGCTTGAGAAGCACTTAGTGTTCTCGTGCTCACACTTCCAAGTCCGCCATTAAACTGCATTTCAGAAACAACGATTGATCCGTCAGAGTTGACGCTTTCAACGATTGCAACGTGACCAAGTCCGTACGCACCATTAGTATAAGCTGGTGCCTGCATAATTGCACCTACAGAAGGTGAATTGCTTACTGAGTAACCTGCAGCTTGAGCGCCGGCTGCCCAGTTTTTAGCGTCGCCCCACATGTTGCCCACGCTAAGACCGCGCTGTGAGCGCTGTTCAAATACATACCATGCACATGTACCCCAGTCATAGTAGTTTGCACCGTTGCTTGCACTTGTTACAGGTGCTGATGCTGCTGGAGTTGCTGCCTGCGGCTGTTCAACTTCCTCTACTGCTGGCGCTGAAACTTCTTCTGTTTGCACTTCTTCTGCTGCTGGAGCTGGTGCTGATTCAGCTGGAGCCGCTTCTGCTGCTTCAACTTCCTCTACTGCTGGTGCTGAAACTTCTTCAGCCGGAGCTGCAGTTTCCTCTGCAGGTGCTTCTTCTACTGTCATTGCTGCAGGTGCTGCTGATTCAGCAACTGAAATAGTTTTGCCTGCAATAATTAAATCTGAAGATAAGTTGTTCCAAGCTTTAAGGTTGTCGACTGTTACATTGAACTGATTAGCAATTGCGAATAAAGTGTCGCCAGCTTCAATTGTATATGTAGTAGCAGTTTCTTCCGCTTCAACTTCAACTTCTTCTGCAGGTGCTGCACTTGGTGCTTCAGCGTCTACTTTAAGAACATCTCCAGGGAAAATAAGGTCTGAAGTTAAGTTGTTTAATGATTTAATTTCATTAACTGATTGTGCTGTACCTGAAGAGATGCTCCAAAGAGTGTCCCCTGATTCTACTGTAATTTCTGATGCTGATATATTAGCTGCAGCTACTGCTGATAAAGCTGTAAGCGATGCTGCAGAGATAATTGTTTTTTTCATGTTTAAATCCTCCATAGTTTGGGAATAATGTTATTGAACTCTGTCCCGAGTCATTCCACGAGTATTACTATAGCATATGGCTCAAGGGATTTGGCGTTTGTAATTGACTTGTAATCTAATAGAAAAATTTATGAGATTAGAGTTATATAAAGTAAGCGGCTTCATAATTGTTAATTTTACGTAAAACACCCGCAAGCCTTGATATGCAAAGGCTGCGGGTGTTTTATCGTATATTTTAAATTCAAAGTTATCAAACTTTCGTAATATAACTGTAATGTTTTAAAAGAACACTAAATCAAGTAAAACCAGTGTCACACCGGCGACAAACCAGCCGATGGTCGTCGGAATTGACCAGACCATAATCTGTTCTTTAACTTTAGTTATACCGAGCATTCTGTTGACTACCCAGAACAGGCTGTCGTTAAAGTATGAGAAACACATTGCTCCGAATGCTGCTGCCTGGGCTGCGAGCACAGGATCAAGCCCCATGTTGGAAACGATTGGTGCAGCGATTGAAGCCGCTGTAATCATTGCTACAGTGCCGCTTCCCTGCACCAGACGCACAAAGGTTGCGATAAAGAACGGAATCAGTATCGCCGGCACACTCCACGTCGCGACATATTCCGCAATAACTTCACCCGTACCGCTCACGCGCAGCACTTCTCCGAGCGCTCCCCCTGCACCGGTAACGAGCAGTATAATACCTGATGTTTTAATTCCTGTTTCCAATTCATCGAGGGTAGCACCCTTCGAATATCCTTTGGTCAGGAATAAGAGAGAATAAATCAGACCGAGAGCCACAGCGACAATCGGATTTCCGAAAAATGTAATGTATGATAGTAATGTTTCAGAAATATTAATTATCCCGCCGTCCTGCAAAGCATTAATTCCTGTATTACTAAAAATTAAAATGAGCGGAATAGCGATTGGCAGAGCAGATAAGATAAAGGAAGGCAGTTCCTTTTCACGTACTGATACTGCATCTTCAAATTCTGCGAATGCTTCTTTAGCAGAAGGACGGTAATAACCTTCGCCTTCTGCTTCTGGCAGCTGGTAAATTTTCCGGCCAATCCACTGTGCATATAAAACACCTGAAATAACAACAGGCACAGAAACAATTAGACCGATTATAACCATCTTACCGACGTCAGCACCGAATATTCCTGCTACACCTAGAGGTCCTGGTGTCGGCGGCACTGCATGATGTGTCGCAGCAAGACCGACTGCCAGTGCCACACCAAGTGTAATAACAGATTTACCTGTTTGACGTGACAAGGCTTTAACCAGCGGATGCAGAATTACGAAGGCTGAATCTACAAAGATTGGAATTGCAACGATGTAACCGCTGACCGCAATTGCCCATTCTTCTTTTTTCCGTCCAATAAACTTAATCATCGTATATGCCAGTTTTTCTGCAGCACCTGAAATTTCCATAATTTTACCCATCATAATTCCAAGTCCAATAATAATACCGATTGAAGCCAGAGTTGAACCAAAGCCGGAAGAAATTGTTCCGATAGTATCTTCAGGTGACATCCCCCCGATAATACCGGTCATTACTGCCGCGATAAGTAAAGCAAGGAATACATGTATGCGAGTCTTAAGCACTAAAAAGATAAGCAGTGCGATGCCGATAACCAGACCGACTATCATTTGTGTCGATGAAACATCTGTCATATAATTTCCCCTCCATCAAAAAGCGTTTTCATTTTATGTAAATTAAAGGGGCGGATAAACCGCCCTGGAATTATTTTCTGAAAGTTAATGCATATTCTCCTGCGAGTTTAATACATTCTTCCATGCTTTCGCTGGATGCAATATTTTGTCCTGCGATATCGAATGCTGTACCGTGATCTACTGAGCTTCTCAGGAAAGGCAAGCCGTTTGTAATCGAAATTGTTTTGTGGAAATCCGTCATTTTCGCTGCGATGTGCCCCTGATCGTGGTAGAGAGAAATGACTGCATCATAACGTCCGTTAAGTGCTTGGAAGAATACAGAGTCTGCAGGAACCGGTCCTGCGACTTCGTAGCCGTCTGCCTGTGCACGTTTGATTCCCGGAGTAATTTCATCGATTTCTTCGTTGCCGAATAGTCCGCCTTCTCCGCTGTGAGGGTTTAATCCTGCCACTGCAAGTTTTGGTGCTTCAACACCAAGTTTAATTAAAGCGTCATACGAACGTTTAATGTAATCGTGCACACGTTCAGCTGTCATCTGGTCAATCGCATCTTTTACGGACAAGTGGCGCGTCAGGAAGAATATGCGCAGGCTTTTCACCTGGAACATCGTTAATGGATCGTGCGAATTCGTCAGCTCTTCAAGCATTTCAGTGTGTCCGATAAACGGCACTTCAGCCGCTTTCAGCGATTCTTTGTTAATCGGTGTTGTTGCCAGTGCATCAACTTTTCCGTCCATAGCGAGTTTAATTGCATATTCGATGTATTCAAAGGCAGCTTTACCGCATTGTTTTTGAACTTCTCCAAATTGGAAAGTTTCTGTATCGACATTATTTAAATCGATTAGATTGATTGCCTTGCCTGAAAAGTCCGCTTCTTCGACTTCTTTAATTACGTTTACCGGCAAATCAGTGCCTGTAATTTCCAGTGCCTTATCGATAATTTTTTTATCGCCGACAACGATTGAATTTGCCGCTTCAAGCACCTCGCTGTTTAAAAATGATTTCACTGTAATTTCCGGACCAATCCCTGCCGGATCTCCCATTGGTACTGCAATAATTGCTTTTGTCATATATAATTCCTCCTATTTTGATTTTAAATACTGCACCGCTTCATAGAGTGTGTGCCTGCTGCCGATCATGCCGCCTTTAGTTACCAGAGGCAGACCTTCATATTTTCCGCCGAGCAGATGGCCGTATGCAATCAGCGGACCAACTTCATCGATCAATTTAATTCCGCTCGCAAGCGTAATACTCGCAAGTGATGCTGTTACATCACCGCCGCTGACGTAACAGCCTTTAATTTCGTGGTCCGCTTCGTCGAGCAGCCGTTTCGTAATTGTCGCCAGACCGTCGGTAATGCGTTTAGCCACACGATCTGGCGTAACACCGTGTGATGCCGCAATTTTTTTAATGTCGATAATAACGAGGTTTTCTTCATTGGTAGTAATAACAACGACTTCGTTTTCCTCCATGCGTTCCTTGGCCAGCTTCACGCTTTTCTCGACTTCGTCATGCCAGTTTTTATCAAAGGTTGCAAGTTTGTTAATATCGGGAATAACCGGTGTTAATTTCAGTCTGTCGATTAAATACACGAGCTGTCTTTCCGACACTTTCGTTGCACTGCCGACTGTAACGATAATTTTGCGGTCGTCTCCGACCTGATCCGCCCGGTATTTAGCATAGAGCGACGTAAACGGTCCCGGATCAATCGGTACAATTTTTTTATCCGTATAACCGCAAAGTGTTTCTGCAATAAACTCAATATCGTTATTCGTCACTGCATCGAGAACGATGATCTTATTGCCGTCATCTACCAGTTTTTTAAAGCTGCGGATAAATATATCGCGGTCATCCGTCATATCATTAATGGTCAGGACCCCGACTTTACTACTGGTCTGAGAAGAAATAATTTCTGGGACATATGATGTTGTAATTGGAGTAATCGGGTCGTTTGCTGCATCTGTTTTATGGAGCGGCAGGTTATCGACCAAAAGATAGCCACCGACTGTCACCCTTCCCGAATCCGGAAACGACGGCACAACTACTCCGACTGAATCCGGTCCGACTGTATCGAGAATCATATCTATTTCAATACCGACGTTGCCGCGGAGCGTAGAGTCAATGCGTTTGCACAGTATGTCTGCGCCCCAGTCTTTCAGCTTACGAAGAGAGCCGCCGACTCTGTAGTCGAGCACTTTTTTTGAAGCGTAACGGCTGTCTGTATCTACTATGATTGCATCGGTTTCATCATCTTGCATTAAATCGTTGTAATGAAAATACGTTGCCGGATGAAAACCATTTTTACTGAGCCGGACACCGGTGGCATTTGCACCGGTTAAATCGTCCGCAATAATTCCTACTTTCACGATTCACCCTCCTTATATTACAGCTGTATGTTCAGCAATCCGGTCAAGTTCATTTGGTCCGATATGATCATCTGTAATAATTCCTGTAAAATCCTTTAAGTCGCAAATCTTTGAAAATGCAGTATGGCTGAGCTTACTGGAATCCACGACAAGATAAGCTGTCTGGCCGCACTTCATCATTAAACGTTTTACCTTTGCCTTTTCAATCGTCGGTGCAAAAATACCTTCATCCACCATCATGGCCTGGGTGCCGACAAAAGAAACATTCACTTTAATGTTGTTCAGCATATCAATCGTCTGGGCACCGTACATTGAACCGACATTCTGCTGGACAGTTCCGCCCAATATAATCACTTCATGCTGACTGTCGATTAACTCAGCTGCCGCTTTAATATCATTCGTAACGATACGTACTGTAAAATCTGCATTTTTTAACAGTTTGCAAATTTCAAGAGTCGTTGTACCGGCATCGAGCAGTATTGTTTCATCCGGTTTAATGAACTGCATTGCCTTTTTCGCGATCAGCCGTTTCTCTTCTATATTCACAAGCTGCTTCTTTACGAACGGCACTTCATTTAAGAAGGAATCCCTCAGCAAGATCGAAGTGGACGTTCTGATAATTTGTTCATTTGATTCAAGTTCCTTTAAATCACGGCGTACAGTCATCTCGGAAACATTAAGCTCGGCTGCGAGCAGCTCTATCGTTACATTGCTGTCCTCAGCTACCCGGTTGACAATATACTGCTGTCTTTTACTCTTCATATCCATCACCTTGAGATTCATTATATTGTTTGTTTTTCACATTGTAAAGAAAATAATGTGATAATTTAACACCTTTAATTTTATTTTGTTACTTTTTAACATTAAACAGTAATTGGCACAACAAAAAAGTAAAACCCGTCTCTCCGGATTTTACTTTTCGCTTCATAATATTCTATTTCTTGATAAGCACTCCGTGTTCTTTCAGCCGTGCTGCAGTACTTTTCATGCGCTCGGTGTCACCCGCTTCTTTCGCTTCATGATATTCACTCAGCAAGTCGGTCACTTCATTCTGCTCACCGTGAATCTTACCGCTTTGAGCTTTATCATCGTCATATATCATTTCCACCCGGAACGTTACAAACAGCATTATAATCCCGAATATTACTGCAAGTCCGATGCTCGATACTCCAGCGATATTTTCAAGTGTATCGTTACTAATTACTTTTTCTGATAAAAACTGCGCGATTTCCGGAATAATAAATCCAACTGCCATTCCCATGAGTACTCTTACCGGATCAAAGTGATATTTCTTTCTGTCCGGCCGCCTGTTATCTTCTTCTGATTTTAAAAACATACTAAAGCTCCTCATATATCTTCCTGCTTAGCATTATACTAAACAAGCTGCCGGATTACGCCAAAAAAATGCCATTATTTCTAAAAAAATAATGGCATCTTCCTCATTCTATCTATTCATTTTTATACTGCATGTACACAACCTGTGTAACTAAGAAATCTTCAACACCGTGTTTACCGTCGGTGCCGCCGAGCCCTGACTGTCTCATGCCTGCATGGTAACCCTGGACTGCTTCAAAGTTTTCCCTGTTCACATACGTTTCACCGAACTTCATCTCGTTGATGACTTTCATCGTTTCGTTCATATCATCAGTGTAAAGTGATGATGACAGTCCGTAAATTGTGTCGTTTGCCATGTCGATTGCTTCATCGATTGTTTCAAAAGTCGCAATCGGCAAAACGGGCCCGAATATTTCATCGCGCATAATTTTAGAATCATGCGTTACATTCGTTAAAATGGTTGGTTCATAGAAGAAACCTTTCTCCATATCCGCTTTCTTCCCGCCGGTAACTGCTTTCGCACCGTCAGCCACTGCTTCATCCACCATGTCAGCGACTGTGTTCAAACGGTCTTCATTAATCAGCGGCCCGACTTCAACGTCTTTATCTTCCCGGGGATTGCCGAGTTTTTTCTCTTTAAAAGCTGCAGCAAGCTTATCAGTTAATTCTTCTGCGACACTGGAATGTACATAAACACGTTCAGCGTTTGTACAAGCCTGGCCGTTATTAGCGAGTCTCGAGGTCACGAGAGCATTCACTGTAAGATCAATGTCTGCATGCTGCGACACGATAACTGGTGCTTTGCCGCCGAGCTCCAGGTTCACTTTTGTAATATTCTGGGCTGCCGCTTCCATCACTTTAGTTCCCGCAGTAATACTGCCGGTCATCGTAATCATATCTACATTTTTATGTTTTGCGAGCGCGTTGCCGATTTCAGAACCCGCACCGGTTACCACGTTATAGACGCCTGCCGGGATTTCTTTCATCTCATCGACAATTTTTGTGAATTCCATCGTCGTGTTTGGTGTATGCTGACTCGGCTTAAGCACGATTGTATTGCCGGTAACGAGGGCAGTCGCCACTTTTCTTGCCAGTATAAATACCGGGAAGTTCCAGGGATTAATCCCTGCCACAACACCGATTGGCTTTTTGTAAATTAAAATATTCTCATTGGCTCGGTCGCTCGGCACCACATCACCTTCAATGCGTCTCGCCCATTCCGACATATAGTGGAAATAATCAATCGCAAGATCGACTTCACCGCCAGCAAGCTCGTAATCTTTCCCCTGTTCTTCCTGGAGCAGATCGATAAAAGTCTCACGTCTTGCTGCGAGGACATCCCCGAGTTTACGGACGATTTTCCCGCGTTCTATATTAGGCGTGAGTTCCCACGCTTTCTGAGCTTTTGCTGCAGCCTGCACCGCCTTGTCTACATCTGCATTCGTCGCTTTCGGAGTTCGTGAAATTACCGCTTCAGTCGCCGGATTAATCACGTCAATCCAGTCTTTTCCTGTCGAGTCCGTATAGGCGCCATCGATATATAACTGATGCTGAATCAAAAAATCTCCTCCTAAATTATGTTACTCATAATCTTCCCTTTATATTTCCGGTAAAACTTTACTGATCTCTAGTTATTCTTTCTCGGCAACGACTGTAAAACGTTCATTTACATGTTCCGCATTTTCAGCTTCATCGATGACTGCGATTGCAAAGTCAGCGTAGCTGATGTAGCTCTCTTCCGACTTGTTCACAAGCAGCACGTCTGCACCTGTTTCATATGCTCCCGTCCGTTTTCCTTCGGCATCAAATTCTGCTGACGGACTGATAAAGGTCCATTTTAGGTTTGTTGTCTGCTCTAGTTCTTCCAGGTTTTCACTCTGTCCGCCCGCAGTCGGTTTAAAGATATCCGGGAAGTTCGGTGTATCGATAACTTTCATCGTTCTGCTGTCATCGACATACAAACTGCCGGCACCGCCGACAACAATCAGACGGATGCCAGTGCCGGAAAGCGCATTAATCAGCACCCGGCCCGCTTCAACGTGTGCATCTTTCTCACCAAGCGGAGCACCGAAGGCGTTTACGACGACATCCAGTCCTTTAAAATCTTCTGTCCATGTATCATGTACATCTTTCTCTATTACTTTCACATTATCATTATTTAACTTCGAAGCATTTCTGACAATCGCAGTGACCTCATGTCCTCTTCTGACCGCTTCATCTAATATTAAACTGCCGGCCTTACCCGTTGCGCCTACGATTCCTATTTTCATTAAAAACCCTCCGGTTATGTTATGATTTTAAATACTATCTATGTATACCCTGCACTTACTTTTTGAAACTATACTTTTTACTGATTAGGAGAGCAGCTATATGAAGAAAAAGAAAATCCAAAAAACAAATGCCATGCGCGTACTTGAGAATAACAAAATCAGCTACGAAGTGCATGAATATCCCTGGAATGAAGATCATACAGATGAGGAGAACGCGGGGGTGCCGTTCGACAAAATTTATAAAACCCTTGTTGCTGTCGGCAATAATACAGGAGTGCTTGTCGGCTGTATTCCTTCTTCAACCGAGCTCGATTTAAAGAAATTTGCCAAAGCGAGCGGCAACAAAAAAGTCGATATGCTTCATATGAAAGATCTTGAGAGAACGACAGGCTATATCCGCGGCGGCTGTTCGCCTGTCGGCATGAAAAAACTGTTTCCGACTTATATCGGAGCACAAGCAGAAATGATGGAGACAGTTGTCGTCTCTGCTGGAAAGCGCGGCATGCAGATGGAACTTGCTCCTGATGATTTACTGCAAGTCACCGCAGGTAATTTTGCTGATATTACAGAATAAAATTGAGCTCTGACCAAAAAGAAGGTCAGAGCTCTTTGTTATCTAAGAAAATTTTAATGAACGAGTATGCTCTCTTCCTGCAGCCTTATACCACTGCCAGCATAAGATAATTATCAGTGCGAGGTCAACGATGTCGCCGCCGTAGTACATCAGCATTGCACCTGCTTCACCATCCTCTCGTGCTATGCCAGCCGGAGGTGAAGCGTATATCATCTTGGATAGTATTTTATGAAAACCAAGGGCCGCAATCAGGACTGCAGCACGGTATAAAAATGTGTAACGGTGAGTAACAATATCGATATAAATTATCGACATCGTAAAAAGATAGCCCGCGAGAAAAACATGAAGATGAATAAGCGCAAACAAGAGTACAGATGAGTGCATAATTTCAAATAATCCTGTTTTATAAATAAGAAATAAGCCGCCGATATTTAATATAGAAGCGACAATTGGATTGCTGATAAATTGAACATACTTCAAATTCAGAATTTTACTCAGTTTTCTTGCATTGGCTACTTTCAGAGTTCTCATCAAGAGAGTCATCGGTTTACCATGCAGTATAAGAAGCGGTCCAAGCATACCGAGCAGCAGATGCCCCAGCATATGGACAGTGAAATCCATATGGGACAAACGCGCCAGCGGACCTGTCAGCGCAGCAGCTGAAAGAATCACACCTGCTGCAAACAGGATATACCTGCTCCATTTCCATTTTTGATGTTCTTTTCCGGAAGCATACATGGCTGCAGGGTAAAGTACTAAGGCAGCCACCGCGAGCGCGGCGACGATAATTTCAAGAATTAAAAAATGCGTCATATTCATGTGATGCATCCTTAATTACCTGCGCTTTCGCGTTTTGACTTGTAAATTATTACAATCCCTGTAATTAAGAAAATTGCACCTGCGATATTCCAGGCTAAATCATACGGCAGTATATTAACGTCATAGCGTACCTGGTGAATACGGAGCAGTTTGTGGTTTATAATGCCGTCGAACAGCTGGAAAATACCGAGTCCGGTAAATATTCCTCCTATCCACCGCCGTTTGTGCATTTCTTTTTTCCGGCGTGAATCCGCAAACATAAAGAAGCCGATCACGAGGGCAAATAAGGCGAATGAATTGAGCAGGCCGTCAGACAAAATACCGATAAATGTCGTCGAATGATCGTAAAAGTGATGCCACTGAAGAAGCTGGTGAAAAATAATTTCATCGACGAGCGCCATTAAGCCGATTCCTAAAAAAATACCTGACCATATGTTTTTACTCCGATGCGAATCAATGTTTTGATGAGCCATAGACATTCCTCTTTCGCATAAATATTTATATATAAAATACCCCGGCACTGTATGTATTAACCCGTATAAACAAAAAAACCTTAAATCCTGAGTGGATTTAAGGTTTTTCATTTATATTAAGCTTTTACAACGACAATTTCCCCGTCTTTGATATGCGCTTTAACATTATTTAATTCATCTTCTTCCAGAATTAAATCTGTCAGCTGATCTTCGATTTTATCCTGAATGACACGGCGCAGCGGTCTTGCACCGAAACGCTTGTCGTAACCCAGGCTGACGAGTTTTTTCTTGGCGTCATCTGTAATTGAAATCTCAATTTCATTTTCCTCTAATGCTTCCTGCAAGTCATTAAGCATTAAATCAACAATTTCCATTAAGTTATCCTCTGACAGTTCGTTAAAGTTAATAATTGCATCGAATCTGTTCAGGAATTCAGGTTTGAAATAATTGCTTAAGTTTTCAAGCGTGCTGACCGATTCGTGCTGGTCCGCATTAAAGCCGACGCTTACATTATTATCACCTGTACCAGCGTTACTTGTCATAATAATCACTGTCTCTTTAAAGCTGACTGTTCTGCCGTGTGAGTCTGTCAGCTGGCCATCTTCCATAATCTGCAGGAACATGTTTTGTACATCAGGGTGCGCTTTTTCAATTTCGTCTAAAAGAATAATTGAATAAGGATTATGACGCACTTTCTCTGTCAGCTGTCCTGCTTCTTCGTGACCGACATAGCCTGGAGGTGAACCGATAATTTTAGAAATGGAATGTTTCTCCATGTACTCACTCATATCGAGTCTAATCATGGATTCTCTTGTACCGAATAACTCTTCAGCAAGCGCTTTCGTTAATTCAGTTTTACCAACACCCGTTGGTCCGACGAATAAGAATGAACCGATTGGACGGTATTTCGATTTAAGTCCTGCACGGCTTCTTCTGACAGCTTTCGCTACCTTATCCACCGCTTCGTCCTGACCGATGACTTTAGCACTCAGATTCGTACCGAGGTCTCTCATCTGCGCCTGTTCTTCAGACTGCAGTTTCGTCACAGGAATACCTGTTTTTTCTTCGACTATAAGCTGAATATCAGATACATCAACATCCATAACCTGCTGATCATCAGCTGCTGCTTCCAGCTGTTTCTCAAGCTGAAGTTCTTGATATTTCAAGCGTGCTGCAGTTTCATAATCTTCCTGCTCTGCCGCAGCGTCTTTTTCTTCAGCAATTTTTTCAAGTTTCTGTTTGATTGAATCTGTATCATTTTCTGCATTTGCGAGATTCAACCGTGCGCCGACTTCATCCATTAAGTCGATTGCCTTATCCGGTAAGAAACGGTCTTGAATATATCTGTGCGATAAATTCACAAACGCTTCAACCACTTCGTCGGAATAGCTGACTTCGTGGAATTTCTCATAGCGGTCTTTAATTCCTTTAAGGATTAAAACCGATTCCTCTAAGGTCGGTTCTTTAACGATAATCGGCTGTAAACGGCGTTCGAGCGCTGCGTCTTTTTCAATCTGACGGTACTCTTTCAGCGTTGTTGCACCGATAATTTGCAGTTCACCGCGTGCAAGCGCCGGTTTAAGAATGTTACCTGCGTCCATCTGTGAACTTTCCGCAGAACCCGCACCGACAATCTGGTGAATTTCATCGATAAAGAGAATGACTTCCTGACGCTCTTTCAGTTCAGCAATGAGCTGTTTCATACGCTCTTCGAACTGACCGCGCATTGAAGTATTCGCAACAAGCGATGCTACGTCCAGCACGTAAATTTCTTTGTCCATTAATTTCGCCGGCACATTGCCTTCTACTATTTTCAATGCCAATCCTTCAGCAATTGCCGTTTTACCGACACCTGGTTCACCGATTAATACCGGATTGTTTTTATTACGTCTGTTCAGCGTCTCAACAACGCGTTTTACTTCTTTGTCGCGTCCGATGACCGGGTCTATATTACCCGCTCTTGCTTCGTCTGAAATATTATTGCCGAGCTGGTCTAAAAGCCCGTCGCGCTGATTATTTTCACGTTCTTTTGTTTGTGTACTTGTTCCTTTGTTTCCTTGTCCATTAAAATATTTATTGTTCATATTATTATTTTCGAAAGGTGATCCTTTAAAAAAGTCATTTGAATTCATCATTTGACCTTGGATATCCTGGAAACAGCTGTCACATAAATGAACCTGCATTTTTTGATTGTTAAAATTCATTGCAAGGTTTACATTCGCTTCGTTAATTCCGCAATTTTGACATTTCATATGTGTTTCCTCCTATTGATATATTCGTATTCACAGTCTTTTGACTTTGACTATATTTGACTATAAATACAGTATAAAGGCCTTAAAAGATATTTTCAAATATGATGCTCACTCTTTATTTTTATTAAATTCTTCTTTTGACTATCTTTGACCTTATATATTTATTATAAACTGACCTTCTTTGACTTTCAAGTGTTTTTTAGGATTTTAATAGAAAAAAACGGCTTCCTCAAAGGAAAAGCCAGCTGTAATTATTACTTAGTATTTGTGAATCCCCCGTCGATGCGGATAACTTCACCATTAATAATTGCTGTTTTAGTCATTAAATTACCTTCTGTAATTTCTCTTCACTATTAATTATAAAGCTTTTATATTTAATTTAAATCATTTTGGGTTATCACTTTTTTTAGTTTTATTGTTTACAAAACGCACTGTCAAATGTATAGTTGATTACACGACTAATCAACCAATCAGCATAAGAGGAGGCGGGAATTTTTGAAAGCTGTATTAGATGGTTCACGACCAATATTTCAACAAATATACGAAATGATTGAAGACGACATAATAGAAGGTGAACTTGCTGAAGGAGATAAGATTCCTTCAACGACTGAAATTTCAAAGTTTTATCAGGTCAATCGTGCTACTGCCCAAAAAGGACTGGCGGTGCTTGTCGATGAAGGTTATGCATATAAGCAGCGAGGTGTCGGTATTTTTGTAGCGGAAGGTGCAACAGCAAAACTTATTGAGAAGCGCAAACAAGAATTCCGCCTGCAATTTATCAAACCAATGCTTGAAGAGTCTAAAAGACTTCGAATGACGACAGAAGAGATTATTAAATTTATAGAGGAGGATAATGATGATTAAAATAAATAATTTATCGTTTGCTTATGACAGAAAAAATATATTAAAAGATGTGAATTTAACAGAAACTGAACCAGTCATAATTGGACTGTGGGGACGCAACGGTTCAGGTAAAACAACGTTGATGAAAATTTTATCAGGAATGGAGCAGCAGGACAAAGGCCTCGTGGAAGTGGATGGTGTTGAACCTTACAACAACAGCCATGCGATGCACCATGTTGCATTTATGCAGGAAGATCACCCCTACTCGGATACATGGGATGTAAATGATGCTTTGGAATTTGGCCGTGATTTTAATCAAAACTGGGATCAGGCACTGGCAGATGAACTGATTGATATTTTTCAGCTCCCCCGAAAGAAAAAGATCCGCACATTTTCTAAAGGGATGAAAACGATGATTACTATCGCTATCGGTCTGGCGAGTAAGGCACCGCTGACAATTTTTGATGAACCGTCAAATGGTCTCGATGCTCATATGAGGAAACAATTTTACGATGTACTGTTAGATTCATATGATGAACATCCGCGTACAATTTTACTTTCATCACACCACATTGAAGAAGTTGAACCGCTATGTGAAAAAATTGCAATTATCGACAATAATACGCTGATGCATTATGAAGAAACGGATGTGCTAAAAAACAATGGCGTACATTTAAGCGGGTCTAAAGAAGCAGTTCGAAGTGTTATCGGTACAATACGTGTACTTGAAGAAAGAAAGCTCGGCCGGCAGTTAAATGTAATGCTTGATTCACCACTGACTGACGAATTAAAACATCGTGCCGAACAAGCCGGGGTCATGATTGAAAAAGCACCATTTCAAGATTATCTTGTCAATTTAACTAAGAAGGAGGCGGAACTGAATGCACACGCTTAAAGGACCTTTTAAAGTTGTCTTTAAAGAAATGAGCCTGACATTTTATATTAATATCGGTATTACGATTGCCCTTTTCGCACTATATATATTTCTCAGTACACAGTTAGACAATAATGAACCATTAGGATTAATATTCGGACCATTCTACATCGTATTTCTCACTTATACGTTTATATTTTTCAAAAGTTATAAATTCATACTGTCATTTGGAGGCACAAGAAAGCAATTCATGGTGTCCGCGTTTATCTCGGGCTTCATTTATCTCGTCATAGGCGCTGTCTTATTAACTGTATTGCACTATATCGGTGAGATGGTATTTCAAAATGGATATGTATATCATATGGCGGATCTGGTGAACGATGCGAATCCGTTAATGTATTTCTGGGTTGATTTTCTATGGTTGTTTTCCTTCTTTGGAATCGGTATGTTCGCACAAGTCATCAACTTCAATCTCGGTACATTACGCACGCTGATTATCGCTGCAGTAATTATACTCGGATTAGTCACAGCATATTTCTTTATAGATCTGGCACCACTATTTGAATTCTTCCTTACGGATTATATGTTGTTTTTACACTTGTTTGCTTTAGTTTCCCTAATACTCTTAGTATTATCTTATTTCATGATGAGAAACGCGCCATTAGAGCGTGGTGACAGAAAAATATTTAGAATTAGTGCAGCAAAATAAATAGTATTATTAAATGTGTTATAAGACACCCTGTTATTTTTAAAAAAGCGGGGGTCTTATTTTTATGTTGAGATGGTGATTAGTTTGGAAATTTGTGTTGAACTTATCACCGTTATTGTCAATTAAATGTGGCCAATAGATAACAATGTTTCATCTATAACTGCTTCGATTAATTTCACTTTTTTATAATAATCTTCAAGGCTGTCTTCAAGGCTGTTTTGATTTACCGGAACTGCTGCAGTCAAAAGTGACGTTCTCTTCTCCTTCGATTCAGGAATTACTTCCTTCAGCCTGCTGTTAAGTAACACTGCAAAGTTATTTTTATTTTCGATAAATTTATCGTATCCTGGAAGGTTTTTGATTTGATTGCGAGGTTTATAAGGATTTGTTTCAAAACGGATGCCGATGTCTTTTATCGTGTTTCCGCTCTCCCCAAGTAGATTGATATAGGTATCTATATGAATATAAAAAGTTCCTTCCAGTCCGTTTGCTTCAAATGGCTTGAGTGATTTCCAATTTGGTTTCGATATTAGAAACAAAAAATTGTTACGGCCAGCTCCACCAACTTCTCCCCAGCTGATATCAAAGTTCTGTTTATCTTTAAAGTTCTCAAAAAGAATCTTCTGCCAGCAGATCTTTCTCTGCACAGTATCTAATGAAACACCTTTCGTCAGAGCGTTCCCCGGATTTTTGAGAGGCATATAAAATGCACTGAGCTTATTTTTAAAATCTTCGAGCAGCCTGTTCAGAGTGAGATTGTTTACATTAAAATTATTATTCAGGAACGAACTGTAATGTACACGCTTAAATTTTGAACTTCCGGGCAGCACCGTCGTATCCAGCGTTAAAAAAATAAAGTGAAACTCCGCTGTTTCCAGACCTAGTTTTCTTAAAATTTTGTGCTGCGCCAGTTCTGCTTCATAGCGCAGTGTTTGTTTAACCCCTTCACCCGTACCCAGCTTATTTTCTATAACAATAATTTTGGGGACTTGCTTATTTGTTTCATATATTATCATGTCAGGTGTGCCGATTGATTTTCCAAGACCCAAACGATTAATCACTTTATAGTTATGATTCTTATCAATTTTAAGATTTACTAAGGCTAGGAATTGATTTAGGAAATCTCTCGAATCTTCAAAACAATTTTTCAGAAAATCCGATATAACATCTTCACGATAAAAAATATTTAATGCATCAAATGCGTTCATGCTGTTACCCTCTTTACAGTTAGTAAGTTCATTTTACAATATTTTTATACTTTTATGAGCAAGGCCAGCCAAAATTACACCACCTTGCTCGTTTCAACGCTCATTATGAGCAAGGTCTCCCAAAATTACACCATCTTGCTCGTTTCAACGCTCATTATGAGCAAGGCCAGCCAAAATTACACCACCTTGCTCGTTTCAACGCTTATTATGAGCAAGGTCTCCCAAAATTACACCACCTTGCTCGTTTCAACGCTCATTATGAGCAAGGTCTCCCAAAATTACACCACCTTGCTCGTTTCAACGCTCATTATGAGCAAGGTCTCCCAAAATGACACCACCTTGCTCAATTCACCACCCATTACGAGCAAGGTCACGCATAATATCCTTAACTTGCTCACCACCAGCCAGCTCCTTCAATCTCATCAAAAAAACAGATATCCTTATCAAGGATATCTGCCCAAACTAACTTCACTATATTCTCTTATCCTTTTTCAATCGGAGTCAGTTTTGCTTCAATCTCAGCTCTGTCCGCTTCCATGAATGGCGGCAGATCTAATTTTTCTCCCGCTTCAATGCCGGGTGTTGTACCCACGAGCCCGGGTCCATCTGTTGCAAGTTCAAACATAATGCCGTTGGATTCCCGGAAGTATAAGCTTTTGAAGAAGTGTCTGTCAACGACTCCTGTTGAACTGAAGCCTCTCTTAACAACCTGTTCATGCCAGTACTGCAATGTTTCTTCATCTTCTACATTAATCGCGAGGTGATGCACGCTCCCGCGCCCCGGCCGTTCGCGGTCGCCGTCTTTATATTTAACAAGGATTTCACTGTGTCCGTCACTATTCGCCGGCCGGTACAGTCGTTCATGGTCATCTCCCGATACTTTCACGTAATCGAACAGTTCCGTCAGTGTTCTTTCCATTTTTTCAATTCGCCGGACACTCATTTCAACAGTCCCCATGCTCATAATCTGATATTCTTCCGGCACAGCGGAGCCGTTCCAGCTGTCGAATCTGCTGACTGCATCATCCTCTGCTGCCTGCAGTGCCAGCCGCAGTCCATCACCGTCTTCAAAAAGCAGAGATTTTCTTCCGCCGTAGTTTGCTGCCTCACTATATTCCACGCCGTGTTCATCAAATCTTTTCTGCCAGTACGATAAACTGCTCTCTCCTCTGACGAACAGTCCTATCCGCGTAACTGCATTTGTGCCGCGTCTGGTGTGAGCTGCCATCGGCATTTCAAAAAAGGTGAGCTCACTTCCCGGTGTACCGTTTTTATCGCCGTAAAATAAATGATACATTGACGGATCGTCCTGGTTAACAGTTACTTTAACTCTGCGCATACCGAGGACCTGAGTATAAAATTTGTTATTTTCCTGAGCATTTTTCGTCAGCATAGAAATATGGTGATGTCCTAAAATTGTCTTCATAATATTAACCTCCGTATAGTTATATTAAAAAATAAATCTTAAAACAGATTAATCAGCATGACACCTGCAAGCAGAACAAGCAGGCCGACAAGCTGAACCGGAACAATTGTATTTTTCCCAGATCTGAACATACCAAATTGCTGGACGAGAATACTGCCTGTAATCTGACCAAACAGCACCAGCACAATGGTCGGCCCTGTGCCTATTTCACCGACGAGAAATATATTAATTAATACATAAAATCCGCCGAATATTCCACCGAGCCAAACCCAGAGCGGTGCTTTTTCTGTAATAGGGTATTTCACTGGAATTAATGTTTTTTCTCTTATTAAAACAATGATAATTAAGGTCGCCGCTCCGATAAAGAAAGAAATAAAGGCTGCCGTAAATGGTGAATTTACAGCGCTGCCGAGTTCGCCGTTAATTGCTGCCTGAATTGACAACAGTGCGCCCCCAGTAAAACCAGCCGCACGCCACGGCCATTTATTGATTTCATCATTCACCGGTTCAAGTTTATAGCGGCGCTGCTTCATAATATCCTGCAGCACCACCGCAAGAAAGACCCCGGCAAAAATCAGTACAACGCCGAGGAATCTCGTCAGACCGAAAGGCTGAATCATCGAGTTAAACCAGCCGAAATTATCGATGACCATGCCGGTAATAATCATCCCGATAATCGGCATAATCGCAGTTTCCACACTTCCTATTTTAGGAAAGATAAATATGTTCGTCGTCAGCGCAATAACACCGCACACCCCGCCGAGCCATATCCATAGCGGCTCACCAGTAAAAGCGGACAGCGGCGGTGTGAGCGGCAGACCGTTCACCAGCACGATAATACTTAAAAACACGGTACCGATGACAAATGAAATCATCGATGCAGTAAATGGAGATCTCACATAAGTCCGGAGACCCGAATTGATGGCTGACTGCATGGACATTCCGGTTCCAATCGCAGCGCCGAGCAGTGCAGTCAACATCTTGCTCACTTCCTCTGTATATTTGAATATAATCGTATCATTTATCAACGCAAAAATCCCTTTTGATTTTTCAAAAGGGATGACTGTTATTCTGCCGACTTCATTCCGGCTTCAAAGTCATCGAGCAAAGCTCGGACTTCATCGGTTGTATTCGTGCTCATCAGCTGGTGTCTTAACTCACCTGCGCCTCTAATGCCGCGCACGTATATTTTAAAGAATCTGCGCAGCGGTTTAAACAAACGTGATTCTTCTTTAGAATACTTGTCGAACAGATCGAGATGCAGTCTTAACAGACTGAGGAGCTCTTCGCTTGTATGTTCTCTCGGCTCTTTTTCAAAAGCATACGGATTATGGAAAATCCCGCGTCCGATCATAACACCGTCAATACCGTATTTCTCTGCCAATTCGAGCCCTGTTTTTCTGTCCGGAATATCTCCGTTAATCGTGAGCAGTGTATCGGGTGCAATTTCATCGCGCAGCTGTTTAATTTCTCCGATTAAGTCCCAATGCGCATCGACCTTGCTCATTTCCCGTCTCGTACGGAGATGGATAGACAGGTTCGCAATATCCTGTTTAAATACGTGTGTCAGCCAATCTCTCCACTCATCGATTTCAGTATAGCCGAGTCGCGTCTTAACGCTGACCGGCAGACCGCCTGCTTTTGCCGCCTGAATAATCTCCGCCGCTGTTTCAGGACGCTGGATGAGACCTGCCCCCTTACCTTTCGCCGCAACGTTTGGAACGGGACAGCCCATATTTAAATCAATGCCTTTAAAGCCCATCTCTGCCATTCCTATGCTCATTTCCCGGAAATGGTCTGGCTTATCTCCCCATATATGGGCAACAATTGGCTGCTCATCTTCAGTAAAAGTCAGGCGTCCCCGTACGCTGTGTACACCTTCCGGATGACAAAAGCTTTCTGTATTTGTAAATTCAGTGAAAAATACGTCGGGACGTCCTGCTTCGCTGACAACATGACGGAAAACGACATCTGTGACATCTTCCATCGGGGCCAAAACAAAAAATGGACGCGGTAATTCACGCCAAAAATTTTCTTTCATATATATTTAAACCTTCTTATCTATAGTATCTCGAATTTTTATCCATGATGATATTACCACAAAAAGTCATTTTACACAAAAGTGTGATCGTCATGAAAAAACCTGCAGAACCTAATCTTCTGCAGGTGCATATAATTCTTTTCTCATTTTATTTATCGCTGTAATCCAGTCTTCCCGTTTAAACACACTGAACTTGAATATATCGTTATTGTGAGTAATTATTTTAATCACATTCGGAATCAAGCCCATGCTGCGTTTCGTTTTAATTTCTTTAATATCTTTTAAATCAATAATCGTTTCAACCGATTCAATATACGGTCCAACTGAGCCTTCGTGAAACAATGCTGTTTTCGTTAAATATAAAGGTCCTTCGACACCTCTCATCGGACGTCTCATGTGAGCATGGCCCGCACGTACAATGTCTCCTTTATTCAACCTCATAATGCCTCACCCCAACTTTATATATTTTTAAAAGTATTATACTCCGCCTAATGCTATCATAATTGTAAAAATTAGCAATCCTGCGATAACAATGATTAGAAATCCCATAAACCATTTACTCATAATTCCCGCTCCTTTACAGAACACTGTATATACATTATACACGTAAAAAAATCACTTCATTTCGAAAATGAAGTGATTTCATAAATTATTCATTAATTATTGTCTTTTTTAACTGGTGCCGGCACCAAATCTTCGATCGGTTTTGCACGGTAAACGAACAAGGACATCACTACTGCGATTAATGCAATAATGAAGATAAGGAAGTAAACAAATTCTACTCCCGAAACCATCGCTGCTGTCATTGCCGCTTCTGATTCAGGATTTGCTGCACCTTCCAGATAGCTTTGCTGACGCGAGTTAAGCAGGCCGATAAACACCGACACGCCGATTGCTCCGGCCAAGGGCTGCAAGGTCGATACTACAGCAGTACCGTGCGGATATAAATGTTTCGGCAGCTGGTTTAAACCGTTCGTCTCAGCAGGCATCATCGTTGCAGATACACTCAGCATAATCAGCATAAAGCCTGCAATAATAACCCACTGCGGCGTGTCCGCTGTCAGGTTGCTGAACATAAACATCGTCACAGCAAGGACAATCGTTGCCGGAATCATCATGACTTTCGGGCCGACTTTATCGAATAAAGCTCCCATAAACGGGCTCATTGCACCATTCAGCAAACTCCCCGGCAAGAGCAGAAGTCCTGCCGCTGCTGCAGTCAGACCCATCGGTCCCTGCATAAATACAGGCAGAATTAATTCCGACGCGAACATCATCATAATAATAATGACAAATAACACCACTGCGTGGGCAAACATTGGAAACTTAAAGACCCGGAGATCCATCAGCGGCTCATCGAGCTTAAACTGGCGGAGGACAAAGAGCAGGATACCAATGAGTCCGATAATAATCGGAATAAAGACAGACGGTGTCATAAAGCCATCTGCACTTTCTCCTGCATGGCTGAAGCCGTATATCGTTGCCCCGAGACCGATTGTTGAATACACGAGTGAAATCCAGTCTATTTTCGGCTTTGTTATTTCGGTAATATTTACAAGGTATTTCAAAGCAAAGAGAATTGAAAAAACCGTAAACGGCATAACGAAGATAAATAAAAATCTCCAGCCGAAGTATTCCACAATAACACCCGACAGCGTCGGACCGATTGCGGGAGCAAACATAATAACGAGCCCGACAATTCCCATAATCTTACCTCTTTTATGAGGCGGGTAAATCAGTAAAAATACATTAAACATAATCGGCATAATCAAGCCGGTTCCGATCGCCTGAATCATCCGGCCAAGGAGCAGCACAGAAAAAGTCGGCGCGAACGCAGCGACAACGGTACCGATTAAAAATGTGACCATCGTACCGATAAACAGCTGCCTCGTCGTAAACCAGCCCATTAACAGCGGGGATACGGGAATGACGATAGCCATGACAAGCATGAAACCGGTCGCTACCCATTGAACTGTGGAAAGCGTAATATCGAACTCCGCCATCAGTGTGGTTAACGCAATATTGAGCAGTGTTTCATTTAAAATGGCGAAGAAGGCTCCGATAATTAACGCGACCATAATCGGCAGGGTTTTTGCGTTCGGATCCTCCGATAAAAATTCGTACTTTATATTATTATTCTCTGTCATTTTGCACCTCTTATAATTTCTTCATATTGAAAAGTGAGAGTTTCCAATACACATCAAAATGATGACCTAGTATAATATAAAGTATATGGTAACCATATAGTCAAGAGGTGAGCATTATGAAATCAGAAATTTATTTTACTACAGGTGATTTCGCTAAACTTTGTGAAGTCACTAAACAGACTCTTTTCCATTATGATAATATCGGACTGCTCTGCCCTCATCACAAAGATAAAAAAGGCTACCGGTATTACTCGTATACACAATTCGATACGATGTATGTAATAGAATCCCTAAAAGAAATGGAGATGCCGCTCAGCGAGATAAAAGAATTTATCAGTATTACAACACCTGATACGATGATTGAAATGTTCACAGAACAATCGAGGCAGATTTCTGAAAAGATAAATAACCTTGCCAGTATTCAGAACACGATAGAAAAGAAAATACTGCTTACCAAAGAAGCGAAGAACACCGATTTCAGTAAAATTGTGCTGAGTGAGGCTGAGGAAGAGTATGTATATTTAAGTGCCCCTCTCGATAATGATGATGATGAAAACAGAGCTGCAATCTCTGACTTCTATCAAGTATGCATGCGGGAGCTTCATGAAAAATATTCCATCGGTGCTCTGATTAAAATCGAAGACCCGGCAGCTTCGGAAGTCGGCAGCTTCGAATACTTATTTGCAAAAACAGATTATACAGACGCACTGCCGCTGGCAAAAAAAGAACAGGGCTTACAGGTTACCGGCTATCACATAGGGAAATACGAAGCGTTCTCAGATACGTATGAAAAGATGTTCTCTTTTATAACAGAGCATCGTCTTAAAGCTGCCGATTACTTTTATGCTGAACCTATACTCGACCGCATTTCGGTAAATGACAGCGATAAGTACGTGACAAAGATTACAATGCCGGTTAGCCGGGAATGACAGCTTTAATTGTTTGCTGCAAACGAATAAGCTAAAAAAGTATCAGAGAAAATTACATCCATCGCGATAAATACCTATCTTAACCGGGTATATAAAAGGAATAAAATGACATGGAGTGTTTCGATGACTATCTTTTTAAAGTTAATCATAATAGGTTTTATATCCGGAATGATACTTGCCGCTTCAGGAAAAATTATCCGTCTTACTACCGGGAACAAAGCGGAAATTCTTTTATACAATATGGACTATATGCCGGTGCTTAAAAAATGGAGTGATAAGTGGATTACAGGAATTATCTTTCACTATATGACCTGTATAGTAAGTGCTGTTGTATTATTCTATATGCTCGTCCCGTTTGGATGGGAAACAAACATCTGGCCGTACGTTCTCGTATATACAGCAGGCAGCGGCGTACTTTATTTTCTCAGCCTACTCACAGATAAACCTCCCGCTTCCGACAGTTTTTCTTCCTGGTTTTACTGGACATTCAGCCATGCAATTTTCGGTTTTGCCGTCGGCTCTTTAATTAAATGGTGGATCTAATAAAAAAAGACTGATGGATTTAATTTCCATCAGTCTTTCATCTTTTTAAATATGAACTGTTACATCTGCATTTTCCTTAAGATCTGCAACTAGTGCCTGTGCTGCTTCTCCTTCTTTCTGCTGTACAACCTGTTCTTTCAGCTGAGGTTCCATTTCTTCAAATGCAGGCGGTTCTTCTTCAGTTTCCATCTGTTCCATCTGTGCTACCTGCGCATCGTAAACTTCCTGCAGTTCTTCTTCAGACGGTTCGATATCGCCCGCTTCTTCAGCGATAAGTTTATCAACTTTTACCTGCATTTCAACTTGTGACATCACTTCATCTTCAGGCATACCCTGCTCTTCAAATGCTGCGAACAGGTCGTCCTGTGATTCCATACCGTTTTGTTCAACTAAACTGTCGAGCACACCATTTTTATCTTCTTCTGTCACTTCCAGGTCACGGTTATCCGCTTCCTGCAGTAATAATTCCTGAGATACAAGACCGTCAGCTACTTGTTTTTTCAAATCGTCCTGGTTCACTTCTTCACCAGACATCTGAGACATCATAGCCATCTGCTGGAATTGCATATTATACGCTTCTTCAAATTCCGCTTTTTCAATTTCAGTATCATTTACTTCGGCAACAACATCAGGTACGTCTTCTAAATCCGGCTCAGGCATTTCCGGCTGTTCTGCTGTTCCTTCTTCTGCTCCTGCGCCTTCTTCACCTTCCGCTGCCGCACCTGATTCAGGTGCTGCTTCTTCTGTACTCTCAGTATCTTCGGTTGCTGCTTCTTCATCACCATTGCATGCTCCGAGCAGCAGCAATGAACCTATTATTGTTAAACTTGATAACCATTTTTTCATTGTGTAATTCTCCTTTAATTTCTTACTTGTCCGTCATTTTAACGCAGATTGATGAGAGAGGCATTTAAAAAGCGGCTCAGAAGAAAAAATTTTTCAAGATTTATGATTAATTCGTGACATTGTGAATCAACTCACTATAAATAAAACCCTGCACCTGATACATCAAGTATCTGGTACAGGGGCTTAAAATATTACTTATCCTTCTTTAGTCCAGCGTAAAACAGGTTTACGTGAAGCTCTTGTTTCGTCTAAACGTTTAACCGGTGTTTTGTGCGGTGCTTCGTGGATAATATCCGGATTGTTTTCCGCTTCATCAGCGATTTGAAGCATTGTATCGATAAAGTGATCCAGAGTTTCTTTAGACTCTGTTTCAGTCGGCTCAATCATCATTGCTTCTCCGACAATTAACGGGAAGTAAACAGTCGGCGGGTGAATGTCAAAGTCCATCAGACGCTTCGCGATGTCTGCAGTTCTGACTCCAAGTTCCTTCTGTTTGTTACCTGAGATAACGAATTCGTGTTTACAGTGCTGTGTGAATGGAAGTTCGTATTTCTCCTGTAAGCTGCGCATAATGTAGTTCGCATTAAGTACCGCATACTCACTTGCTTTCTTAAGTCCTTCAGCACCAAGTGTGCGGATGTACGTGTAAGAACGGACGTTTATTCCAAAGTTACCGTAGAAGTTCTTAACCATACCGATTGAATCTGGACGGTCATAGTCTAAATCGTAGACACCGTTTTCTTCTACTACAACCGGTTTTGGAAGGTAAGGCGCAAGCTCGTCTGTTACACCGATTGGGCCTGAACCTGGTCCGCCGCCGCCGTGAGGGCCCGTGAATGTTTTGTGCAGGTTAAGGTGAACTGCATCAAAGCCCATGTCTCCCGGACGTGCGTATCCCATAATAGCGTTAAGGTTTGCACCATCATAGTACATTTTACCGCCTGCTTCATGGATAATCTCTGACATTTCAAGGATTTCAGTTTCAAATAAACCTAAAGTGTTCGGGTTTGTCAGCATTAATGCTGCAGTGTTTTCGTTAACTACCTTTTTAAGGTCTTCAACGTCAACTAAACCTTTATCGTTTGATTTAACTTCGACAATTTTAAAGCCTGCAACTGCTGCAGATGCAGGGTTCGTACCATGCGCCGAGTCAGGAACGATTACTTCGTTGCGGTGTGACTCTCCGTTTGCTGCGTGGAAAGCTTTAAACACCATTAATGCAGTCCATTCACCCTGTGAACCGGCTGCCGGCTGCAAAGTGATTTCATCCATTCCTGTAATTTCTTCAAGGTGAACCTGAAGATCGTACATTAATTCTAAAGCACCCTGGATAGTTCTCGTATCCTGATACGGGTGAATGTGGCTGAAGCCCGGTAATCTTACAACATCTTCGTTAATTACAGGGTTGTATTTCATCGTACAAGATCCTAAAGGATAAAATCCTGTATGGATACCGAAGTTGCGGTTCGATAATCCAGTATAGTGACGCATTAATTCCAGCTCATCAACTTCCGGAAGATTTGCATCTACTTTACGAACGTAAGCATCATCAATTTCTTCTTCTAAATTAACTTCCGGTACATCAAGTGCAGGAAGGTTATATCCTACTCTGCCTTCTTTACTGCGTTCAAAAATTAATGGAAAGTTTTCATTAGCCATTGTTGATATCCCCCAATTCTTTAACAAATGCATCGATTTCTTCTTTAGAACGGATTTCTGTCGTTGCAATTAGCATGTGGTTTTCGAACTCAGGGTAAATAATACCGAGGTCAAATCCGCCGACAATTCCTTTTTCAAATAACTTTTCGTTAACCTCTTTAACAGGTTTTGAAAGCTTAACTGCGAATTCGTTGAAGAATGATCCGCTGAATGCAGATGATAAACCAGCTTCTTCAAGCTGCTGTCTTGTGTATCTTGCTTTTTGCATATTCAGTTTAGACATTTCTTTAACACCATTCTTACCAAGTGCGCTCATTGCAGCTGAACTTGCTACTGCGTTTAAGGCCTGATTAGATGTGATGTTTGATGTCGCTTTTTCACGTCTGATGTGCTGCTCTCTCGTCTGAAGTGCAAGCACAAATCCGCGCTGGCCGTCCTGGTCGACAGTTTCACCAACGAAACGTCCCGGTACTTTACGCATTAACTTTTCAGTTGTTGCGAAGTAGCCGCAGTGCGGTCCGCCAAGCTGTGCAGGAATACCGAATACCTGAGTATCACCGACAACGATATCGGCACCGAACTCTGCAGGCGGCGTTAAGTATCCTAGTGCTAACGGATTGCTCGAAACAATCATCATTGCTTTAGGCTGTTCTTTAATTAATTTATTTATTTCTTCAAGCGGTTCGATCTGACCCAGGAAGTTAGGGTATTGAACGATTACTGAAGCTGTATTTTCATCGATTTCTTTTTCAAGCTGCTCTAAATCTGTTTTCCCTTCAGATAAACCGATTTCAACAATCTCAAGGCCTTTACCTTTTGATGCAGTTTTAACTAATTGACGGTACTCAGGGTGTAATGCTTTTGAAACCAGGATTTTGTTTTTCTTAGTCTGAACGTTACTTAAGTACATTGCTTCTACAACAGCAGTTCCGCCGTCATATAATGAAGAGTTCACGATAGGCATGCCAGTAATTTCAGAAACCATCGTCTGGAACTCAAACATAGCCTGCAGTTCACCCTGTGTCATTTCCGGCTGGTAAGGTGTGTAAGAAGTATAAAATTCTTGTCTTGAAATAACATGGTCAACTACCGACGGGATAAAGTGATCGTAAACCCCGGCACCTAAAAATGAACTGTAATCCTGCAGGTTGGCGTTTTTAGCAGCCATTGCAGTCATTTCTTTTTTAAGCTCGTACTCACTAGTTGGCTCTTTCAGATTTAATTTTCTGTCCAGTCTCACTTTTTCAGGAATATCTGAAAAAAGCTCGTCTGTGGATTTTGCACCGATCTTTTCTAACATCTGTGTTTTATCAGCTTCAGTAGCTGGTAAATAACGAAAATCCATTACAATTTCCTCCCTGTTCTTCACATTTATAATATAATAATTTAATTATTATTATCTTATTTCCACGCTCTATACTACCATAACAAACCGATAAATAATCCTCACGGCAGCAGAGCTTATATGGAAACCGCCTAATTTATACAGCGCTTTCAGAAATGGTTAAGAATGTTTTCTTATTTTCTGATTATTTTTCCATACACTGTTTATTATAGAGTTTATTTGGGTATATTGCCAGTCTGATATTATGTAAATCAAAATTTTCAGCAGTGAAGTTATAAACTGAATACAGATTGATAAGAAATATTGATGTTAATATATAGACAGAAGGTATGAGAGGAGTTTTTACATGAGAATTTTAATCTTAGGAATAACAGGGAGAGTCGGCAGTGAAATTGCTAAGCTTGCCCTTGAAGATAAGCATCAGGTGACAGCACTGGTCCGGACACCTGAAAAAATAACAAGTAAAGATGAGAATTTATCGGTTATAAAAGGTGACGTAACAATCAAAGAAGATGTGGAACGCGCCATGAAAGATGCCGATGCAGTAATCAGCGCTTTAAATACAGACGGCGGAGAGACGCTGACAGAAAGCATGCCGCTTATTATTGAAGCGATGAAAGCTGAAGGTATTAAACGCATCGTCACGATAGGTACTGCAGGAATATTGAACAGCAGAGTTGAAGATGACGCGCTGCGCTATCAATCCAGCGAGTCAAAACGAAAACTGACACGCGCAGCTGAAGAACACCATAAAACCTATGAGTTGCTGGAAGCTTCCGAGTTGGACTGGACAGTCGTCTGTCCCACTTATTTACCGGACGGTGAAGCGACTGGTGAGTATCGTGAAGAACGTAATTACCTGCCGGAAGACGGAAAGAAGATTACGGTTGGAGATACCGCAGAGTTTGCATACAAACAGCTTGAGAGTGATGAATATGTGCAGTCGCGGGTTGGGATTGCGTACTAGTTAAAGAAAGGGAGCATCTGATTATTGAAAATCAGATGCTCCCTTTCTATTTCTAAATTTTTCTATTCCACTGTAACCGACTTCGCAAGGTTACGCGGTTTATCTACATCATTTCCTCTGTGCAGTGCTGCATAGTATGAAATCAGCTGGTAGACTACAACGGATACTAATGGTGTCAGCATGTCATCCACTCTCGGGATAACATACGCATCGCCTTCCTGCTCCAGTCCTTCCATTGCTACGACACATACGTTCGCGCCCCGGGCTTTCACTTCCTGTGCGTTACTTCTAATATTCAAGTCCACTTTTTCTTGTGTAGAGAGTGCAAAGACCGGTGTGCCTTCTTCTATTAAGGCAATCGTTCCGTGCTTCAGCTCTCCGCCGGCAAAGCCTTCTGCCTGGATATACGATATTTCTTTCAGCTTCAACGCGCCTTCGAGACCGACATAGTAATCCATTGCTCTGCCGATAAAGAACGCGTTTCTCGAAGTTTCAAGATAGCTTTTCACGATTTCTTCTATCTTGTCAGCGTCTTCTATCACCGCTGTGATAGCCGTTGTAACTTTAGCGAGCTCAGACATCAAGTTCATATCCGATACTTTGTTCAGCTCTCTTGCCGTCACTGCTGCCGTAATCGCAAGCACTGCAATCTGTGCTACATAGGCTTTTGTCGATGCCACTGCAATCTCCGGTCCGGCATGCAGGATTAATGTTTCATCCGCTTCCCGCGACAACGTTGATCCCGGCACATTTGTAATCGTTAAGGATTTGTAGCCTTTTTCTTTAATATCAACAAGCACTGCCCGGCTGTCCGCTGTTTCTCCGGATTGTGAAATGAAGATAAATAACGGATTTTCTGATAAGAGCGGCGTGTTATAAACAAATTCTGATGCCACATGGACTTCTGTCGGTACGCCTGCCCATTTTTCAAAGTATTCTTTACCGATCAGTCCGGCGTGATAACTCGTACCTGCTGCAATAATATATAAACGGTCTGCTTCGTTAAGCTGTTTAATTATATTTTTATCGATTTTTAAATCACCGTTATCATCCTGGTATTCTTTTATAATTTTACGCATGACCTGCGGCTGTTCATTAATTTCCTTAATCATATAATGCGGATAAGTGCCAAGTTCCGTATCGCTTGCATCGATTTCCGCAATATAAGACTCACGCTCGATTTCTGTTCCTTCCATATCTCTGATAATCATCTGATCTTCCATCAGCTGGATGACTTCACCGTCCATCAGCTCTACGAATTCATTTGTTAATTCAAGCATGGCCATAGCATCTGATGTAATAACGTTGAAGCCGTCACCTTTTCCTAAAAGCAGCGGTGATTTATTTTTCGCTGCATAAATAGTATGGTCATCTTCATTATCCAAAAGACCGATTGCATATGAGCCGTGCAGCAGTGACAGTGTTTTTTGAAATGCTTCAAGTGTCGATGAGCCTTCTTGTGCAAATTTCGCAACGAGCTGCACGATAATTTCCGTATCAGTATCCGACATAAGTTTTGTATCGTTTAAATACTCTTCTTTTAACTGTTTGTAGTTCTCAATCACACCATTATGCACCAGTGTGAATCTTTTATCCGAACTCTGATGAGGGTGTGAATTCGTTACACTTGGTTCCCCGTGCGTTGCCCAGCGTGTATGGCCGATACCGGTTGTCCCGCTGAAATCTTCATCCACTCTTTTACGCAGATCGGCAATTCTTCCTTTTTCTTTAAACACTTTAGTTTCTGTTTCATTCTTTACTGCAACACCAGCTGAATCGTAGCCCCGGTATTCCAGCTTTTCAAGTCCTTTTAACAATATTTCCTTCGTATCTGATGATCCAATATATCCAACAATTCCGCACATAAGATAAACTCCTTCTGTAATGTTTTAGGTTTTGTGGAATATCTGCTCTGTCAGACCGGTTGCCCGGAAGTTTTAACAGATAAACTTACGAATACTTCAGTATCCGGGACAGTATCCGCCGAATGTTCGATCACTGCCCTCCTCGTCAACAGTACTGTGTACTGCTCAGGCGCTATTCCGATTTCTTTACAAGCTGTCCTCCTTTATAGTCAGAATAAAATTGTAATTTATTTTTTTCCTTATTACAAGATTTTTTTACCTTTTAATGGTAAAAAATATATTCAAGAGAAGATTTTTGTTTCTATTTTCGTTTTGAATGACAGTGTGACTTTCTTGATGTCAGTCAAAGCTGTTTATCGGACACTGTCAATTTCACGGTGTCCGACAAATACAGTTATCGGACACCGTCAATTCCGCGGTGTCCGACAAATACGGTTATCGGACACTGTCAATTCCACGGTGTCCGACAAATACGGTTATCAGACACTGTCAATTTCACGGTGTCCGACAAATACGGTTATCAGACACTGTCAATTTCACGGTGTCCGACAAATACGGTTATCGGACACTGTCAATTCCACGATGTCTGACAAATACGGTTATCGGACACCGTCAATTCCGCGGTGTCCGACAAATACGGTTATCAGACACCATCAGCAACCAGCAGCCCCATAATCCTCGCTTATAACAAAAAAACAGGAACGATTTATCATTCATTCCCGCTTCAATCACTTATTCAATTATTTCCTTCACTCTGCCGACTGTGCCGTCTTCGAGCTTCACTTTAATACCGTGATGGTGATTTGCAGAGTTCGTTAGTATTCTTGCTACAACGCCCTCGGTCAATTCACCGCTTCTCTGGTGATGTTTCTGCACAACTTTCACTGTGCTGCCGACTTTAATGTCTGCTCTTTTTGTTCCGTCCATAATGATTCTCCTCTTTTATATTCATTTAAATCAATAATAACATGTTCACCTTAATTTTATCTCACCGCCCTCGGCTTACGGACTTAACATTAACTAATATTTGTTCAGAAAAAGTTATATTTATGTCAAAAAAGTGTTATAATATACAGGTCAGAGGAGGTCACATCATGAAAGGTAAAACTCATATCATCGGTGGTGTCGCATCCAGTCTGGCAGTCGCTCATTTTACATACGCCGATCCGGTTTTATTAATTGGCGCCGGTATTGCGGGGTCTTTAATTCCCGATATTTGCCACGGCGGCAGCAAGATTGGCAAGACGTTTCCGTTGCTCTCGAAGTTAATTAACTTCGTTTTCGGTCATCGTTCTTTTACACACAGCCTGCTGTTTATCGTACTGATTGCTTTTCTTGTCGATTACTTCTTTCCGAATGACGCGTTAAAGCTCGGTTTGATTACGGGCATGATCAGTCATTACCTATTGGATATGGCAACTAAAAGCGGCATTCAGCTGTTTTTCCCGATAAACTTCAAGGTCAGATTACCCATTACTACCCGCACGGGCAGTTTTGCTGAAAATATTATTTTCAGCCTGCTGTGTCTCGTTTCATTATATTTTGGTTTTCAGGTTTTAGGTGTATACATATTTAATTTTATTAATGATTTTAATATGGGAGAGTTTTTAGCTGCACCAGCATATTAAAATCATACATAAAAAAGCGAAGCCGGAGACTCGGCTTCGCTTTTACTATATTTATTTCAGCATTCCGTGCGGATCAATCACAAATTTTTTAGCAACACCGCTGTCGAAGTCTTTATATCCTCCCGGCGCCTCATCCAGACTGATAACAGTTGCATTGACTGCTTTTGCTATTTGCGCCTGTCCTGAAAGTACAGCTCTCATTAAATCTCTGTTATACTTCATCGCAGGTGTCTGTCCAGTTGCAAAGCTGTGTGCTTTTGCCCAGCCGAGCCCAAATCTTACTTTCAGCGACCCTGTCTGCGCATCTTTGTCTGAAGCACCTGGATCCTCTGTTACATAGAGGCCGGGAATACCGAGCCCGCCGCCTGCCTGAGTAACATCCATAATCGTGTTCAGCACCTGTGCCGGTTTTTCTTCAGCTCCTTCACCGTGACCGGATGCTTCAAAGCCTACCGCATCGACAGAGCAATCCACTTCCGGCACACCAAGAAGCTGCTCAATCTGTTCGCCGAGCCTGTCATGTTTAGTGAGATTGACAGTGTCGCAGCCAAAACTCTCTGCCTGTTTCAGTCTGTCATCTTTCATGTCACCAACGATTACTCTCGAAGCTCCGAGCAATTGAGCAGAATGGGCTGCCGCCAGTCCTACCGGACCTGCACCTGCGATATATACTGTAGAGCCTGTTCTTACTCCCGCCGTGTACGCACCGTGATATCCTGTAGGAAAAATATCCGACAGCATTGTCAAGTCGAGTATTTTCTCCATAGCTTGTTCTTTATCAGGAAATACAAGTAACTGGAAATCTGCATAAGGCACCATAACATACTCAGACTGGCCGCCTACCCAGCCGCCCATATCCACATAACCGTAAGCTGCCCCCGGTCTTTCAGGGTTAACATTTGTACAAATATGTGTCTTCTGCTCCCGGCACATTACGCAGCGTCCGCAGGCAATATTAAATGGTACAGAAGCGATGTCTCCTTTTTTTACAAACTCAACATCTCTGCCGACTTCAATAACTTCACCTGTAATTTCATGTCCGAGTACCAGACCCTCCGGTGCTGTTGTTCTACCTCTGACCATATGCTGGTCACTGCCGCAGATGTTCGTTGTAATGACTTTCAATATGACACCGTGCTCGCATTTACGTCCCACGTTCGACTTAGGTACTCCCGGCCCATCTCTTAAGACCAGGTCTGGATATTTAATATCCTGCACTTCTACGCTGCCGTTTCCCGTGTACACTACGCCGCGATTTCCCTGCATAATACCCCTCCTATTGTTTTAAGCTGTCTCTTACAAATCCTCTGCTTCAAACGCTTTAACACCGGCTTCCGCAACTTTTACGTCGTTCTCTACACTGCTGCCGCTGACCCCGATTGCCCCTGCTACTTTTCCGTCTTTCTCCAGAGGGAAACCGCCTCCGAAAACAACGATTCGTCCCTGATTGGTCGTGTTCAATCCGTAAAGTTCCGCCTTCGGAACTGTTGCTTCTGCCAGATCTGAAGTCGGCATTTTTAGAGCAACAGAAGTCCATGCTTTGTTCTCGGCAATATCAACACTCGCCAGCCACGCATCATCCATTCGGTGGCTTGCCACCAGGTTTCCCCCTTCGTCCAGTACTGTAATCACCATCTGCACACCAATATTCGAAGCTTCTTCTTCCGCAGCTGCAATGAGTTTTTTCGCTGTTGCCAAGTTAATTCCGGCCATTAAAATTTCTCCTCCCATGAAAAATTTAAATGATATTAGCAGCCTCATCCCGGGCTCGGTTATATGCTTTTACTAATTTAAATAATTTTATCAGCTTCGTTAACCCAATATTATCCCGGACTGAATTTTCAGTCAATAAAAGTGATACGCTATAATTGATATAAAAAAACATCATTCCTTTTTGGGAATGATGTTTGAGTTTATATTTATTTGTCGAGTCCCATTTCAGCTGCTACAACTTCCGCAATTTCCTGGCTGTAGCTGGCTGCAAGTTCTTCCGTTTCAGCTTCCACCATCACACGGACAAGCGGTTCAGTTCCCGAAGCTCGAACGAGAATACGTCCGTTGCCGGCCATACGCTCTTCTACATCAGCCATTACTTTCTTAACTGCTTCATTGTTCGTAACGTTATGCTTGTCGCTTACACGCACGTTTACTAGCTCCTGAGGGAACGTCTCTACCATTGCTGCAAGCTCACTCATTTTCTTGCCTGATTCTTTAACAATTGCCGCTAAATGAATACCTGTTAACAATCCGTCACCTGTCGTGTTATAATCCATCATCACGATATGGCCTGACTGTTCACCGCCTAATGAATAGCCGCCTTCACGCATTTCAGCTACAACATATCTGTCGCCGACCTTGGTTTTATCGGATTTCATGCCGTGTTCTTCCAGCGCTTTATAGAAACCTAGGTTACTCATCACCGTTGAAACAACTGTGTCGTCTTTCAGTTCACCTTTTTCTTTCAATGACTGGGCAAGGATAAACATAATCTTATCGCCGTCGACGATCTCTCCTTTTTCATCCACTGCAATAATGCGGTCCCCGTCGCCGTCGAAGGCAAGGCCGAAATCGCACTTTTCTTCTTTAACGAGCTCCTGGAGTTTTTCAGGATGTGTTGAACCTACGCCTGCATTTATGTTAGTGCCATCCGGACTGCTTCCGACTGTCGCTGTATCTGCTTCCAAATCGCCGAATAAGTACGGTCCTAAGTGATACGTCGAACCATGTGCACCGTCAAGACCAATTTTCAGTCCTTCAAAGTCAGTATCGATTGTTGATTTCAAGTAGCTTAAGTATTTTTGTCCGCCTTCAAAGTAATCTGAAATTGTGCCGACTGAAACACCTGTCGGTCTTGGCAGATTATCTTCTTTGCTGTCTAAGAGCGCTTCAATTTCAGCTTCCTGTTCATCAGTCAGCTTGAAACCGTCCGGGCCGAAGAATTTAATACCGTTATCTTCAACCGGATTATGCGACGCAGAGATCATTACTCCTGCATTTGCTTCCATATCCTTAGTCAGGTAAGCAACTCCCGGCGTAGAAATGACGCCTAAACGCATGACTTCGGCACCGATTGATAATAGTCCTGCGATGAGCGCAGATTCCAGCATTTCTCCTGAAATACGCGTATCTTTCCCAACTAACACGCGTGGATGCTCTTCGCCTTTTTCAAGTAGAGCGTAACCGCCAAAACGGCCTAATTTAAATGCCAGTTCCGGTGTTAATCCTTCGTTTGCAATACCTCTAACTCCATCTGTCCCAAAATACTTTCCCATAATAATCTCCTTTTTAAGCAGCAATTATTCGTCTTTTTCTATCGTGACATCCGCTTCGAGTACAGCAGGTTCACTTTTTGTTACATTTTCAGGTAAATCAAGCCGGACATCTTTTGTGCCCGATGACGACATTCCTTCAACATCCACTTCCGCATTGACAGATGTTATCGAATTTAATGTTTCACTGTCACCATATATTTCAATTGTATCATGATTTAATTCCACTTCCGACAATGTTCTGCCATCTGCTGTCTCACCGGCCGTTTCAAGATGGACAGGTACTTCCTTGCTGAGTTCTTCAACGTCAATCTCGATTCTTACTGTCGATGGTTCTATACTTACATCCAGTTTATTATACTGGGCGTCGAAGGCACTGACTTCAGCTTCTTCAACACGCTCGTTTGTAATACTTGAAGTATCCGACATCATAGCGCGCACGTATTGTATCCGGTTCATCGTACTCTCGCCGCCGCTGACGGTTACTGTTGACGGCTCAACGTTCACCGTGTCGAGCTGATAGCTCGAACCGATGCGGCCTTCGCTTACTTCTGCCTGAACTTCAAAAGTCTGGGAGACAAGATTTTGTATAGTCACATTAGCTGTCTCCGGCTGAACGGTGCTTGACACATTTTCAGGCAGGCCGTTCACTGTAAAGAATACTTCGTGTTCACCAGGTTCACGGTTTCTTAAATCTAAAATCACTTCAAAGTTACGCGTAGCCTGCAGGCGTTTAACGTTTGAATTCGCTCCGCCGAGCTCTACTGTTACTTCCTGCGGTACACCTGAAACGTAATACGACTCTTCATCGTAAAGCACTTCGACAGGAATACCTTCAACAAATTGAGTATCGTCTTCAGTCGTGCTGTCATCGCTGAACAAGTTCATATCTTCAAATACATTATTTGCATTCACATACATAAACAGTGCAAGAAGTAATGCAACGATGCTCAGTCCCAATTTATTTTCGAGCAAACAGACCGCCTCCTTCTTTAGCACCGGCAGTAACAAGCCAATGTTTCTGAAGAAGTTCTTCCAGCTTCTCCAGAGTAATTTCTTTTGACATCTTGCCGCCGTATGTAACTGATACGTTACCTGTTTCTTCCGACACAATTATTGTAAATGCATCGGTCACTTCAGAAATTCCGACAGCCGCTCTGTGGCGGGTACCGAGATCCTTTGCAATCTTATTGCTTTCCGACAGCGGCAAATAGCTTCCGGCTGTCGCGATTTTATCGCCCTGGATGATCATTGCCCCATCATGCAGAGGGGTGTTCGGAATAAAAATATTAATAAGCAGCTGAGAAGAAATTTCTGCATTTAACGGTACACCCGTCTCAATGTAATCCTTCAGCCCTGTTTCTTTTTCGAGCACAATCAACGCACCGATACGGCGTTTAGCCATGTAGCGTACTGCGGTCACCATATCCTGCCGCATTTTCTCATGCTCGCTGACATCGCTGCCGGCACTGCTTCTGAACAGGCTGCCCCGGCCAAGCTGTTCAAGCGCCCGTCTCAACTCGGGCTGGAAGATAACAATAACGGCCAGGAAACCCCATTGAAGCACCATATCGAACAGCTGTGTTGTCGTTGTTAAATCTAAAAAATTACTTAATGCCCGTCCAATAATTATGAAAAATATCCCTTTGATTAATTGTACAGCTTTTGTCCCTTTGATGACCGTCAGGATTAAATAAAAAACGTACCATATAATCACAATGTCAATAATGCTGGTTATAACAAATGATGTAGAGATATTATCAAAAAAGTTGGCTGTTTCCATAATGATTTTCCTTTCTATTATGTTATAAGCCACCTAATCTCCCGGTAAGTTCTTCGTACAGACTACCTATTTGCGGTATGCTGGGAAACTCCTTATCAGGCTCTGGTATTGCTTTTAATAATTGATCAGCTTCTTTTACTCTGTCGAGCTGCCACAGGCTGTATGCCCGCATAATGTCGATATCCGTTTCCCCGCTATCCGCAAGTTCCAGGACATCTTTATACCTTTCCAGCTTTAAGAGAAGCAGCATTTCAAACTTCTTCAGCTCTTCTTTTTTATAAGTAATGCTCAGCCTGGAAGATATCTCATGAATATCTTCAATCAGTCTGTGTGCAGTGTAATATTGTTTAAATATAATATAACATTTTACAAGTGCAAATCGTAATTTAATATCGGAAATATTCAATTCATCGAATTTAGTTAACAGATAAACTGTCTCTTCAAGTATATCTATCGCTTCGTCTATCGCTTCGTCTTCCATAAGCAGTTCTGCTTTTAACAGCACAGCGTTAACGTAATGCTGATTGACAGCGACTGTCGACAATTTCTCGAGCGCTTTATCAGTATGCAGTTTCGTACGTTTTAAATCCCCTTTAAATTTAAAATACCGTGCATAAATTAAATGAATTCTTCCGCTGTCCGGCAGCGGCACATCTTCAATTAGTTCGTATTCCTTGTCGATAAAATATTTTACAACGTCGTAATCTTCATTGTCTACCTTTAATTCATAATGGCCGATTTCCCGCAGTATTTCAAAATTATTATATTTAAAATGCGAGACTTCTGCCATAAAATCATTTACAGTACAATTCAGGCGCTTGCTCAACTTTACTAATACGTTGGTGGATGGCTGGACGGTCCCTTTTTCTATCAAACTTAAATAAGTTCGGGAGATGATCCCGTCAGCCAGTTCTTCCTGGGTTAAATTATTATTATTTCTTATTTCTTTAATTCTTTGACCTATCATACTCATCCCCCTAAGTACTTAACATTTTAATAATACCAAATTCACAATTGTGTAACAAATATTCTCTTTTATTTAAAACCTGTTTAATTGACTATATTTACATTTTACATGATAATGATAAGAAAAGTATATGGAGGACATTGATGGAAAAACTGCTTGTCATTAATGAACTTGACCAGCTTAAAGCAATTAGCGATCCTTTCAGGCTGCAGCTGCTGTCCATGATGGCTGAAGAGCCAAAGACCGGTCAGATGCTTGCCGATGAACTTAATCTGCCGAGAGCAAAAATCCATTATCATTTAAATCAGCTGCTGACTCATAATATTATAGCCCTTGCGCATACTGTTGAAAAAAATAGTATTATCCAGAAGTTCTACCGTCCGGCTGCAGAAACAATTGTCCCTTCTATCAATATTTTTAATTTAAACGCGAAAAACTCTGTTTCATCCTCTGAATCCTACAGTATTAAACTTACTAATGACCAGTTTACAAAATTAACCAGCAAACTAGATAAACTGTCTGTGAAAAAAAGTGAAAAAAAAGAAACAGCTACTGCTGATGAGTACGCTGTTTACATGATGAAAATTATGAAAGAAGCCTGAAGAGGCTTCTTTTTTTATAACTGGCTCTGACCAAATATGTACTCCGCAATTTTTACTGCTTTCTCTGCTGTATCGTTACAGTCATCAAGGAGCGGATTGACTTCAACTAAATCTGCTGAAACAAGCAGTTCAGTTTTACTCAGTATGTTTAATCCGATCAGCATTTCCGATAAAAATATCCCTCCTGCAACTTTCGTTCCGGTTCCTTGAATCTCCAGCGGATCGAGACTGTCCACATCGAGCGACAGATGTATTCCGTCGCAGTCCTGCAGATACTTAAGAGACTTCGTTATGACAACGTCGAGCCCGAGTCTTTCAACATCACTCATCGTATAGCATTTAATACCGTGCTCTTTAATATAAGTCTTCTCGCCGGAGTCAAGATCACGCACCCCGATCAAAACAATATTCTCATGTTTCAGCTTCGCACCCTCATGATGAATATTAACGAGCTCTTCACTGCCTTCTCCGAGCAGCACACCGAGAGGCATGCCGTGTATATTTCCGCTCGGCGATGTTTCACTGTTATTGATATCTCCGTGAGCATCTATCCACAGTACCCCGAGATTATTATATTTGTTTGCCATACCGCTTATTGAACCGATTGACAGGCTGTGATCACCGCCGACAATAAATGGAAAATGATTACGGTTTAATGACGCTTCAACAGTGCTTGCCAGCCGTTCGCTGAAATCTTTAACCTGTTCAAAATTGATTAGTCCTTCATCATTTTTAATATCGTGTGTCCCGTATTCAGGACGATAGCTGCCGTATACATTTCCTAGATCAGCTACATCGTGACCAAGCTCGGATAAATGTTTCTTCAAACCGCAAAAGCGCACCGCATCCGGACCCAAAGATACCCCTAACTTTGGCTGTCCAAATGCTGTAGGCGCGCCGATGATGTCTATTTTAACCACTGACATCCCTCCCAAAACTATTCCTTTGTCTATTTACAATATACTAAAGAAAGCGCTTTTATACAAGGCTTTATAAATATAAATAAAAACTAAATTTATGTATAAAAAAAGAACACTTACCATTTGTAAGTGTTCTGCGATGAGCCATGCAGGATTCGAACCTGCGACCCTCTGATTAAAAGTCAGATGCTCTACCAACTGAGCTAATGGCTCCAATTATAAACTGGGCTGGAAGGATTCGAACCTTCGCGTCACGAGACCAAAACCCGTTGCCTTACCGCTTGGCTACAGCCCAAAATCTATGGTGGAAGGGGGCAGATTCGAACTGCCGAACCCGAAGGAGCGGATTTACAGTCCGCCGCGTTTAGCCACTTCGCTACCCTTCCGGACAAAAAATGGAGAATGACGGGCTCGAACCGCCGACCCTCTGCTTGTAAGGCAGATGCTCTCCCAGCTGAGCTAATTCTCCATATTGAACTATATAATTTAAATGGTGACCCGTACGGGACTCGAACCCGTGTTACCGCCGTGAAAGGGCGGTGTCTTAACCGCTTGACCAACGGGCCAAAACATAAAAATGGCTCCACAGGTAGGACTCGAACCTACGACCGATCGGTTAACAGCCGATAGCTCTACCACTGAGCTACTGTGGAATAATCATTAAAATATTAGCCTGGCAGCGTCCTACTCTTGCGGGACGTCAGTCCAACTACCATCGGCGCTGGAGAGCTTAACTGCTGTGTTCGACATGGGAACAGGTGTGGCCTCTCCGCCATCGCCGCCAGACTATTGAATGT
>NZ_JADGLW010000006.1:0-111596 GCF_015235105.1 Jeotgalicoccus nanhaiensis
AGTACATTAATTATTATAATAAATATAGAATCAAGACAAAATTAAAAGGCATGTCTCCTGAACAATTCAGGAAACATACCTTGAAATCAGCCTAAATCCAAAAGTTCAACTTTTGGGTAGCACGTCATACCCGGCTTTTTCTTTAAGCAAGTGCTTCATTTCTTTCAGCAGCTTCAGCATGCTGTGTTCTGTATTTATAATAAAATTCGAGAAACTTATCGAGCTTTCCTTCGGAAATACTTTTTATGCTGACGAGCAGCTTATCATTCTGCCAAAGATGAAGGATATGTCCCACCATCAGCAAATCCTCAACTGTTACCCGTGTAATATCTTTGAAGCTGATCTCCTCTACGCAAACCATATCATGATCTTCCAGGTTCATAAATAATCTGTGAGTTGTCGCAACCAGTGATCCGTGGTATGTACTTTTCTCTCCCTTAAAGTACTCCACTGATCCTACTAAAGCCGGACCTACTACTTCTCTCGGCAGTAAATTTACACCTTCAATGTGTTTTAATTTGTTGTACATAGACAACATCCCCTTTATTTGATGTTATTTATCTATTTACCACCAAAGAGAGCGTAATAAACATCTTTAAATTTTAAAAATATAACACCGAGTATCACACCGGTAATTCCGCCGAGAGTATTTAAAATAACGTCATCAATACTCGTAATTCTGCCAATTGGAAGAAGATACTGCATCGTTTCGATAAACACCGACAGCAGCGTGCATAAAATTGTTGTCAGCAGCTCTTTTCTGATAATAATATACAGAAAAAATGCTGCAGGAATAAACAGGACAATATTCATCAGCACGCTGTTGATTAATGCTTCTGTCGTGGCAAAATACCACATTTCTTCTATGCTTGCAAATGGTGTCAGCTCGACGATATCACTGTCGTTTGAAGTCGGCATCATCGTTACGAGAAATATGCCGACCAGACTCATCGTCAGGCCGATGACCGATAAATATTTAATTTTTCTAGAAATTGAGTCCAGGTGATATCCGTGCTTTATATTGATCATCAGTGTAATAACCGTAATCAGCATGAAAATCATTATAAATATCGGAATCACCGGCTGAAATGCTTCAAATAAAATACCCATAAAATATAATGCCTCTAATCTTCTCCAAATTGCTGTTCTGTAAATGCTCTGTACATATCGTGCGAAGCCATCAGTTCTATGTGGGTGCCTTCGCCTGTTAAGTGTCCGCTGTCAATAAAGTATATCTTATCTGAATTAACAATGGTCGACAAACGATGTGCGATTACGAGAACCGTTCTGCCTGCCATGAGCTCATTCAATGCTTCTCCGACGTATTTTTCAGACTGCGAATCGAGACTTGCTGTCGCTTCATCCAGCATTAAAATTTGGGGATTGCGTAAAAATGCCCGTGCGATGCCGATACGCTGGCGCTGGCCGCCCGAGAGTTTCACACCGCGCTCGCCGACTTCTGTCAGGATACCGTCCGGCAGTTCATCGATAAATTCGCTGGTATAGGACTGTTTTACTGCACGTTCAATATCCTCGTCAGTGTAATCACCAGCTTTCAAGCCGTAGGTAATATTTTCTTTAATGGTGCCGGAGATAATTGCGCTTTCCTGGGCAACATAGCCGATGCCGCTCCGGTATTCACCGAGAGGAATATTTTCAATATCTATATTATCGATGGTGATACTTCCGCTCCAAACAGAATAATAGCGTTCAATAAGAGAAAATATTGTGGACTTCCCGCTGCCGCTTGGACCGACGAAGGCGATTTTCTGATTATTATTGGCGGTAAAAGAGATGTTTTCAAGCACTGGTGTATCCTCATAGCCGAAAGATACATTATTAAACTGAAGCGTCTTATAAGCCAGTGACACATCTTCCAGGCTGCCAGATTTTTCATCATCCATTTCCAGAATGCCCATAATTCTTCCCGTTGCCCCGAGCGCTTTGTTGTACTCAGTAAAGAACATGGCAAACATCGTCATCGGCATAATAATCTGGAATAAATATAATAAGAAAGCAACCAGTGTACCGATTGTCATCGTACCGTCAGCCACCCTCAGTCCGCCGTAACCGATGACCAGTATAATGACAAACATCATAATCGTATACATAATCGGCGATAAGAGAGCATTGATGACTGCCTCTTTCATGCCGTATTTATAGAGCTGTCCGATACCCCCGTTACCCTTTTGCTGTTCATAGTTTTCTGCGTTAAATGATTTCATTAAGCGGATTTCGCTCAGCGTTTCCTGAATGGCACCCGTAAAGGCGGCAGTTTCATCCTGCAGCTTTTTCGATACTTTCTGCATACGGCTGCCGAGCGGCATAATAACCGCGATAGATATCGGGAGCGACACGAACATTATTAAAGTCAGTTTCCAGTCGAGGAAAAATAAAATAATGACTGAACCTGCAACACTCAGCACACCGCTGATTAACTGAGGAAAATGGCTCGTAATCAGATTTTGAATAATACTCGTATCGTTAACAACCCGGCTGACAGACTCGCCGCTTTTTGTTTTATCGAAATAGCTGACCGGCAGCTTAAGAAACTTGGCCCAGACCTTTTCTCTCAAACTCCGGACAACCGTCTGTCCTATTTTTGCAAGCATGTAATAAGAAATACCGTCGATGACTGCACTGCCTAAAAACACAGCGATAATCAATATAACAAGAGGCATAGTAATTAAGTCAGTATTGAAGCCGTCGATAAACATCTGTGTTAACAGCGGGACAATCAGCGAACCGGCTGTGCCGATCAGCGTCAGCAGAACTCCCGTAAAAAACAAGCCTTTTTTAACGTTAGTACTTTTAATTAAATTAATAAATTTTTTAAACGATGCTTTTTCTTCATTATTATTCAAGTTGCTGCTCCTTTCATAATTGCACCTTTATATTATAACGATTTTTTTCTGTTTAAGCATTATGGTAAACTTAATTTAACAAATTAAAGGGGGAGTATTATGGCTTTGGAAATTACCGATCTTACAAAAGTGTTCGGAGAACAGACAGCTGTGGATTCAATTAACATTAAAGTTCCTGCAGGAAGCATGTACGGTTTTCTCGGCGGCAACGGTGCTGGAAAAACGACAACCTTCCGCATGATTCTCCAGCTGCTCACACCGACATCCGGTTCAATTTTATATAACGGCAAGAGCATCGGCTATCATATGACAGATCAAATCGGCTACCTGCCTGAAGAACGCGGTCTGCACCCTAAGTTAAAAGTATCTGAACAGGTACTGTATTTAGCTGAATTAAAAGGCATGTCAAAAAAAGATGCAGGCAAAGCTTTGGATTACTGGCTTGAACGCTTTAAAGTAACAGAAAATAAGTTTAAAAAAATCGAAAAGCTGTCCAAAGGGAACCAGCAGAAAATCCAGCTGATTGCTTCTATAATACATAACCCCGAATTAATCATTCTGGATGAACCCTTCAGCGGTCTCGACCCAATTAATGTTGAGATACTGAAAGACGCGGTAAAAGATTTAAATGCACAGGGTTCTACTATTATTTTCAGTACTCACCGCATGGAACATGTTGAAGAACTGTGCGAAGAATTGTGTATCCTCGACCGTGGAAAACAGATTGTCAGCGGCAATATCGACCAGATTAAACAAGACTTCGGCCAGAAGGAAATCATTATTGAAGGCGAACATGATATTGCTTTTATCAAAGACATGCCGGGTGTGCTTGAGATGGAACAGATAAGAAATAAATCAGTGATAAAAATCGCAGATGAAAAATATGCCGAGGATATTTATAAACGGATTACCGATATTGGTTTCTTTAAAAGATTCCAGGTCAACGAACCTTCTTTAAATGATATCTTTATAGCGAAAGTAGGCCGTGACTATGAATAAATTTATGACGACATTTAACCTTACTTTCTTTTCAAAACTTAAAGCCAAATCGTTTTTAATCACAACACTGATTATTATAGCGGGGATGTTTATCGCTTTTAACCTGGATAAAATTATTGGGCTGTTTGATTCGGATGACGAAGAAATAAGACTCGAAGTTGAGGCGGATGAAACATTCCTGTCAGTATTCGAACCGACACTCCAGTCTTACGACGAAACGATTGAAATCGCCGGCGAAGATGGCGATGCAGTGCTCGACATTGTAAATACCGACCCGCTGGAAGCTGAGATCCGGATGGATGAAGAAATCTCATCATCACAGGAAGAAAGTATCCAGCTTGCTTTAAATGAAACAAACCGTGTTTATGTACTTCAGACTCTCGAGCTCTCGGAAGAGGAAATTTCCCAGATGTACGAAGAAGTACCCGTGGAATTTTTAGTGGCGGCGGATGATGATTCAGGCAGTTTCGAGGCAGCTGATTCAGATGAGACAAACATCCTGAATATGATTATTTTCTACTTCTCGGTTATTCTGATGTTTATTATCATTCTGAACTACGCAAGCCAGATTTCGACAGAAATAGCGAATGAAAAATCTTCACGTGTCATAGAGATGATTGTATCGAGCATCCGCCCGACACAGCATTTAATGGCAAAAGTATTCGCTATGATTTCTGTCAGTGTTATCCAGGTCGGCCTGATTACAGCCGGCGGTCTGATTGCATTTTACTTTTCTGATACATCCGCCCTTCTCGACCAGTTCGGACTCGAGACGAATGATCAGACTTTAAAAATTGTAGTTTACTGTATTATTTTTGTTATTCTCGGACTGATTCTTTACCTGTCAGTTGCAGCTATGCTCGGTTCATTTATTAACCGGATGGAGGATCTCCAGCAGGGATTGATGCCGGTAACCTTCCTCAGCATGATCGGATACTTTATCGCGCTCGGGGGCATGTCGTTTGCAGATAACATCGCAGTAACAATTACAAGCTATTTCCCATTCTTTACACCGTTCGTTATGCCGCTCCGCCTGCTCGTTAATGATACAGGACATATGCCGATGATAATCGGTATTCTAATCATGGTAATTACGATAATTATCGCACTTTCTCTCGCAGGCTTCGTCTATAAAAGAAGTGTCTTGTCGACAGAAAGCGGCATTATCAAAAACATTAAAAGAATTAAAAAATAAGCAGTGCATTGGCCTCCCCTTCATCGAAAAGATGAAAGGGAGGTCTTAATTTATCATGTATTATTGTGCAATATATTCTTTAAAAATAAATTTCTTTTTATTTTTAAAATATGCATAAATTTCACATCCAAAAAAAGTTGCAAATACTCATTGACAAAGCATTTTAATGTTGTATCATGATGTAGACGAAAAACAAAGGAGTCCTGAATATGCAAGTAGAATTAACAAGATTTAGGGTGAAAAAAGGTAAAGAAGAACTGGTCGATCAATGGATGGAATTTTTAAACGAGCATATGAACGATGCCCTTCTTACACTTGACGGCGAGAAAATGTTTGTGGAAACAATTATGAGAGACACTATGGGTGATTACGATTATCTTTACTGGTATTCTATTCAGGCAGATGACGGTGACTCTAACTCGGAAACTGAAAGATGCATCGATAGAAAACATCTTGAATTCTTTAATAAATGTATCGACAGAACATACCGTCCGAAAAACTTAAGAACAGAAGTTGTTATGATTCCTCAGCGAATTAAAAAACAAATCGAAGAAGCTGCGGAAGAAGTTTAATATATGAATACAGCCGAAAACGTATAAAAGGCACTGAAATCTAATTTTAGAATTCAGTGCCTTTATTTTATTGCTTCTCTTTTTCTTCTGCCCGGAGCGCTTTTACGCTATAGAGAATGTAATAGCCTGCAAAAATTACTGCCACAAGCTGCAGAAACCAGTTCACTTCGACCATCGTATTCGCGATAATTAAAAATATGACCAGCATGGCAGCTGTATATATCATTTTCTGTTTATGTTCATTCATAAAAAATACTCCTAACACATATGTATTAGAAGTATTATCTCACAATTTAAATTTATTCACCAATCGCAGCAGTATCTGCAATGATGGTTACATCCTCATGATTATTTAAAATAGAAGCCGGGTTATTTTCAGTTACTTCGCCGCTTAATAATGCATTCAGCGCTTCTTTTTTATTTTCACCGTAAATAAGTATAACAATTTTTTTAGCTTTCATAATTGAATTCAAGCCCATGGTAAATGCCTTAGACGGCACGTCGCCAAGATTATCGAAGAAACGCGAGTTATCCTCAACAGTCTCCGGTGTTAAATCAACAACATGCGTCAGTGAGTCAAAAGATGTACCCGGTTCGTTAAATGCAATATGTCCATTGCGTCCGATACCAAGAAGCTGTACGTCAAGACCCGCTTCATCGATTGCCTGTTCATATGCTTCAACTTCTGTTTCAGCATTCTCAGCTTTGCCGTTTAATAAATGAATATTTTCTTTTGGAATCGAAACATGATTAAAGAAATTTTCATGCATATAATATGAATAACTCTGCTCATGGTCTTTATCGAGTCCTACGTATTCATCCAGATTAAAAGTAGTAATATTGTTCTGATCAACGTCGCTGCCATTTAACTTTTTAATCAGTTCCATATAAGTGCCTTCAGGTGTTGAACCCGTTGCGAGGCCAATGACAGGTTTTTCATTTTCTTTGATAACATCAAATAAAATATCAGATGCTTTCTTGCTCATTTCTTCATAATTGCTAACTTTTACTAACTTCATAATGTCCTCCTAATTTGACTGCAGGTTTTCAATAATAATATGAACTGCGCGGGTAATATCTTCCTGAGGCCAGCTCGGCACACGCTGTGCAATACCAATTTCATGACTCGGCGGCACGTGCACAAAACCTGCCGGAATATCCAGCTTCTTCTGCTGCAAATAATACAGCTCGCTGTACATTAAATTGTTGCACAAATACGTGCCTGCTGAATTCGAAATATTTACCGGGATATTTTCGTTCAATAACGCAGTTTCAAGCTGCTTTAACGGCAATTTTGAAAACAAGCCGTCGGCGCCATTTTCATAAATTTTTTCGCCATTCGGTTTAAAACCAGTATTATCTTCACGTCCGTCAATTGTATTAATCGCAATGCGTTCAAGATGAACACTTGAAATACCGCTTGCGAGACCTAAAGAAAGCACCGCGTCAGGCTCGACAGCCTCGATATCCTGTTCGATTAATGAATTAATTTCCTTAAACGCTACAGGATAAACCCTGCCGATAATTTTATAATCTCCGATGACTTTACCTTCGAGACTTTCGACGGCAGCCTGGGTCGGATTTGTTTTAAATTTTAGAAATGGTTCATAGCCCGTTAACAGTAACTTCTTCATAGATTATCATCCTTTTTATATTACTTCGTAATAAAGTAATAAGTAAATAAATAGTAGCATAAAACCCGTAAAAAGTGTGAAATTTCTGTGTTGCGAGACAGATTTTTTTGTATATTCTGTTAGACGCAGGCGCATTCCATTTCCGGTGTATCCGGTTCATGACGACGCCCGGTGTCGAACGAAAGTCACAATGACGGGGCAGCCGCCCTCTCCCGTCATTGTGAAAACTACAGTGACGGGGTAACTGCACTGTCCCGTCATTGTGAAAACTACAGTGACGGGGTAACCGTCCTGTCCCGTCATTGTGAAAACTACAGTGACGGGGTAACTGCACTGTCCCGTCATTGTGCATACCAATGTGACAGGACAGGCATAAAAATCGTTCCTATATCCAAATTCACTGCTTCGCATGCAACGGCAGTTTCCCGTTATTATTCTACAATCAAAAACTCCGACAATGCGCTGCATCGCCGGAGTTTCTTTATATTTATTCTATTCCAAGTCTTTAAGATAAGGGAAACTGCTCGGGTACTGGTAGTAGCCGTCCAAGTCAGAGTTAATTCCCGTTAATAATGTCGTATGGAAGACCGGGATTAGCGGCTGCTCGTCTATAATAATCTGCTGTGCGTCTTCGTACATCTGAAGACGTGTTTCCTCATCCATTTCTACACGCGCATTATCCAGTAATTCATCAACTTCCGGGTTGGAGTATCTTGTTCTGTTTCCTGGTGCGCCTATATTATCCGAATGGAACATCGGGTATAGTCCGTAATCCGCATCGAGCGTTACTGTGCCCCAGCCGCCCATAAACATTTCATGGTCACCGTTCGCTGTATATTCCTGGTAGGCGCCAGCTTCCATTAGAGAAATCTCTAAATCCACACCGATTTCAGATAATACTTCCTGCATGTAAGTTGCAACGTCCTGGTGTGTTCTCGAATTCAGTACAACTTCCGCTGTAAATCCTTCCGGATAATCACTTGCTGCAAGGTATTCTTTTGCCTGATCAAGGTCGTACTCAATTGGCTCCAGATTTTCGCTGTAGCCGTGTACTGTCGGGTTTAACGGTGTTTCCGCAACTTCGTGAATGCCCACTAAAATATTTTCGATAATCGCATTTTTATCGATTGCAGAAGCAATCGCCAGGCGGACATTTTCATCATTAAACGGTTCTTTTTCCGTGTTAAAACCTAAATACGTCATGTTTGCACTTGGGCGCTGCTGAACTTCGCTGCCTTCGTTTGCATCAACCTGCTGAACATCATTCGGATCCATCGGATAAATTATATCCGCTGTGCCTGATGTTAATTCAGCAATACGGGACTGGTCTTCCGGCACTGCTCTGAATGTAATTGATTCAGGTTTGGCAGGCTCTCCCCAGTATTCTTCGTTTCTTGTTAATGTAATGTGTTCACCTTCATTGATCTCTTCAAATTTAAAGAATCCTGTCCCTACCGGTGTACGGTTAACTTCAGTCAGCGGGTTGCCGCCTTCTTCCATTTGAGCATAATCCGCATCGATGACTTCTTTACTGATCATATGTCCGCCCGGATGTGCAAGGTGAGCGGGCAAGGCTGCAAATGGTTCGTCTGTATGTATCTGAACCGTGTAGTCATCAATGATTTCCACGTCTGAGATTTCCGTAAAGAGGAAGGACAATGGTGACGCCACTTCCTCATCGCGCACGCGATCGAGGTTAGCTTTTACCACTTCTGCGTTAAAGTCGCTGCCGTCATGGAATTTAATCCCTTCACGAAGTTTAAATTCCCAGGCTGTATCTGAAATCTGTTCGTAACTTTCAGCAAGCCCTGGCTCCAGTTCCAGATCCTGATTTAATTTTACAAGTGTTTCGTAAATATTAGTCATCACATAAAGTGAATAACCGTCATTTGCCGCATGCGGATCAAGCGAGTTCGGCAAGGCCATAATACTAAAATCAATTGCTTCCCCGTTTCCAGCGTCCCCTTCTGTTTCCGCTACTTCTTCTTCTACATCACTGTCACTGGTGCAGGCAGCAAGTATTAATACAAATGCTGCCATTAACAACATTGATAATTTCTTCATTATTTTTCCTCCAATTTTCTTAATGCATATTATTATACTATGAATTAATTCCAGACACCATACAATTTTAAAATAAAAAAACAGGTGAAATAATCACCTGTTTATACGCCGCGTTCTCCAATATCATTACGATAAAATAGCGCATCATTATTAAATTCAATCTGTTTAGTATTGTTATATGCAGCTTGTTTAGCTTCTTCGAGTGTGCTCCCGCGTCCCGTTACAAGCATCACTCTGCCTCCGGCAGTTTCATAACTCTCATCCTTAACGTGTCTCAGTCCGCTGTTGAATATTTTATCCTCCAGTTCATCAGGAATGACAACTGAAGAGCCCTTAACGTAATCTTTCGGGTAACCTTTCGACGCCAATATTACACCGAGCATAGAGTCGCTGCTGAATTGCAGTTCGTAAGACTCTTTATTTCTGACCGCTTCAAGCACATCGATAAAATCCGATTCAAGAAGCTCCAGCAGCACCTGGGCTTCCGGATCGCCGAAACGCGCATTAAATTCAATTGTTTTAACGCCGTCCTTCGTAATAATAGCTCCGAGATACATCACACCGAAGTAGTCCAGTCCTTCTTTTACCATTGCATCTGCCATAGGCTTAACTATTTTACTGACAGCTTCGCCGATTACATCAGCACCAATATGAGTTACAGGGGCATAGGCACCCATACCTCCCGTATTCGGTCCCGTATCTCCGTCATACGCACGTTTATGATCCTGGGCTACAATATTGAAAGGCAATGTGTACTCTCCGTTTACGAGCACCATTAAGCTGAACTCCTCACCTTCAAGGAATTCTTCGATGACAACAGGATTATCTTCACCTTCAGCAAACATTTCTTTTAATGCATCGAGCGCTTCAGTTTCAGTCATTGCCACAGCAACACCTTTGCCTGCAGCCAGACCGTCTTTTTTAATGACTATCGGTGCGCCTTCTTGTTTAACGTACTCTGCTGCTTCGATTAAATTCGTAAATGTCTGGTAGGCTGCAGTCGGGATGTCGTATTTAAACATAATTTTTTTGGCAAAAGCTTTGGAAGACTCGAGCTGTGCTTCCAGCTTTCTCGGTCCGAACACTTTCACTCCCGCAGCTTCCAGTGCATCAGCGAGACCTGCATTAAGCGGGGCTTCAGGACCGATAACTGCCCATGTAATGTTCTCCTTTTTCGCCAGTTCAACAATCCGGTCAATATCGGAATCTTTAATATCGCTGTGTACGTCAGCATATTTCTCTATACTGCTGTTGCCGGGTACTGCGTGTATGTTTTCTGTATGCTTTGACCGGCTTAAAGCTTTCACGAGAGCATGCTCCCGTCCGCCGCCGCCAATTACTAATACATTCATTGATTTCCGTCCCCCAGTATTAATGTTTGAAATGACGCATTCCCGTAAATACCATTGCGATACCATTCTCATTACAAAAATCGATTGATTCATTATCGCGTTTTGAACCGCCGGGCTGGATTATTGCTTTTATTCCGTACCGGTGTGCATTTTCCACTGTATCCGGCATCGGGAAGAACCCGTCGCTTGCGAGAACAATATTGTCTCCAAGCTCAATTGCTCGTTCCGCTGCAATTTTCAGGGCGCCGACACGGTTCATCTGACCGGCGCCGATACCGACTGTCTGTTTACTGTTGGCGAGGACAATCGCATTCGACTTCACATGTTTAGATACTTCCCAGGCAAGTGCCAATGCTTTCAGCTGGTCTTCATCAGGTTTCTGTTCTGTAACATATTCAAGAGAATCTTTATCGAGTTTCCCTGTATCACGCGATTGTACAAGGTAGCCGCCCGACACGCTGACAAATTCGTCCTGCACAGCATCTTCTGTAAAATCAACCTGCAGGAGACGAATATTTTTCTTCGCCGTTAAAATGTTCAATGCTTCTTCTGAGAAATGCGGGGCAATAATTACTTCTAAAAACACCTTGCTTAATTTTTCTGCTGCCGCTTCATTCACTATTTTATTAAGCGCAACGATACCGCCGAAAATTGACTGATTATCAGCATCGAATGCATTTTGAAACGCATCTTCCAGCGTATCTCCGGTACCGACACCGCAAGGGTTCATATGTTTAACTGCAACTGCCGCCGGCAGATCGAATTTCTTCGCCAGCTGGAAGGCGCTGTCCGCATCCCTTAAATTGTTGTAGCTCAGTTCTTTGCCGTGGAGCACCTTGGCGTTGAGAATTGTATTTTGCTCGCCTGACGTTTTAACGTATTTTGCACTTTGATGCGGGTTCTCGCCGTAACGGAGCGTTTTTTCACTTTGTGCAAAGAAGTTTACAATTGCCTGATCATAGTCATTTGTATGACGGAACACTTTAATCATAAGCTGCTTTCTGAAATTCTCATCAAGCGCGTTATTTTTCATACGCTCCAGCACTTCTTCATAATCAAAAGGATCGACAACTGTCGTTACATGTTTGTAGTTTTTTGCCGCCGCACGCAGCATTGTCGGCCCGCCTATGTCGATATTTTCCACTGCATCACTTTCAGTCACATCCGCTTTTTTGACCGTTTCTTTAAACGGGTATAAATTCACAGCAACAAGATCAATCGTTTCTATATTATTTTTACGAAGATCTTCCATGTGAGCCGGATTGTCACGGTCTGCTAAAATTCCGCCGTGAACTGCCGGATGAAGTGTTTTGACACGGCCGTCCATAATTTCATTGAAGTCCGTTAAATCACTGACCTGTTTCACAGCAATATCAGCGTCCTCGAGAGCTTTAAATGTGCCGCCCGTGGAATAGAGCTCGTAGCCCTGTTCAATAAGCCCCGCCGCAAATTTTTCTATGCCTGTTTTGTTCGATACACTAAGCAATGCTTTCATAGTTAAACTCTCCCATTCAGTACTTTCTTCAGAGCTTCAGGATATAGTTCGTACTCTGTCTGATGTATTTTATCTTCAAGTGATTGAAGTGTGTCATCTTCTTCTATTATAACTGCAGTCTGTTCAATAATTTTTCCGGTATCAATCCCGGCATCGACATAATGCACTGTCACACCGGTTACTTTTACGCCGTAATTGTAAGCATCTTCGATACCATTTCTGCCTTTAAATGACGGCAGCAGCGAGGGATGCAGATTAATAATCCGGTCTTTATATGCATTAATAAACTCAGCCGACAATATTCTCATAAAGCCGGCGAGCACGATATAATCAACAGTAAAATCTGAGAGTGCTTCTTTAATGGCAGTTTCAAAATCCCGTTTGCTGGAATATACACCCCGATTAATAATAATTGAAGGAATATTTAATTTCTCTGCCCGTTTAACTGCGAATGCATCCGGCGAGTCAACAATCAGTACTTTAATATCAAATCCGGATTCAGCACTTTTTAAAGCAAGGTTTTCAAAATTAGAACCGCCGCCGGAAGCAAATACCGCAACATTACTGACCATTTATTTTAATTCCCTCTTCAGCAGTGACTTCACCAATCACGCTGCTCGTATAATCGAAGTCTTTCAATATATCGAGTGCCGTATCCGCTTCTTCTTTTGGCACGACAATAATAAAGCCGATGCCCATGTTGAAGACATTATATGCTTCTTCCTGTTTCATCCCGCTTTGTTCGAGCAGCCAGGCGAGTACTTTCGGCACTTCAATATTCGTAACGTCGAGACTCACACCCAGTGTTTCAGGCAAGGCTCTCGGAATATTTTCAATAAAACCGCCGCCGGTAATATGACTCATCGCTTTTATCGTTACTTTGTCTTTTAATGCTTTAACTTCCTGCGCGTAAATACGCGTCGGTTCAAGGAGCAGATCAAGCAGCTTGTCGCCATCCAGCTCTGCAGTCACATCAATTTGATTATCTGCAATAATTTTACGGACCAGGCTGTAGCCGTTTGAATGAATGCCGCTTGAAGCGAGACCGATAATTTTATCGCCGGCTTGAACAGATGTTCCGTCGATATACTGATCTTTCTCAACTGCACCGACAGCAAACCCCGCAATATCATATTCACCTTCGCCGTACATTTCTCCCATCTCGGCAGTTTCCCCCCCTATCAGCGCGCATTCAGACTGCACGCAGCCTTCCGACACCCCTTTAACAATCTCTCCGATATGTTCAGGAACCACCTTGTTAACAGCAATATAATCAAGGAAATATAACGGTTCTGCACCGGTCGTAATAATGTCGTTTACACACATTGCAACAGCATCGATGCCGATCGTATCGTGACGGTTATAATCGATGGCGAGCTTCAGTTTCGTGCCGACACCGTCAGTACCCGATACAAGTACAGGGGAGATCATATTTAACTGTGACAAATCAAATGCTGCGCCGAAACCTCCAAGACCGCCGATAACTTCGGGACGCATAGTGCGTTTTACATGTCCTTTCATCTGTTCGACCGCTTCATATCCGGCATTAATATCGACACCGGCTTTTTTATATTGTTCAGACATCGTTATACTCCTTTCGTTTTTGCATCTTTTTCCTGAGGTAAGAGACCGTCAGTATTTTCAATCGGATAATTTCCCGTAAAACATGCATCACACTCACCGCGTGAGCCGTATCTTTCATACACTTCATGCATTCTTTCAACAGATAAATAAGTCAGTGAATCCGCACCGATTTCTTCCCGTACTTCTTCAGTTGATTTCGCCGATGCAATAATTTCCGCATGCGTCGATACATCTATACCGTAATAACACGGGTTTTTAAGAGGCGGAGATGAGACGCCCATATGAACTTCTTTCGCTCCTGCTTTTTTCAATGCTTTCACGATAAATTTACTCGTCGTTCCGCGGACAATTGAATCATCGATAACAATTACGCTTTTGCCTTCTACTATATCCCTGACCGGTGACAGTTTCATCCGGACTGCGCGTTCACGCGCTTCCTGTCCCGACGCGATAAAAGTCCTGCCGACGTAGCGGTTTTTTAATAAACCCTGTTCGCCGGGGATACCCGATTCATCGCTGAACCCTTTTGCTGCTGCAAGACTTGAGTCCGGCACACCGATTACAATATCCGCTTTAACATCCATTTCTTTCGCCAGCTCTTCGCCGAGGGCTTTACGGATTGTGTACGTTGAAGTACCTCGGAATTCTGAATCTGCACGGGCAAAATAAATGTATTCCATAGAACACATATTAGGATTCTCAAAATCTGTGTAGCGGTCAAAATCAATACCGTCGTCGCTGATTGTAATGAGCTCTCCCGGTTCGATATCACGGATATACTCCGCACCGATTGCTGTAAATGCGCAGGTTTCGCTCGCCACACAATAAGCACCATCCAGAATACCAAGCATCAGCGGGCGTACACCGTGGTCATCCAGGGCAATTGTCAATGCATCTTCATGTAAAATAACAAAGGCAAATGCACCTTTCAGCTGCTGAAGAACAGTTTTAATTCGCGCTTTTCTCGTCGGACCTTTCGCCCGTCTTAACAGATGTGCAAACACTTCGGAATCCGAAGTCGTCTGAAAGATTGCACCCTGGTCTTCAAGTGCCCTTCTGATATGGAGCGCATTAACGATGTTGCCGTTATGCGCAAGACCGAGATCACCGATATGACTTTTAAATAAAAACGGCTGAACGTTTGATAAAGCACTTGAATCACTTGTTGCATAACGGACATGACCGATTGATTTTGAAAATGGTCTCAGTGATTCAAGCTGGGTTTGAGAGAGTGCTTCAGTCAGAAGACCCATACCGCGTGCCCCGAACAGATAGTCACCGCCGGAAGCGACGATACCCGCCCCTTCCTGACCGCGGTGCTGCAGGCTGTGCAGTGCCATATACGTTAATTCGCTGGCTTCGGGGTGCCCCCAAATACCAAAGAGACCGCATTCTTCATTTAGTCCTCTGAGTTCATACATGACGGGATTGCCCCCTCCCATGCGTTTCTGACATCTGATAATTCACGGTTAATTTCAAAATCCTGTGCTTTCACAACAAATTTACTGCCTGTTAATTTACCAATTTCAACTGCGCCTTCGATATCAAGTCCTGACGGTGCTGCAACAAGATAATTCGAAGCACCTTCTGCAAAGAGTAAGTCTTTACGGACATCGACATTTACTTCAAGACCGACATTATTAAAACTTGCAAGCTGAGCGAGCTTGGCAATCAGACCGCCGCGTCCAAGCGGAGCGATTTTATTGATTTCCCCGTTAACAAGTTTTTCACGCAGCATCATTCCGCGGCTGTATTCGAGCTCAAGATCGATTGACCGTGTTGTCTGACGGATTGTGTTTTCAAGAAGTTTTTCAAGCTGGCTGCCCGCAAATGACGGTGTTAATTCACCAACTAAATATAAGGCGTCGCCTTCATTTACACTTTCATGGGCCAGCTGATTAATATTGTCGATTAAACCGACCATACCGATAATCGGTGTCGGCAGAATCCCCCCTGTGCTGTGTTCGTTATACAGACTGACATTCCCTGAAACTACAGGTGTTGATAAAGCAAGACACGCTTCGGCCATCCCTTTAGTGGACTTGTCCAGCTGATTGTAAATTTCAGGTTTTTCCGGAGATCCGTAGTTCAAACAGTCCGTCATGCCTAATGGCATGGCACCTGTTGCAATAATGTTTCTGAATGTTTGTGCAACGACTTCTTTCCCGCCGTTGTAAGGATCGGCAAAGACATACCGGCTTTTGCCGTCAAGCACCATACTTACAGCTTTGTCAGTACCTTCAATCTGAACGATACCCGCACCAAATCCTGAACCTTGAACAGTGTTGCCGCCTGCCGTACTGTTAAAGCCGTTATAAATATATGATTTATCTGCAATGGTCGGGTGCGTCATTAATTTATCAAAAGCAGTTTCTAAATCTTCATTGCTGTAATCGGTGCGCGCTTCATCCTCTTTTGGTTCTGTTCCTTCTAAAACATAAACAGGTGCATCGTCAGACAGCGGAGCCACCGGCAGGTCTGCATATACTTCATCTTCGTAGTAAAGTGTCAGACGGTCGCCTTCAGTGACTTCACCGATAACTGCTGAGTCGAGCTTCATTTCTGTAAACATATTTAAAAACTTATCTTCAGATCCGTCTTCAACGACAAGCAGCATGCGTTCCTGTGTTTCCGACAGCATCATTTCGTACGGTGACATATCTGAATGTGTCACAGGTACTTTATCCAGATAAAGATTCATACCTGAACCGCCTTTGTCCGCCATTTCGGCGCTTGAAGAGGTAAGTCCGGCTGCACCCATATCCTGAATGCCAACAAGCTCTTTCATCTCGATTGCCTGCAATGTTGCTTCCATTAGAAGTTTCCCCGCTTCAGGGTGGCCTTTTTGAATTTCCGGACGGTTATCATCGCTCAGTTCTCCTGATGCAAAACTTGCACCATTGATACCGTCTCTCCCCGTTGGTAGACCAACGTAGACCACTTTGTTGCCAAGCCCTTTTGCTGTTCCTTTTTGAATCTTATCATGTGTAATTAAACCGACACCCATTGCATTCACAAGCGGATTTTCATGATACGACGCATCGAATTCCACTTCGCCTGATACTGCAGGCAGCTCCATCGTATTGCCGTAATCTCTCATACCATCTATGACACCCTGAAGCAGCCACTTGTTCTGTTTGTTATCCAGCTCGCCAAATCTGAGTGAATTCAATAAACCGATTGGACGCGCACCAATAGAAACGATATCACGAACGATACCGCCTATACCGGTTGCTGCACCCTGATACGGATCTACAGCTGACGGATGATTATGAGATTCCACTTTAAATACAATCGCCTGATTATCACCGATATCCACAACACCCGCACCTTCTCCGGGTCCCATTAAAACATGTTCTCCTTCAGTCGGGAACTGCTTTAAGAATGGTTTTGAATGCTTGTAAGAACAATGTTCGCTCCACATCGCAGAAAAAATACCGGTTTCAGTATAGTTAGGCTCTCTGCCTAAAATTTCGTTAATCTTATCGAATTCCGAATCTGTTAAACCCATTTCTGCGTACAGTTTTTGTTCTCTAATTTCCTGATTTGTCGGTTCATTGAATTTCATCTTAAATTTCCTCCAGCTTATTGTAAAATTTAGTATGCGCTTCAAACAGTGCGTCGGATAAATACAGGTTACATATTACTGTGATTCTTTTTCAAAATTCTTTTTCAATTTTATAAGCTCCATGTCAATATCATCAGTCAATATTGTGACATGTCCCATTTTCCTCGCCGGCTTGCGGTCTGATTTTCCGTATAAATGAACATTCCATTCAGAATAATCAAATAATTCAAGGCCGAGGCGATCCAGATCTTCGCCTAGCAGGTTCATCATAATTGCATCCTGGTGCTGATAAACTTCAGGCAGCGGCTGGTTCGTCACGCTTAAAATATGTGCATCAAACTGGCTGATATTGCATGCTTCAATTGTGTAGTGCGCTGAGTTATGCGGCCTTGGGGCAATTTCATTGACGTAGAGTTCTCCTTCTTTATCTATGAAGAATTCGACTGTAAATACACCAACGAATAGCATCGCATCCATAATTTTTTTCACTTCGGCTTTCGCCTGTTCAAAATAGGCCACTCTGGCCGGAGCAATCGTACGGTATAAAATCTGGTCGCGGTGCAGGTTTTCCTGAAGTGGGAAATAAACTATTTCTCCGCCGGCGCTTCTTGCCGCAGTCAGTGATACTTCTCTTTCCAGGTCAATATATTTCTCAACGATAAATTCCCTATCTTCAAACGGAATATTCTCAGCAGTTAAATCTTCTTTTGAACCGATATAATACTGTCCCTTGCCGTCATAGCCTCCCGTTGCCGTTTTTACGATTAAGGGATAGGAATATTTATCTGCAAAACTTTCCACGTCGCCCCTGGATGAAACATTTTCAAATGGGACAATACTCGCACCCGAATCTCTAATTGCATTTTTCTCACTCGTGCGGTTTTGTAATGTTAATACAGTTTCAGCACCTTGGGGCACGTAATAGTCAGATACGAGATTTCTTAAAATATGAGCATCTATGTTTTCAAATTCATAAGTAACGATATCAGACATATCACTTAATTTAACCAGTGCTTCTTCATCGCTGAAGTCGGCCTGAATAAAAGTATGGCACGTACTGCGTGCCGGCGCGTCTTCAGATGGATCCAGCACTGCAACTTTGTAACCCATTCTCTGAGCGCTCTGTGCAAGCATTTTCCCAAGCTGGCCTCCGCCAATGATACCGATAACAGCCGGCGGATATAAACGTTTACTTAAGATCATTTTGCATATCCTCAACTTTCTTTTCGAGACTTTTCGTATATTCAAACAGCTTCTCAAAAACTGCTTGATCTGATATTCCAATCATTCTTGCTGCAAGGAGTCCGGCATTTTTAGCACCGGGAATACCGATAGCCTGTGTGGCAACCGGAATCCCTCCCGGCATCTGAACGATGGACAATAAGGAATCCATGCCTTTTAAAGATTTAGATTCGATAGGTACACCAATTACAGGTGCATTTGTTAAAGATGCAATCATTCCCGGCAGATGTGCAGCACCGCCTGCGCCTGCAATAATAATATCGATGCCTTCTGACGTTGCGTTTTTGGCATATTCAACCATCATCTCCGGTGTACGGTGAGCACTGACTACTTTTGTCTCATAGCTTATTCCGAAATAATCCAGCATTTCAGCACTGTGTTTCATAGTGGACCAATCCGAAGAACTGCCCATAATAATACCTACTGTCATGTTGTATGCACTCCTATTTTGACGAACATTATTTATAATATTAATTATAATGTGCGTATTTTAAATGTCAATGGTTAAATAAGCATGAATATCGTCCGTTTTTAAAGTGTTTTTCCTTTGAAAACGCAAAAAACCGGGCAGCAGCCCGGTTCTAATTTTTATATTCTTCATTATTAATATCAGTAATAAACATATGTCCCGGCGCATGACTGATTAAAATTTCAGGCTTTGCTTTTAATACAGCATTTTGAGGTGTGACACCACACGCCCAGAACACCGGAACTTCATCTTCTGCAATAGCAATCGAATCTCCGTAATCGGGATTATCAATATTTTCTATTCCGATTTCTTGAGGGTTTCCGACGTGCACCGGTCCCCCGTGCATGTTTGGAAAGTCATTTGTTATATTAATTACTTTATCGACGAGCTCTTTTTTAAATGGACGCATGGAAACTACTGTCTCTCCTGAAAAAATGCCGGCAGGCACCGTTTCGATATTCGTTTTATACATTGCGACATTGCGCCCCTCATCAATATGTTTAATATTGATCCCCGCATCTAAAATTGCCTGTTCGAAAGTAAAACTGCAGCCGATTAAAAAGGTGACAAAATCATCCTGCCATTCATCTTTAATATCGCTGACTGTATTTGTCAGCTTACCTTTTTTATAAATGTTATACAGCGGAACATCCGTGCGGATATCCGAGTTCTGTGCATATCTGCTGGTAAACTCGCCCGCTTCAAGCACTTCAATAATCGGAACCGGCTTACTGTTGCGAAGAGCAAATAACAAGAAGTCAAAAGCATATTCTTTTGGCAGAATTGCTAAGTTCGCCTGTACTTTATCTCCCGAGATACCGGACGTCGGACCTGAGTGTTCACCTGTTCTAATCTTCATTCTTATATTTTCAGCATTCATTTAATCACCTATCCATTCCACAATTCTGCAAGACCCTGAAGCGACATAAATCCTGCGATTAATGTAACAATAACTGCGACTATACCGAAGACTATCATCCATGTCGGATGATGGTAATTACCAACGATACTTTTCTTCCGTGAAGCAAGTAATATTGCACCGAGTGTCAGCGGCAGAATCAGTCCGTTGAAAGAACCTGCGAGTATAAGCAGAGTGACCGGGCGACCGACAAATAGGAAAATTAAAGTCGATGTCGCGATAAAAACAACAATCACTATATTGTTATACCTGTCAAATACCTGATTGAACGAGCGCATAAAACTTGCGCTTGTGTATGCCGCACCAATTACAGAAGACAGAGCCGCTGCGAGCAGCACAACACCAAACACTTTCATTCCGATATCGCCGAGAGCAAACTGGAAAACAGATGCCGGCGGATTATCCTCTGATAAAACTGCTCCCTGAGTCAGTACTCCGAGGACCGCCAGGAATAAGAGAACGCGCATAACTCCAGTCGTTAAAATTCCCCAGTTTGCAGCGTGGCTGACAAAGCGCAGGTTTTTCTCACCTGTCATACCCGCTTCTATTAAACGGTGGGCACCGGCAAAAGTAATGTAACCGCCGACTGTCCCGCCGACCAGTGTAATAATCGGCAGCAGCATGGCAATTGGATCTTCAGGTAAAATTACCCGCTTAGCCGCTTCAGCGACCGGCGGCTCTGAAATAATCATGACATATGCTACGATACCAATCATCAGCACTCCGAGCACCTGTGTCACAACATCCATAACAGCACGGCCGTTCTTTATTAAAAATATTATAATTGCGAAGATACCTGTGATTGCAGCGCCTATTCTTACATCCCAGCCGAAAATTGCATTAAAACCGAGTCCTGCACCGGCGACGTTTCCGATATTAAATGCAAAACCGCCGATAACGATTAAGACAGCGACTAAGGTTCCGAGTCCCGGAAAGACTTCGTTCGCCACATCCTGCCCCCGCTTTCCGCTGACGGACAGTACGCGCCAAATGTTAAGCTGCGCACCGATATCAATAACGATGGATGCTAAAATGGCAAAGGCAAAACTCGCCATGAACTGCTGTGTGAATACTGTTGTCTGTGTTAAAAATGCAGGTCCGATTGAAGATGTTGCCATCAGGAACACCGCACCGAACAGCAGTCTGCGCTGTGCGGCTGTAATTTTCGGTTTATTTTCCATATTTGCACCCCTCAGTTATAACGTTTCGATAGAAATTCCTTTTTCTTCTAGCTGACGTCTGATTTCTTTTACAAATTCCAATGCTTTTTCTCCGTCTCCATGGACGCAGATGCTGTCCGCCTGAATATCCACGTCTTTTCCGTTGATACTTTCTACTTTACCTTCGGTAATCATACGGACAACACGTTCTGTAGCGAGAGTACTGTCGGTAATCATCGCACCTTCCTTGCTTCGTGACACCAGCGTGCCGTCATCTTCGTAGGCACGGTCTGCGAATACTTCATTAATGACATCAAGCCCCAGAGTTTTTCCGGCTTTGACTAAATTATTATTGGCAAGTCCCATTAATTTTAGTTTTGGATTAAAATCTTTAACCGCTTTTGCGATAACATGAGCGAGATCTTCATTTTTAAAGGTCGCATTGTAAAGCGCACCATGGGGCTTCACATGATTCATATCAAGTCCGTATGTCCGCGCTATACCGTCCAGCGCCGACAGCTGATAGAGCATAATTGCATGAACTTCCGTTTCTGACAATTCCATATACCTGCGGCCGAAGCCCATTAAATCCGGGAATCCCGGATGGGCTCCAAGACCTGTTGAACCCGATTCTTTGATGCGTTTAACCGTCTCAATCATCACGGCAGGATCACTGGCATGAAATCCGCACGCCACATTCGCTGAAGAAATCAGAGGAATGATTTCCGCATCGTTGCCGATTGTATAATTTCCATAGCTCTCCCCGAGATCCGCATTTAGATCAATCGTTAATTTACTCAATTAAACCATCCTTTACTCAATAATATTTTCTGTATGAAGCAACTTAATATCGTAATCATTCGCTAACACTTTCGGATGTCCCAGCAGATAATACTGAAAATCTAAATTTGTCTTAACCGGTTCAATAACTGTTTCCCCGAGCACAAGTTTCAGTTTAAATAAGGCATCTTCCCGGTTATCAGCCTTCACAATAATTTTAGCAATCATCGAATCGTAATACGGCGGTATAGAATAACCGCTATAAATATGCGTGTCCACACGTACATTTCTGCCGAGGCCAAAATGCAGTTTCTCAATTTTACCCGGTGAAGGCATAAAACGATTTTCCGGATCTTCCGCATTCAGCCGTGCTTCAATGGCATGTCCTGACAGCTTCACTTCACCCTGTGTAATACCGATATCATTATTAAATGCAACATCAATCTGAGCTCTGATAATATCAATTCCGGTCACTTCTTCCGAGACAGTATGTTCAACCTGTACCCGCGTATTCATCTCAATAAAATAAAAACGCTTTTCTTCAGCTACATATAAGTACTCAATTGTCCCTGCCCCGCGGTAATTCAGTTTTGCAATCGCCTGCCGCGTCGTTTCTGTAATATCAGCACGTTCTTTACCGCTTAAAATGGTTGCCGGTGCTTCTTCAAGCAATTTCTGGTTATTTCTCTGAATCGAACAATCCCGCTCAAATAAATGGATTGCTCCGCCCTTGCCGTCACCGATAACCTGAATTTCAATATGGCGTGCTTTTGGAATGTATTTCTCAACGTACAAGCGGTCATCGTTAAAAGAGTTCTTTGCTTCTTTTTTTGCTTCATCGTACAATTTGTCCACATCTTCATCATTGTGGGCAAACCGCATACCTTTGCCGCCGCCGCCGGAAACAGCTTTTATTACGATAGGATAGATAATTTTTTTTGCCAGTTTCTTCACTTCATCTTTTGTTTTGACAATGCCGTCACTGCCCGGAATAACAGGAACACCTGCTTTTTTCATGGTCTCTCTTGCCATGGACTTATCGCCCATTTTTGCCATCGTTTCCGGTGAAGGTCCTATAAATATCAGACCGAGCTCTTCAGTCCGTTTTGCAAATTCAGGTGTTTCCGATAAAAACCCGTAACCCGGATGAATAGCATCTGCCTTACTCATAATTGCAGCCTGCAGTATATTATCGATGTTTAGATAGCTGTCAGCGCTTTTCGGTCCCCCGATACAATAAGCTTCATCTGCCAATGCAACATGAAGACTATCTGCGTCACCGCTCGAGTAGACTGCAACGCTCGCAATATTCATTTCCTTTAAAGTTCTGATAATTCTTACCGCGATTTCACCGCGGTTCGCAATTAAAACCTTTTTCATCGTCATGCCTCCTCTGGACGGACACGAAACAGCACATCACCGTATTCCACAGCATCTCCATTGGCCACAGTTATTTCTTCAACGATACCCGCGACGCTGCTTTTCACATCGTTAAATACTTTCATCGCTTCAATAAAACCGACCTGGTCCCCTTTAGAAACTTTATCTCCTTCTGAAACAAATGTCTCATCGCTGTTTTCATCTTTCTGATTGTAGAAGGTTCCGATTTGACCGGCTGTTATTTCAATCAGTTTGGAGGCTTCCTCTTCTGAAACTGCCGGTGCAGGTCGGTCTGCCGCAGGCTGTACTGCAACTTCCGCGCCTTTCTGTTCGATATGAATATGAGTATCATTTTCCGAGATGCTGAGTACAGCCAGATCTTCTTCTTTTAACAATTTAACCAGTTTTTTTATTTCTTTAAAATCCATTATTTTATCCTCCAATTAATTGCGTAATACTTAATGCATCCCGCCGTCTCGCATTTTTAAAATTAACTGATGTATTAATATATGAACCGTCAGTTAATGCCTTCAGGCTGTCTTTATACAGCTGTGACGCTTCATCTACACTTACTTCGGTAAATGTAATCTTCTCTCCCGGTTTTTTCTGGGCGATTTTTGGCAGATCGACTTTTGCGACAGTGCCAATTTTCTTATAGCCGCCTGCGGTCTGGCGGTCGGCAAGCAGAACGATCGGCTGCCCGTTTTTCGGCACCTGTATGCTGCCGAACTGTGTCGGTTCGCTCAATATATCGTCGTCATCTGCAGATTCCACCGCCGGACCTTCAAGACGGCAGCCCATCCGGTCGCTGTCTTTTGTAAGGGTATATTCACTTTCTGTAAATATCCGTTTATTCACAGAATCAAATCTGTCATTCTGCTGACCCGGGATAAAGCGTATCTCAGTATCTTCAGTCAATACTTTTGTGATTACCGGAAAATTATGTTCCACTGTTTTCCCTTTGACTAGCAAAATATCCCCCGCCTTTAAGACGCGTCCTTTGTAACCGCCCATCTTGCTTCTCGTATGAGTTGAGTAGCTGCCGAGTTCCTTCGGAAGATCGAGCCCGCCGCTGAAAGCAATATATGTACGGGCACCTTTTTTAACACCGCCGAACTTTACAATGTCACCCTTAACGAGATCAACAGCAGTTCCTGTATCAAAAGGTTCTTCGTTAATTGTCAGTTCCATCTCTGCTCCGGCAGACGACATACTCGTGCTGTGCAGTACTTCAAAGGTAATTCCGTAAAGCGTGAGTTCGAGCACGCCGCAATTATAATCATTGCCGAGCAGTGCATTCGCAAGATAATAACTTTCATAATCCATGACCCCTGCAGGGGTAAAACCGTATGATTCATATCCGTAGCGGCCAAGATCCTGCACTGTCGTAAACAGGCCCGGATTGATAATTTTAAGCGCCATCTGCTTCACCTCTGTATTCTGTCTCCACAGTATATTCACCTTTATCGTATGCTTCTTTTATGCGGTAATATTCCCGCTCGTTAATTGGCGTAAAAATAATTCTGTCCCCTGCTTCATATAAAATTGCATTGTCACGCGAGCTGTCGTACAGCGGAACCGGGGTTCTTCCGAGAAGATTCCAGCCGCCCGGAGAATCAAAAGGATAAATACCGGTCTGCCGTCCGCCGATGCCGACGGTGCCTGCTTGAATTTTCGTTCTCGGCGAGTCTAGTCTTGCTTTAAACAGCTTATCGCTGAGCCCTCCTAAAAAAGGAAAACCCGGCATAAATCCGAGCATATAAACAAGATATTCTTTGTTGCTGTGCATGCTGATTACATCTTCCGGCGTCAGCCCGTTTTCTTTAAAACGAGCGAGGTCCGGGCCGAACTCCCCGCCGTAGCACACCGGTATTTTAACAACTTTATACGCGTACTCCCTGTCTTTCAATTCGCTTAATTCCAGAGCTTTTACTGCACCTGTTATTTTTTTGAATCAGCTTTAAGCACATCAAAATATATAATCAGACTCGTATAGGATAAGACAATATCAGTGATGCCTTCTAAGTTAAGTTCCGTTACAGCTGATTTCAGCTGTACAAGCTGTTTATTGATTTTTTCATCGATTTCGCTGCCTAAATTTACCGTCAGCGAATCTTCTGAGTATTGTTTCACTTCCATTTTCGGTCTCCTTTTCAGTAATAGGTGCAGCTGTTAATTGCGGCCGAGTCTTTCTGCCGCCTCATCAAACTGTTTTTTAATAGACGGTATTTTTAAGGCATACAGAACAAAGCTTACCGGTGAATCAGTAAACAGTTTTGCTGAAATAGTTACCTCAGAGCAGTCTTCAACAGGGACGATATTAAACATTGCTTTTACTGTTCCAGCCGGAATTTCCAGTTCCAGTTCTATTCTTCTGTCCTGCCTGAATCCGGTAATTTCAGCTTCAACAGGCGATGCACTGTATTGAAGTATGGCTCTCGTTCCTTCTTCTCTCGGCGTTGAAGTACTGTTTATGTATTCGATATCCGTTAATTTTTCTATCGTATTTAACAGCTTTTCATCACTGTTAATCACGCTGAAAATTTCTTCAGGTGTCAAACTGATTTCCCGATGATAAAAATATAATTGCAGCTCCATTTATTCCACCCTGTTTCTAAGTATTTTATTCCACTTTCCACTGAAACCGTATACAATCATAAGTATAAACAAATAAGCACTATCTTTCAATATCAGAAAATTCTTGCTATAATTAATTACTTATATCAAATACGGGGTGAGTCATGGTTACCATTACAGCCGAGAAAAACATGTCATTCGACGATATCGTCGATCTCTACACTTCCGGAGATACTGAATTGTATACCGATTATAACCAGCTTTACCAAAGCATTTTAAACTCGGATTACTGCATTACTGTGCGGGACGGCAAACAGCTCGTCGGCATTATCCGTTCAAGCGGCGACGGCAATATTAACCAGTATATTGCAGAGATTGTTATGCACGCCGGCCATCCTACACCGGGCATCGGCTCCAAGCTGCTGGATGCCTATTTAACTGCAGCAGCAGAGGTCAGTAAAATTTATATCCTGTCTCATGAACATTACCGGACTACTTTTTCGAAAACATGGCTGCAGTACAAAGGTTTTAGACTCATCGCAGAAAATGGAGATATCATAGTATATATGCTCGACCGCGGGATTAAATACTAGCTTTCCGCTAAAGAACATTGGAGTGATTTTAAATGATCAGCATTTATGAATTAAAACCAAAGTTCCAGCAGCTTCTTATGCCGCTCGTTAATAATCTTCACAAACATCATGTCACCCCGAACCAGGTGACAATATCAGCATGCCTGTTATCGATAATTACGGGTGTGCTTTTTTATTTTAATTATGACAGCCGTTGGATATATATCATTATTCCTCTATTTATGTTTGTACGGATGGCGATGAACGCTATTGACGGTGTACTCGCTAAAAAATTTAACTTAACCAGCCGTCTCGGGAAATTTTTAAACGAATTGACAGATGTTATCAGCGACACCGCACTCTTCATACCTTTTTTTCTGGTCACTCAAACTTTTCCGGCAAGTATTATTATTTTCATCGCACTCTCAATTATTAGTGAGATGGCGGAAGTCCTTTCGGAAGTTACATCAGGAGAGCGGCGCTACGATGGACCGATGGGAAAAAGCGACCGTGCTTTCCTAATCGGTGTTATCTCTGTCATACTTTTATTTAATATTCCGCTGGAACCTTACCTGCATATTATCTTCATGGCTGCTTCTATATTAATTGCATTTAACATTTATAAACGCGTACTCGGCGGACTGGAGGAAAGTTCATGAATATAAATCTGCTGACTGATGAAGTACTTTACGTCTTAATCGGTATTGTCGGTGTCTTAGTTATTTCTACAGTCATTACTAAAATAATGAAGCGAAAAAATAACAGCAGCGGTTTAAAAGAAGTAGAAATGCGTATTCGTTCATGGTGGGTCATGTTCATTATTTTTACGTTTGCGCTGCTTATTCATTCGACAATTTCACTGATTTTTATGGCACTGCTGTGTTTCCTGGCATTGAAAGAATATTTTTCACTCATTCCATTTAACCGGGCGCATCGCCTTGTATTATTTTGGGCATACCTGACAATTCCCATTCAGTTTTTGTTAATATATCTCGGCTGGTACGGGATGTTTATCGTATTTATTCCGGTGTATATGTTCCTGCTCATTCCTATTCAGGCTATAATCGTCGGTGAAACGAAGAATTTCCTGCGGTCCATTGCGACTGTTCAGTGGGGTGTAATGCTGATGGTATTCGGACTGTCGCACCTGGCTTTTCTGCTCGTTCTGCCCGGCCGCGAGGAAAGCGTTGCCGGCGCGGGTCTTGTGCTGTTTTTAGTCGTCCTTACTCAAGCGAACGATGTTGCACAGTTTATATGGGGCAAGATGCTCGGCAAGAAGAAAATTATCCCGAAAGTCTCACCGAATAAAACATGGGCCGGTTTTATCGGCGGTGTGCTGACCACAACTGTACTCGCTGTAATACTGGCACCGCTAATTACACCCTTTTCGCTTCTCGCGAGCATTATAGCAGGACTCTATATCGGCTTGACCGGCTTTATCGGTGACGTTAATATCTCAGCTTTAAAACGCGATTTAAATATTAAAGATACTTCTGCTATCATTCCCGGCCACGGCGGTATTCTCGACCGTGTCGATTCACTGACATATACGGCGCCGCTGTTTTTCCACTTTACAAGATACTTTTACTTTTAGGTGATGACTATGAAAAATCTGCTGTTTGCTATTTTAGTAAGACCAGTTATTTTGTTTGTTCTAGGCCTGAATATACGCGGAAGAGATAAGCTGCCGGATAGCGGCCCGTGCGTGATTATTGCCAATCATAACAGCCATCTCGATACCTTGGTGCTGATGTCCATGTTCAGAGGCAAAAGCTTTTCAAAAGTCCGTCCAGTTGCTGCGGGTGATTATTTTATGAAGAATAAATTTCTGGCTTTTTTCTCAACTAAAGTAATGAATATTATTCCGATAGAAAGGAAGATGACCCGGGACTTCAGGAGCATGTTTAAACCAGTACTTCAGTCACTGGATGACAATGGTATTATTATATTGTTCCCTGAAGGCTCGCGCGGCGAAGCTGAACAGCTCAGTAAATATAAAAGCGGTATATATTATCTGATGCGCGAAAAACCTGAAGTACCTGTAGTCCCTCTTTTTATTCACGGGCTCGGCAAGGCGCTGCCGAAAGGCTCATTTGTATTTGTGCCGTTTTTTATCGATATCTTTGTCGGCGATAAATTTTATTACAAAGATAACCGCAATGACTTTATGACGGAGCTGAATGAGCGGATGAATACACTGCAGGAGGAAGGACAGTTTAGCGAATGGTAATGATGATCGTTATTTTTATATGGGGGTTAAGTGAGGCAACGTGGTTTTTTATCATTCCTGATGTCATTTTATCGCTGTACGCAATCAGAAAAAAGAAGTTTAAGTATGTAATATATGCAAATCTTACAGCAGCAGCAGGAGCACTGGCAGGCGGTATTATAATATTTATATGGAGTAGCTCTAATGCGGGGCAGACCGAAGCATTTATGCTTAGTATTCCGACAGTTCATGAATATATGATTGAACATGTGCATCGTACAATGAGAGATAGCACTTTCACCGCGCTGATTACCGGCCCCCTGTTCGGTGTTCCGTATAAACTTTTTGCTGCGGCTGCACATGAATATACAGGCCTTGTCCTGTTTCTTATATTTACCATCCCGGCAAGGCTGCTGCGTTTTTTAACCGTCTCTATAATTGCATATGCACTGTCGCATTATGTATTTAAAACACTGTCTATGCAGATGAAAGTTATAATCTGGTCTATTGTCTGGATAATCGTCTATGTAATTTATTTCAGTATTCACAGTCCGTTTTAATGATTATAGTGAAGGTAATAATAAAATAAAGAAGGGTTGAGATGAATGGATATTAAACAAGATGTTAAACATCAGTTTGGCAAAACTTCGGATTTATATGTTAATAGTAAAATACACAGTAAGGGCGAAGATCTGAAGACATTAATAGAAATGGCACATGCTTCAAAGTCGGAAACCGCATTGGATATTGCGACAGGCGGCGGCCATACAGCAAATGCTCTGGCGCCTGTCGTACATAAAGTGACCGCCATGGATCTTACTCCGGAAATGCTTGTTTCTGCCGAGAAGTTCATAACTGGCAACGGACATACCAATGTGGAATTTGTTGAAGGTGATGCTGAAAAAATGCCTTTTAAAAATGGCACATTCGATCTTGTCACCTGCCGTATTGCACCTCACCATTTTCCGAACGTTAAAGATTTTATAAAAGAGGTTTACCGGGTCCTTAAACCCGGCGGCCGTTTCGTCCTGAATGACAATGTCGCTCCTGAAAATGATGAATTCGATTTTTTCTATAATAGAATCGAGAAAATACGGGATTACAGTCACTTCCGCGCCTGGAAGAAAACGGAGTGGCTTTCTATGCTGGAGGCAGGGAACTTTGAAATTCATGAGCTGCACCGCTTCGAAAAACATTTCGAATTTGAAGATTGGTGCAACCGGATGCATCTGACAAATCCGGAAATAGAAAATCTGACCAGTTTTATGCTTGAAGCGAATAAAAATGTGAAACGAAAATTCCGTATCCAGACAAATCAGGATAAAATTGAGTCCTTCCAGGGAGAAGCTGTACTGTTAAGCTGTGTTAAATGATAAAAGTTAAAGAGGACCCGGATATAAATATTTCCAACACAAATAACCCGTACATCAGCTTCTCTTAAGGAGTCTGAGGTACGGGTTATCTATGCTTTATGAAATATATTTTTTCCGAGTGCTTCTTTTGCAGCTTATTTTTAAAATTTATTAAATCAGATAATTCCCAAGTACACTGTTTACATCGTGCACAACGACAAATGCCTGATCATCATTCGCTTTAATAAGTCGTTTCAAACGGTTAAGCTGTGATTTATTAATAACTACAAATAATATGTCTTTTTCTTCTTTTGAATAGTAGCCGTGTCCGTCTAAAATCGTGACACCGCGATGTATTTTCGTATTAATTAAGTTCGCCAGCAGATCCGGATTCTGTGAAATAATCGTCACTGCTTTTTTCGGGTTCATACCTTCGATAATGAAATCCATTACTTTTGTTGCGATGTATAGAGCGATGACTGTCAGCAGCACCTGTTCAAGCGACATTACTGTCAGACCGATTGTAATGACAATTAAATCGAAGAACAGGAGCGCATAAGAAACGTTGACGTCGAGAAATTTGTTAGCCATCTTGGCTAAAATTGTCGTCCCCGCTGTGGTCGAACCGATGCGGATAATTAACCCGATACCCATTCCGATAAACAGCCCGCCGAATACTGTATTGATTAAAATCTCATCGGTCTGAATCTGCCATGACTCTGTTACCCAGAGGGCAAGAGAAGTCATTGGTATTGTAAATATTGTATACAGCATTGCGCGTCTGCCTAAAAATTTAAAGCCGACGATAAGTATTAAGAAATTCAGGATTAAGTTTGACAATGCTGTCGGTATGCCGTAAGCATAAAATAAAATAATGGAGATACCGATGAAGCCGCCTTCACCGAGGTTTCCTGCAATCATAAAGCCATTCACACCGATAGCGAATAGAAACGATCCTACGATGATAGCCAGAACGTTGATTAACGTCTGCACGGTAAACTCTGAGTTAAATGTTAGTCTTATCTTTTCGAACCGGGTATTTTTTAAAGCTTCTCTGATTTTCATGCATATCCCCCTTCGGCACTTGTACTTTTTCTATGTTATATTACTTTAACACATCTTTCAACGCATGAAAAAAGCCGTCACAGCGGACGGCTCAATTTTGCTTATATACTTTTTAATATTTTTCCATCTTTCGCTACTACTTTAATTTCATCATTATTTTTCAGAATCCCTATATCTTCAAGCGGATTATTTTCAGTTAAAATAAAATCTGCAATGTACCCTTCTTTAACGAGACCGAGATCTTCAATTTCCATGCATTCTGCTGCATTTTTCGTTGATATAACGATAGCATCCATCGGCGTTGCTCCCGATTCTACCATCAGTTCAAGTTCCCGCAGATTTGTACCATGCTTGAAGACTCCGGCATCTGTACCCATCGCGATTTTAACACCTGCATCATATGCTTTCTTAAAGCTTGCTTTATGATCTGCCATTACTTCTTTGGACTTTTGAAGACCCACTGCAGAAATACCTAGTTCATCGGCAAATTCTATTACTGACACCGGTGCAAGCAGTGTTGGAACGAGGTACGTTCCTTTTTCTTTCATCTGTTCAATCACTTCATCGTCCAGATAGATACCGTGTTCAATCGAATGAATTCCCGCTTCTACACAATTTTTAATACCTTCAAGGCCTTGCGCATGCGCCATTACTTTAACACCATTTCTAAATTCTGCTTCTTCAACGATTACTTTTAATTCATCCAGCGAATACTGAGTAAATTTAGGGTGGTCGGTGGGACTTGAAACCCCGCCTGTGGCCATAACTTTAATCACGTCAGCACCGGCCCGCAGCAATTCGCGTGTCTTCTTGCGCACTTCTTCAACACCGTCAGCAATACCGTCCGGCATCCCTTCATACGGCCGTACAATACCAAGGTCCACGCCAGAATAATTGTAACCGTCACCGTGACCGCCCGTAATAGACAAAGCATTAATTGAAACCTGCATTCGCGGTCCGGTAACCAGTCCGTCATTAATTGCCTGCTTAAACCCTAAAGAGCTTCCAAGCGCATCTCTTACCGTTGTAATACCTGCATTAATCGTTCTTTCAGCATACTGAGCTGCTTCATAAAAATGATACGAAAATGGTGTTGCAATTCTGTCGGCGAGCGGTTTGAATTCTGTAGATAAGTGTACATGCGTATCTATCATTCCGGGCAGCATGTATTTCCCTTGTCCGTCGATTACTTCAGCACCGTTTGTTTCAACAGAATTTCCAACGTGGGTAAAACGGCCATCTTCAATAACAACCGTCACATTTTTTTTGACATCAGCACCGCTGCCGTCAATCAGATTAATATTTTCTACGATTAATTTACTCATTATATAAAAACTCCTTTTTTATAACATTCCCATAACAAATGATGCAACCACTATCGATGCGACTGTAACGGTAACAAATCCGCCAATCAGCATCGGTGTCACAATTTCATTAAATACACGTGTCTGATCGATCTGATTGTCAGTCGTACTCCGTGATACTTCTTCACAGATAATATAATCTCCTGGAAAGCCGACCAGTGCAGTAAGTGCAATCGGCATTCCTTTAAATGGATGCCAGCCTACTGCTTTCGACGCGATAAAGCCGCCAGCCGCAAGTCCGCCGACACCGCATATTAAAATCAGCAGAACGGCAGGAACATTATTCACAACATCCTGCGGTGTGATACCACCCATCGTTCCGATAATAACAAAAATTAAAGCTACCATCATAAAGCTGAATGAGTTTGACTTTTCAAGCACTCCCTCGGGAAACAGTCTGCCATTCAGCATTAAAATACCGAAGAGGAGACAGAATAGTGTAAAGTGAACTCCTGTCCATTCGCTTAAGACAGTAGCTGCCGCCGCCAGTACAAATACTGTGAATAATAAAATTACATTGTTCTTGAGCAGATTAAACCTGACCGGCACTTCTTCTTCTTTTTGAGATTCTATTTCTTCTTCCGTTGCTTCAGTCGTACTGACAAAATGTCCGGCATAGCGTTTTAAGAAGAATGAAATTAACGGCATCCCGATCGGTGTCTGGAAGGCTGCGATGAGCACCGGTACGACAATTAAAGCTGTCAAGCCGAGTTCCGTCAATTTTTCTGTTGTAATTAATAAAGCTACGACGCCGCCTGAAATCGGTCCGACACCGCTTGCGGCAGTTTCAAAATCGAAAACTAAAGGAACAATTAATAAAACCAAAACAAGCGCTCCGATTAAGCCGCTGATTGAAATGACGACTGCACGCCATTGTTTTTTTAATATACTTAAAGGCATCAAAGTTCCCATATGTATAATAAGCGGCCCGATTAATAATGCACCGAGTGCAGGCAGCGTAGATAATTCTAAAATATTTTCGGGGAATACCCCCGTCCATGTTAATAGTAAGTAACCGATCATTGCTGTCATCAGCATTGGAATACGCGCTTTCGAGTAAATAGAAATAACCTCTCCAAGTGCCAGCAAAGCAAACAGCATGACGGTGGCAACTAATGGTTCCTCAATCATATTATTTCCCCCTTTTAAGGTAATGTTTGAATTATACGACAATTCAAACATTATTTAAATATGATTACGTTTCCATCATCCGAATTTTCCGAATTAATTGTTTTTATCATCCAGTATCCGCTTAAGATTTTTAATCATTATCTTAAATTCATTAAATTCCTCTGCCGTTAACTCCTGGCTGTCGTACCGGTATTTCTTATAAAGGTCAATCATTTCTTTGTTGCTTTCACTCCTTATATTCATTCTTTCTGCCCATTCACTGACAGTTTCACCGTGATATCTTCCAAGTTCTTTTTTAGCCAGCCACTTCTCAAAAGCATAATATTGCTTTCTGACTCTGCTGTCCGGCTGAGATACACTCTCAGTTCTTTTTTCTTCAGGTATATTATCTGTCACAGCTGTTTTGTAGGTCTGCACCGCTCTATTTTCTTTTTCAGGCAGGCTTCGTTTTCTAAAGTACATAAAAAGAAAAACAGCGATACAAGCAGCTGCCAATACAAGTAATATAGTCATTACCGGCACATCGCTGATTGCGGCAGTCCCTTCAAAAGACTCCTCCACCGCATCTCCTTCATCATTAACTTCCATTTGTTCCTGTTCCATTTCAGGAAATTTAAACTCCACTGTCTCTAAAAACGAGAAGAACGGTCTCAGCATCATTACAAATCCGTTAAGCATAAAAATAAATAGTGTCTGTATACCCAATACAATATAGTTATACACAGCAGTAAATAAAGCTGCTGATCCAAGCAGTACGAGAGATGACATTACTAATACCCGGAGGCGGGACCCCGTTCTGTAACTGCTGCCTGCCATCAGCATAATTATTCTCCCTAAAAAATAAAAGACAAACATGCCTGCAGCAATGAAATGAAGCAGCTGGTAATGCATAGTTATAATATCTGAAGGAATCAGATTAATAACAAGCAGCAGCAAAAGCATAATTACCAGCATCAGATTGTTATAGTGATTATTAATATTGTCGTGCATCTGTTCGAGAGTCCACACTGAAAAACCGACAATTAAAAACGCTGTCAGCCAATAAGAACCTGTGAGCATTAACAGAATAATTCCAAGCGGCACAAGAAAGTAAATATAGGATAACTGCCACTTTCCCGCAATAAAATGACTCATTACAAGCAGGAGGGAAAGTATGCTGACTAAAGGAAGCAGGTGAGATTCATGTGCTGCTGTATTATGAATATTAATTAATATTCCAATAAACAGCGGCACAAACATTTCCACGGTGTAGTAAAAGATAAACATCGAGTGGTATTTCATTTTATTCATCTGCTCACCGCCTTAACCGTCCCGGTATTTTTCCCGTATCTTTCAAGCCCCTTGTCATTCAGTTGATATATCGTAATGCCCCTGTGTAAAAAGTATTCGAGTTCTCTGTCGATTAGTGCATCCGTTTCTCCTGTAAAAATTATGTGGGTTGGCACCTTTTCATACAGTCTCACGTGGTTTAAAAATCTTTCGAAAGCTATCGTGAATGTTACTGTTTTAATTTTCGAGAGTGCTTCCAGCACCGGTCTGTAACTCCGGAGCCCATTCAGTTCATCGATTCTGAAATAGCTGCCTTTATCAAAAGTTTTCATATTTGCAATGAGACTGTAAGTAATTTCTTCTTTAGCGATCTCTCCAGTTAGAAAACTCAGCTTCTCAAATATTCTTTCGATATTCTCAGGAGGTGCGAATACTGATTCGGAGCGCAGGTTAACAAGTATCAGCCATTCGGTATAAGTTGTCTTTTCATAAATTTTAGATTGTAGTTCTCCCATTCTTGCTGACTGCTTCCAGTTAATATCTCTGAATGAATCCATCTCCATGTACTCTCTGTTGCCGAGCGTTAACAGCGGATCATTATACAGAGATTCATTATTTTTAAATAACCCTTGAGCAATTTTGAATTTAATCGGTTCATTATGAACAGCAAACTTATCCGGGTATATCATGATTTCATGTTTCGCAGAACCTATCTGTCTTAAATCCATATGACCAAAACCGAATATCCTGGGAATGCTTATACGGCTGTCAACGATGTAGCTCACGCCGCGTTTTGCTGCAGTGTACGGTATTTCTATAACTGTTTCACTTTTAGACAGTACTGTAAATATCGCAGTTGTTTCTGTCTGCTGACGGATTTTCAGTGCCTGGTCGCTGAAAAACTTAATATCGTTGCCGGCAGTAACTGTGAGCTCGGCACTTAAAATCGGCATGATACCCTTTTGTGCAATCCGGATCTTCAGCACACCGGATTCACCTTTATAATGCCTGACTTCATCATTAATAATGTCAACATGAAGATGTTTCATAACATTTCTTTCATAAAATCTGTTCAACCCCATGGCTGACAGCAGAACACCAAGAATAAAAACGAAGTAAATATTTAAGGTCGCCGCATAAAAAATATCAAAAATAATCAGTACAGATGCGATTACTGTAAACAGCGAAGCGATCTGTGTCTCGCTATAGTCGTACTTATACCTCATCACGGCTCACTCCAAATTCAACAGGCACAGCTGTTTCATTTAAAATATCCTGTATAAGCGCCTCTCCTGTCGTAAGTGTCATCCCTTCTATATTGAGCACTATTCTATGAGCCAGCACATACGGCGCAATATATTTCACATCTTCAGGCGTGACATAATCTCTGTTATTAATCAGGGCCACGCCCATCGCTGCGCGTATTAAACCAAGGCTCCCCCTCGGCGAAACACCAAGTTCTGTAAATTTGTGATTTCGCGTCTTGCCGACTAGATCTATTATGTATTCTTTGACCGTATCATTAATACGAATTTCAGACGCCTGTTTTCTGAGCGTCACAATCTCTTCTTGTGTAAACACCGGATTAATTTCAATCTTATTTTTATTTCTATGCATATCGAGCATTTTCAATTCTTCACTCCGACCTGGATAGCTAAGTGAAATCTTCATTAAAAACCTGTCCATCTGCGCTTCCGGCAGTTCGAATGTGCCCTGCCTCGATTCAATCGGATTCTGAGTTGCCAGCACGATAAATAAATTATCGAGCTCTACGCGTTCTCCGTCTATTGTGACCTGACGTTCTTCCATCACCTCAAGGAGCGCCGACTGCGTTCTCGGTGTCGCCCTGTTGATTTCGTCAGCAAGTAAGATGTTTGTTTTGACGGGCCCCATCCTCAAATTAAAACTCTGGGTCTTCGGATTATACATATTCATGCCGGTAATATCCGTCGGCAGCACATCCGGTGTAAACTGGATACGCGAGAATTCCCCGTCCACAGCGGCAGCCACAGCTTTTGACAATACCGTTTTCCCCGTTCCCGGCACGCTGTCGAATAATATATGACCTTCCTGAATCAAGCTGATAAATACCAGCTCAAGTACTTTATCCTGTCCGATAATCACCTTTCCTATTTCTTCTTTAAACTGCGCAAGCTTTTTTACTGCTGACATTCAAAATCCCCCTTATTTTGTATACGTTTTCTTAATTATAGCAATATTTAAACAAAATAAAAAAGCACCGAGTAAGGGAGGTCAAACTCGGTACTTTCATTAAAAATTATTCTGCAGGCTGACCAGGTTCAAACGCCGGTGTAAACATCTCATGTTCAGCTTCTTCCATTAACAGGTCGTAAACTTCCTGAGATGCGAGCGCGCGTTTTGCCGCCTGCATTTTCGGACTGTCTGCTTTGCCTTCGCGCGTTACCAGCTGGAAGGCAAATCTTTTTTCATCTTCATCTTCAAGTAAAATGGCATCTTTCGGATAAAGTCCGATATTCGCAATTAAATTCGGGTGTTCAAACACAAGTTCCACACCATCTTCATAGGCTGCTGTTAAGTTAAACAAATCAACCGGTGTGAATTGAAGGTCTTTCGGGTTCTCAACAATATCAGACACTGCAGCATCAATGCCTGTATCTTCATCGAGTGTAATCAGTCCTGCACTGTCTAAAATCAGCAGTGCCCGAGCTTCGTTCGGCGGGTCACTCGGAATTGCGACTTCCGCTCCCGCTTCTATTTCATCAATTGAATCATACACCGGCGAATAAAAACCGACATTGGAAATATAAGCGGGCTGAATTGCAACAAGATCGGCTCCCGCTTCTTCATTAAAGCCTTCCATATAGAGTTCGTGCTGGGATAAGCTGCCGTCGACTTCATCATTAAATGTCGCTTCATTGTATTGAATATTATCGTTTACAGGCAGAAGTTCCATCGTGTAAGGTTCTTCAATCACTTCAGCTGCAACTTCAACCATAGAGGTCAGCGGTTCAGATTGAGAAGCGATAACAATATGCGTATCATTTTCAGATGCTGCACTTTCTTCTTCATCATTGCCGCAGGCTGCAAGCAGCATCATCACAAGAAATAAAGGAAATAATTTTTTCATCATTCTTCACCAGGCTCGAATGCAGGTTCGAGGTGTCCTTTCTCTGCAAGTTCATCCAGGAAATCATATACTTCCTCAGATGTGAAAGCTTTGTTTAAAGCTTTGATTTTATCAGAATCTTCATTACCTTCGCGTGCGACAACACGGAGGGCAAAAGTGTTTTCATCATCATCTTCAAGCAGCACCGCATCACTCGGCGTCAGTCCGAGCGGCTCAATATAGGTCGGATAGTTAAAGACCAGTGGAATGCCGTCTTCATAAGATGAGTTTAAGTTCAGCAAATCGATATGCGTAAATTCAAGATTTTTTGGGTTTTCTTCAATATCATCTACGGAAGCTTCGTATGTAACACCATCAGCCAGTGTAATAATATCTGCATCATCGAGAATCATGAGTGCACGCGCTTCGTTTGTCGGATCGCTTGGAATTGAAACTTCGGCACCGTCTTCCAGTTCATTGATTGAATCGTATACCGGGGAGTAGAAACCGACAATTGCGTTATAGATTTGCTCCATCGCCACTAAATCCGCATCGCTTTCTGCATTAAACTGTTCCATAAATGGTTCATGCTGTGCAAAACTTGCATCAGCTTCATCGTTAAACACCGCTTCGTTGTACTGTATATTGTCAGCTACTTCAACCAGTTTAACCGTGTAGGGTTCTTCAATTGCTTCCGCAGCTATTTCAACAACATCCGTCATCGGCGTCGTCTGTGCAACAACTGTAATTTCATTATCTTCCCCGGCATTTTCTTCCTCGCTGCCGCAAGCTGCCAGCACTAATACGAAAATACTTAAAATACTAAACAGCCAATATTTTCTGTTCATAATTTAATCCCCTTTTATCTTTTATCAATTTTCCTTGCCAGCCACAAACCGAACCACTGCGCAATCTGCACAAAAATAATAATAACGACAATTGCAGTGTACATAATATCTGTTTCATACCGCTGATAGCCGTAACGGATGGCGAAATCACCGATTCCTCCGCCTCCAACGACACCCATAATAGTCGAGTACGAGATAAAACTTACGAATGCAGTGGAGAAACCGATAATTAAAGAGCTTCTCGCCTCGACGAATAGAAAGCGGTAAACCAGCTGCGGTATTGAAGCACCGAGTGCCTGAGCTGTTTCAACAACACCTTTTGGCACATCTAAGAGAGACTGCTGCACAAAACGCGCGTACAGTGCAATCGCAATAACCATCAGCGGAAACGATGCAGCAACGGGATCTCCGGTAGCCCGGCCGTATACTTCCCTTATCAGCGGCTGCATCGCAATAACAAGCAGCAGAAAAGGAAATGAACGGACGATATTTACCACAACGTTCGCCGTATGGTATATAAATTTGTTCTGTAACGGTTTATCTTCATCGGTTAAGTAAAGCAGGGTTCCGAGCGGCAGTCCGAGAACAATAGCCGCAGCCATCGCAAAACCCATCATAATCCCTGTTTCATTTAAACTCGTCAGGAGATTCGGCCAGTATTCAGCAACACGTTCAAAGTAGACAGTAATCATCTCACTCATTTTTTAACACCTCTACTATACGGTCGTAATACGAGGCATCGGAAAGTACATGAGAGGTCTGTTTTATATCGATCGTATCGATAATATTTCCTTCTTCAAGCACGAGTGTCCGGTCGCATAATTGTTTAATCACATTTAATTCATGGGTCACGACGACGATAGTCATGCCGTATACTTCATGTGCCCTTCTCAGTACACTGACAATTTCGTCAGTAGTTTTTTCATCCAGGGCGCTGGTCGGTTCATCGCAGAGCAGTATTTTCGGATTAGTGATTAAAGCCCGGGCTATACCGACACGCTGTTTCTGACCGCCCGACAGCTGTCCCGGGTAGTTATCTTTTTTGCCGCTTAAACCGACGAAAGAAAGTACTTCTTCTATATCAAGAGCCGATTCAAACTTGTGAAGCTTTAAAGGCAGAGTAATGTTTTCGAGCACTGTTTTATTGTTCAGCAAATTGAATTGCTGAAAAATCATGCCGATTTTTTTACGGTATTTTCTTAACTGTTTTGGTGACAGGCTGCCGACATTATCACCGTCCACGGTCACTGTTCCCTCATCTGGTGTTTCAAGAGCATTAATCATCCGGAGCAGCGTCGACTTGCCGGATCCGCTTTCACCGATAATACCGAATTTTTCACTTTTTTTTATATGAACAGATATATCATTCAAGGCATTGAAAGGTCCATCACGGCCCTGATACTGTTTAACAACACCATTTAACTCAATCATTTAAAGCCTCCTTCACAAATTACAACTGCAGTAAACTGTTATAATATAGACAGATAACATATGTAACAGTTTCAAACTGTATCAGTCTGTTCTCATAAAATTGTAAACAATACTATATCAGTTGTAAAGGGGGAAAATAGAATGAAGGCAGCAATGCCCTTTCTGACATTTGAAGGACGTGCTTTTGAAGCACTGGAATACTATAAAGAGGTGTTCCATCAGTTTGATATCATTCAGCTGGTGAATTATCCTGATTCAAATAAAATACAGCAGGCCATTATACGTATAGGCAATATGCATCTGATGCTCCGTGATTCCGAGGTTCCATCGGAATTCACCTTTACACCGAGTATGTCTGTTTATATTGAGTGTGAAGATTTAAATGAAATAGAACTGCTGTACAGAAAACTTAAGAAAAATGGTGCTATTCATATTCCGCTTGATGATTATAATATGAGCAGGCGCTATGCGTGGATTCAGGACCAGTTTGGTGTTTCGTGGCAATTAAATTTAATTTAAACACAAAAAAGCCATTCCTCTCTCTTCAGGAATGGCATCTTATTTATATATTAACTATTACAGAGACAAAGCACTGATTAATTTGCTTAAAAATGGACGCTTAATTCTTTCGTCACTTTTCTTCTCTGTCAAAATCGAATTATTATACGCAATTTCTTTATACTCCTGCATACGAACTTCTGCTGTAAGTTTATCAGATATAATCATTTTCTTCCTCCTATTTGAAATTATATATTAGAGTATTTCTCTGTACCTCTTTTATGTAACTTAATAATACCATATATATCAAGGTTTCTCAAAGTTTATGTGATGGTTTTATCAAAGTAAATGTATTATTAATTTTTAGTTAATTCATTTATATTTTATAATATTTGTAATATAATTTCTTAAGTATTTATACATTTATTAAATTATTCATCTTTTCGTATATTAACCCGTCTTGTTATCGTTTTCATTCAGAAATTATGTATTGAATCGCTTTCAGAAAAAGTGTAAAAAAACAAAAAAGAGCGAAATAATCGCTCTTTTTTCATTTATATTACTTATGTTTATTTTTTAATATTGCAACATTCAGCACGTGAGGCACCTTATGTTTTTTCTCATCATCCATTGTATCAAGCAGTTCTGCTATCTTTTCCATTGCCTTGTCCATGCGTTTCTGTTTAAAGCTGACAAGCCATGATGAAGTACCAAGTCTGCCGAGCCATTCCTGGTCTGTAAACTTAACTTTATATTCGTGTTTGAAAAATTCTTCAAGATCCAGTTTTTCATGACGCCAGTCACTGAACCATTCAACAGGGAAACCATTAATCATCTGAATTGAGTCTTCTTTGGAACCGGCTGGTTTCAGTTCTTCGTGCTTGGAACTTTTCTTAATAATTTTCATGGATTCTTTCATCATCTTATTGGCCACTTTGAAGCCGATATCCGCCACAATTAAAATGCCGTCGGGTTTTAAAATGCGTCTGACTTCTTTGGCTGCTTTGTCGCTGTCAAACCACTGCCATGCTCTCATCACAAAAACAATGTCATACGTATCATCATCGAGACCTGTTTTCTCCGCAGTGCCTTTTGTAAAATTGATTCTGTCATCTTTGCCGACATATTTCTTGCCGATTTCTATAAACTCTTCCGATGGTTCAACCGCATCTACAATCGCTCCGTAGCCGCTCAACGCTTTACTGAGGAAGCCGGGGCCGGCTCCGATATCTGCAACTTTGCTTCCCGATAATTCAATATTTCTTTTAGCCAGTTCTTCAAAAAATACACTCGGAATATCATTTCTGTGTTTAAAATACTCCTCGGCATAATTATGAAATTTTGTCTTCATAATAAGTTTCCCTCCACTAATACTGATTACTTTATATTATCAAGGTATTTTACTCACATGTCCACCTTAAGGTTTGTTAAGATTTAAAGATACAGTTATTTTCATAAGGAGGATAATTATGACGCGTGTTTTAGTTTCTATCGTTATTATGGCGTTATGCTTTTTGGGAATCCACTGGATTATTGAAACTTTCTTACCATCCATTCCTGATACGTATGCGCTGCCGATTTCCGTATTACTAGGTGCAACAATAGGTTTCTTTGTTTATATTCAGATTGATAATCGTATCGGATAAATCTTTTTAGTGAAATTATATTTAATATAGGGTATAATAGTTAAATTGATTTCAAGGTAAAGGGGAAAATAAATGTCTGAAACATCTCAAAAAAAACCGGATTACAAATTAATTATCATCTTATTATCCGGTGCTTTCATCTCGTTCTTATCGAACACTTTTTTAAACGTCGCACTTCCTGCAATCAAAAATGATTTCGGGATTTCAACTTCAGCTGTACAATGGGTTTCTACATCCTATATGCTGGTCTCCGGTATTATTATACCGACCACGGCGTATCTGATGCAGAAATTCAGCGCCAGAACATTGTTCTTAACCGCAATGTCGCTGTTTCTCCTCGGGACAATCGTCGCCGGATTCTCTCCTGCTTTTATCGTTCTTATTCTCGGCCGGATGATACAGGCTTCCGGTTCAGCAATGCTCATGCCGCTTTTAATGAATATTATGATCAGCAGTTTCCCGCCTGATAAACGCGGTACTGCGATGGGTCTATTCAGTTTAGTAATGTTCTTCGCCCCGGCAATCGGACCGACTGTATCGGGTATCGTAGTTGAAAATTACTCATGGCATGTTCTGTTCTACATGATGATTCCAGTGCTGATTATCGTACTCGTCGTCGGTTTCTGGCAGCTGCCGGAAATTCAGCAGAAACGCGAAGCCCATATAGATATTATGTCTATCATTCTGTCAACTATCGGTTTCGGGGGCGTGCTTTACGGGTTAAGCTCTGCAGGAGAAAACGGTCTCGCCAGTTCGAGCGTTTTAATTCCTCTGCTCCTAGGTATTGCCGGCATTACGCTCTATGTAATCAGACAGTTTAAATTAGAGTTTCCAATGCTGGACTTCAGAGTATACAAGTATCCAATGTATACTATCGCTTCGCTGATTATCGGCGCAGCAAACATGGCTCTATTTGCCGGAATGATCTTAATTCCTATTTTCATGCAGGATATTCAAGGATTAAGTCCGCTCGACACCGGTCTTTTAATGCTTCCGGGAGCTTTGATTATGGGATTCATGAGTCCTGTGTCAGGTAAATTGTTTGATATGTACGGTCCAAAAACAATGGCAATTACCGGCCTTGCTTTGGCTGTTGTCACAACTTTCTTTTTGAGCCGTCTCGAAATAGATACATCATTTACGTATTTATTAACGATCTATATGATTCGTGCACTTGGTATGACAATGGTCAACACACCTGTCATGACCAACGGTATGAACTCGCTGCCGGCGCATCTGACTCCGCACGGTTCATCACTCAACAGCATGCTGAACCAGGTCAGCGGTTCAATTGGTATCGCGCTTCTGATAACAGTAATGCAGACATACACAAATATTACTGTAAACAAGATGGATAGCCCGACAGAAGCGATGATTAACCAGGCGACACTGGAAGGCATCAACCTTGCCTTTCTCGTCGGCACAGGCTTCTTATTCCTCGCACTTGTCGCTGCCTTCTTCCTGAAGCAGTCAAGTTCAGCGGATACAATCGGCAAATCGATTGCCAGAGCACGCCCTATAAATGAAGACAAGAAAAAAATCAGCAGAGATTAATCTCTGCTGATTTTTTTGTCTTTTTATTTTGCGTTAAGCTCGATAATTCTTATAATTGTCTTCGCTGATTTTTCCATATCATCAATAGATGCAAATTCAAATTTGCCGTGGAAGTTTTCTCCGCCTGTAAAAATATTTGGTGCCGGCAATCCTTTATAAGACAGCTGCGAACCATCTGTACCGCCGCGAACCGGCTCAATAACAGGTTCAATATCTAAAGATTTCATGGCTTCTTCAGCCAGGCTTACAATTGTCATATCTTCTTCGATAACTTCTTTCATATTGTAATACTGATCTTTCAGTTCCAGTTCTATTTTTGCTTCCGGATACTTTTCCCGGAATTCATCTATTTTCTGTTCCACTGTTTCTTTGCGTTCTTTAAATGTTGATGTATCAAAATCCCGGATAATCATACTGAATTCCGCTGTTTCTACGTCACCGCTGAAGTTTAATATGTGATTGAACCCCTCATAGCCTTCAGTCTTTTCAGGTGTATCAGCAGCATCAAAAGAACTAATTATATCCGCAGCAATACGGACAGCATTCACCATTTTATTTTTCGCCGTTCCTGGATGAACACTGTTTCCAATTACTTTTACTGCTGCTCCTGCGGCATTAAAACTTTCGTACTGCAGCTCACCGACCGGGCCGCCGTCGACAGTATATGCAAAATCAGCATCGAATTTTTCAACGTCGAAGTCATGCGGTCCTCTGCCGATTTCTTCATCAGGTGTAAATCCGACTTTTACTGTTCCATGTTTTATTTCCGGATGACCGATTAAGTATTCCACAGCTGTTATTATTTCTGCGATACCCGCCTTATTATCGGCACCGAGCAGAGTTGTACCATCTGTAGTCATCAATGTATGTCCCTGATAATTATTTAAATTCGGAAATTGTTCCGGTGTCAGTACAACATTAAGCGCTTCGTTTAAAACAACACTGCCGCCTTCATATTTTACGAGCTGCGGTTTAACATTTGTTCCCGTAAAATCTGTTGCGGTGTCTACATGCGCTAAAAAACCGATTGTTTTTTTATTTTCAGCATTTGCAGGCAGTGTTGCAAAAAGATATCCTTTATCATCTAAATTAACATCGCTCATGCCGATTGCATTAAGTTCTGTCTCGAGTTCTCTCAGCAGATTCCACTGTTTGTCAGTTGATGGTACTGTACCGCTTGATGCATCGGACTGTGTATCAATTTTTGCGTACCTTGATAAGCGTTCGATTAATTCTTCTTTCACTATCTTCATCCCCTCTTCTTATATTTTATTAATATCATCATAACCGTAAAATGATTCCTCTATGGATATACCGTCTATTGTAATCGTTTCTTTTCCAAGGTAATATCCGCCCATATGCCTGTAAAAATTCACTGCAGGATTTTCCGACAGGACTGCAACAACCATTTTTTTGTAGCCGCGTGCTGCGAGATTTTGTACTGTGTGTTCGAACAAAGCACGCCCTATCCCTCGTCCGTGTACGTGCTCATAAGAGTAGATCGCGTATAATTCGCCGTCGAAGCCCGGATATGTATCCTTGTCTCTGTTTTCACCGCCAATTGCAAAACCGACAATTTCATCATCCAGTTTAGCGACGTAGAGCGGCTGATTTACGGCAGCCTGTTTCCAGATTTTCTCTCTCTTCTTTACATCGAGACTGTCGAGGTAGCTTTTTGGCACTATACCCGGATAAGTAGTATTCCAGCTTTCAACCTGAACTTTCGCAATACCTGCCGCATCTTCCGGCACTGCCAGACGAATTATCATACATTCATCTCCTTATTTAAGAAATATCTGTTTTCAATCTTTCAGAGCGTTCATATCTTTCAAGACTCAGTTCAATCAGCCTGTCCAGTGTTTCGCTGTAGGGAATCCCTGAAGCTTCGAGCAGCTTCGGATACATGCTGATGCTTGTAAAACCGGGCAGTGTATTGACTTCATTAACGATAACCTCTCCATCCGGAGTTAAAAACACATCCACCCTAGCCATACCTTCACAGTCAAGTACCTTGAAAGTATCGTATGCAATCTGCTGAATCCGCTGCATTTCTTCTTCTTCCAGCTGCGCCGGGATATTTAAAAGCGCTCCGTTTTCATCCAGATATTTTGAACTGTATGAATAAAAGTCTGTCTGCGACACAATCTCACCGGGAACCGAGACGAACAGTTCTTCATTACCGAGAACAGACACTTCGATTTCACGTCCTTCGATGCCGCTTTCAATCATTACTTTCGTATCGAATGAGAACGCCGAATCCAGCGCTTTATAAAATGACGGTTCATCCGAAACTTTTGACACGCCGACTGATGATCCCTGGTTGACCGGCTTGACAAACATCGGCACACCGAGCTGCTCACGTGCCTGCTCATATGTATGTCCGTCTTTTTCATAGTAGTTCAGTACAATTGACGGTGCGACTTTAATCCCTTTTAGTTCAAGGAGTCTTTTCGTCATATCTTTGTCCATACATACTGCTGAACTGCGGACACTGCATCCTGCATACGGAAGCTCAGCAAGTTCGAGAAGTCCCTGGATGCTGCCGTCTTCACCTGCTGTGCCGTGCAGAATCGGCAGTACTGCATCGAGTTCAATCCGTTGGCCGTCAGCTGTCAATCCCTCGGACGGTATAACTGATATTTTCTTACTATTTGCATTATCGAGCGGTTTTATTTTTTTATTATCAGCTGCCAGGAGCCATTCACCCTGTTTGGTAATATTAATCAGACTGATATTATATTTTTCTTTATTCAGCGCTTCAAATACACTTTTCGCAGAACGCACTGATACTTCGTGTTCTGTCGATTTACCGCCGTATATAATACCAACGTTTATTCTCTTCATATGTAAGCCCCTCAAATCTGTTTATTCTGTACACTTGATTTTACACCAATTTGCTTTAGAAGTTAATTTTTTATAACATTGTTTTTTTATTTACCGCGACCTTTAAAAATTTAATAGTGGTATAATTTAATTGTTTATATTACATAAAAAAGGATGGGGCATGGTGAAGAAATTTTTATCTTATTACGCACCTTATAAAGTCTTATTCACAGTTGATTTTCTATCTGCTGTTATCGTCGGTTTGCTGGAACTCGCATTTCCTGTAATCGTCAGCATGTTCATAGACGAACTGCTGCCTACCGGCAACTGGCAGTGGATATTAATCGCTGCTTTGGGATTAGTGCTTATTTATCTGTTTAACACATTGATGCAGTTTATCGTAACATACTGGGGACATATGCTCGGAACCAATATCGAGCGTGATATCCGGAATGATTTGTATGGACATATACAAAAGTTATCGTTTAGATTTTTTGATAATACAAAGACCGGGAAACTGTTAACACGCTTAACAAATGATCTGATGAACATCGGGGAAATGGCGCACCACGGACCTGAAGATTTATTTATTGCGGTTATGACGCTGCTCGGCGCTTTCGGAATTATGTACTACATCCATCCCGAACTCGCAATTATCGCATTTATTATTGTTCCGTTAATTTTAGTTATCGCAATTTACTTTAACAAAAAAATGACTGTCGCCTTCCGTGAGCTGTTTGGCCGCGTATCCGAGTTCAATCACTTAATCGGTGATAAAATCGGCGGCATCCGCTTGGTTCAGGCTTTTGCAAATGAAGATCAGGAACTTGAAGAATTTAAAAAAATCAACGACCGCTTCAGAGCCACTAAGTTAAAGGCCTACAAAATTATGTCTTTCAACACATCCAGCACTTATATGCTGATGCGGCTGGTCACTGTTTTCATCCTTATCGCAGGTGCCTATTACGTTATGCGCGGAGAGCTGACTTACGGTGAATTCGCAGCATTTATTTTAATTTCGAATGTCCTGTTTAAACCACTCGAGAAAATTAATGCCGTCATTGAATTATATCCAAACGGTATTGCAGGCTTTAAACATTTTCTCGATACGATGGCGGTACAGCCCGATGTTAAGGAAAAAGAAGATGCGCTTGAACTGGCGAATGTGAAAGGTGATATTCAATACAGCAACGTGACTTTTAAATACGAAGAAAAAAATGTACTGACTGATATATCATTTAATATTTCTCCGGGTGAAACGATTGCTTTTGTCGGCCCTTCCGGAGCCGGAAAAACTACCTTGTGCTCGCTGCTTCCCCGTTTCTATGATGTGTCGGAAGGCAGCATTCAGATTGACGGCACGGATATTAGAGATTTAACGCTGTCCTCACTCCGGGAAAATATCGGCACAGTGCAGCAGGATGTATTCTTATTTGCAGGCACACTGAAAGAAAACGTCGCTTACGGCAAACCCGATGCAACAGACGAGGAAGTCTACGATGCACTTCGAAAAGCACAGCTGAAAGAACTTGTCGACAGTTACAGGGACGGACTTGAAACAATCGTCGGCGAGCGCGGCGTTAAACTGTCAGGCGGGCAGAAACAGCGTATTGCGATTGCACGCATGTTCTTAAAGAACCCGCCTATTTTAATTCTTGATGAAGCGACCAGCGCACTTGATACAGCGACGGAAATGTATATTCAGGATGCACTGAACCGTCTTGCCGAAGGACGTACAACACTCGTTATCGCCCATCGTCTCGCAACAATTAAAAATGCGGACCGTATTATGGTCGTAACAAAAGACGGCATCGCCGAAAGCGGCACCCATGAAGAGCTCCTGTCACTCGACCGCGGTGTATATAAAGGACTTCATCAGGCTCAGTTCAGCCAAATATAAATTGACAAAAGAATTCTTAATTGTTAGACTAATTAACATTATTAAAACTTTAATTGATGAGAGTGATTTTTATGTTATCCGAAATAAAAATATCACAATTAAATAAAGACTTTTTCAGCTATTTTAGATAGCGTCTGTATTCCATCGTGGATGCAGGCGAAACCTGATCTATGATGGCTGAATTAATGATGCAGAAAACCAGCCATTAGAAAAAATCTGATTGGCTGGTTTTTTATATTTACTTTTACCAGGCCAATTGGACTTCTGTTAACAGAAGCCAATCTGGTCTTTTTTAATATTGAAAATAAGGAGTGTTTCAAATGAAAATTGGTTATCAGGGCGTAGAAGGCAGCTACAGCACACTTGCATGCGCAGCATATGCCGGAAGTGAAGAGTATACAGCGGAGGGTTATATGACGTTTAAACTGCTCGTTGAAGCACTTTTAAACGACGAAGTGGATTACATTGCGCTGCCTGTTGAAAACTCAACAAGCGGACCGATTACAAGAACAATAGATCTGATGAAATATCTGGATGTAAAGGCAGTTAAAGAAGTATATGTGAAAATAGACCATGCACTTATTTCCAAAAATCCAATTACCCTCGATAAAATAACTGAGGTATACTCTCATCCGGAAGCATTGGAACAGTGCTACACATATTTAAGCCGGTACCCAAATATTGAAGTGAAGGAATTCAGCGATACAGCAGGTGCTGTACATATGGTTAAAGAATCAGAGGACGAAACAATTGCAAGTATTGCGGGCAGCCATGCCGCTGAAATGTACGGCATGAATATCGTCCGTGAAAATATTAGTGATAATCCGCTTAATACGACGCGCTTTTTAATATTCACAAAAGAACTGAGCGAAAAAATTCTGCATGAAAAAACATCACTGTACATAGAATCCGATCACAGCACCGGTTCTTTAAGCGGTATTTTGGATATTTTTAAAACATATAATATTAACCTGCTCTATTTAATGAGCAGACCGATACAAAACAAACCATTCTCCTACGGTTTCTTTATCGATATAGAAAACGATGTAGACCGTCCGAATTTCGATGCTGCGCTCTCTGTGCTGACAAAAGAAACGTCGTATATTAATATTCTCGGCAGTTATGATAAAGGGCTCATTCCGGAGTATGAAGGAGTGATTCAGAATGAAGAACATACTGACAGGTAAAAACCATTTATTTACAAGAATCGCAATTGCTTTTGGTCTCGGTATACTGCTTGGTATTTTCCTGCCTGAGTTTTCGATAAAAATTAAATTTATCGGCGGTATTTATTTAAATATTATTCAGGCAATGATTATTCCTATTATTTTTGTTGCGGTTTCTACAGGTATTATTAATATCGGCAGCGGTAAAGATCTGGGAAGAATCGGCTTTAAAAGTGTTTCTGTATTCGTAGTAATGTTCGTTGCTACAGCAGCGATCGGACTTCTGATTTCATATATTGTCAGACCCGGGAAACACATTAATATCGGCACAAGCGGCTATGACGGAGAAGTTACTTCTCCTTCTGTTGAAGATTTCTTTATGAATATTATTCCCGATAATCTTTTTATGGCTCTGACTGAAGGTGACATACTTGCGACTATTATTTTCACTGTTATTTTTTCTATAGCTATTGTCGCAGTCGGTAAAGAAGCAGAACCTGTAAAAAACTTCATTAACAGTCTTTCGACAGTGATATTTAAAGTGCTCAATTACATTATGGAGCTGACGCCAATCGGGATTATTTCACTAATGGCTTTTGCCGTGGCAGAATACGGAGCGGGCATCTTCTCTGCTCTTGGGCTTTACATCGTGACTGCATATGCAGCATGTATTATCGCCTTCGTTCTTGTAATGCTGGTGCCGATTTGGATATACACCGGACTGACACCTGTACAATTCCTTAAAGGCATTTATAAGGTCTGGCTCGTTTCTCTGGCCACAACCAGTTCTGCTGTTACGATGCCTACTACTATCAGAGTGACAAAAAAGGATTTTAAAGTCAGCGAATCGATAACAAATTTTGTAGTGCCTCTGGGAACAACGATAAATATGGCGGGCGGAGCAATATCTTTCAGTCTGCTCGCTGTTTTTGTCTCCGACTTTTACAATATTCCATTAGGTGTCGGCCAGATTGTTTACCTTGTCATCATCGCCACAGTAATTAATATGGCGGCACCGGGTATTCCAGGCGGCGGGATTGTCCTTGGCGCATCGTTCCTGACCTTGCTCGGTCTTCCGATTGAACTTATGGGCCCTATCGCTGCGATATACAGAATCCTCGATATGGCCTACACTACGATGAACATAACAGGAGATGCAGCAGCTGCTGTTTTGATAGATGAATCAGAAAGACGCCGGGATAATAAGAGAAACATTGCTGTAAAAGCTTAAACATTTCGTCCGGTCAATAAACCGATTCTCCAACAAAAAAACCATCCGGAACAACCTCGTTCCGGATGGTTTCATTTATTTATCCTCATTCTTTTGTACAAAAAAGCCATTCTCTTCATCCCACTCTGCGAAAAATACGTCTTCCAAATCCGTTCCGGTTTCTTTTTTGATGTTCTCTCTTAACCATGCTTCATCGCGATTAATGTTTTTAAGCCTCTGATGCTCGACCTTTCCTCCATCTATCAGGAGCTGCGGGAGTAGGTTTTCGCTGTATTTTTCCATCATTTCACCGCGTGTCGGCGCTTCTTCACGTGCATACTGCATGACTGAAAGCTCCCCGCTTTCTTCCAGTATCCCGTATTTTACCTGACTTAGAGAAAATACATCTTTCATTCTCAGAAGCATGCGGACTTCATCAACATCCATATTATTGTCATCCATCATCTTTCTGTTTAACTGACCTTCATTTATCAGCAGCTGGGGATCTCCTTGTGAAATACTTTTAAATCTCCGGCTTTTTAAAGCGAATTTTTCTAAAATAAATATAAGCAATGCCCAGAAAAATATAGAGAACAGCATCTCATAAACAGGCACAGTCGCATCGTACAGTGATTCTTCTATAATGCCTCCGAGTATCAGAGCATAAACGAAATCAAGCGGAGTAACTTGAGCCAGTTCCTTCTTCCCCATCAATCTGAGTACAATCATGACTCCTATTAAACCTAAAGTTAATTTCATTGCATACATCAGTATATCTTCCATTTTCCTACCTCGCTTCATTCTTAAATGCTAAAATATTTCCCTGCACTTATAGAAGTACCCCTGCTTATGTATTCAAAACAAAAAGAGACGGCTTCCTTTAGGAAACCGCCTCCTTTGTTCTGTATTCTATTATTTTGCTCCCGCTTTTGATTTCACGAGAATATCTCTTTCATCAATGTCATTGATTTTCTTTGCATTATCGTTCAGATAATACTTACCTTTAGTAATATAAGCAATAACGATTGTTAGTACCGCTGCCAGCAGTGCCGCAAAGAATGCTGCTGTACTTTGCATGAATGGACCCATGTAGCCAAGTGCTGCAATTGTTCCCAGCAGACTTGAAATAATCAGAGACCAGACACCCACTGGATTCCATTTATATAAATATTCCTGGCGTTCTTCATAGTAGCCGGGCCCAATTTTCATCATCCGTTTTACTACGAGGAAATCAGTAACCAAAATCGCTGCCCATGACATCAGAAAGACACCCTGGAATGTTAATGCTGCATCTAAATGATCGGTAATACCGCCGAGCATTAATACCATTGCTGCAACACCTGCAACCACGACCCAGAATCTGCGGCCTGGTTTAAAGTTTACAACGTTTTCAAAGAAGTTTGATAATGATAAAGAACTGCTGTAGATGTTAGTTACATTAATACGGACCTGTGTGAGCATTGTGAATAATGCACCGCCGATACCTAATAAGTGTACGATATATACACCCGGGTTCGGTTCATTTAAACGCACTCCAAACCATATACCAAGTCCGCCCATTACACCGTAACAGAAAATCTGCGGAATAAACCCGATTGCAACTGATCCGCCTTTAATGTGGCTCGGCTTTAAGAAACGTGCGTAGTCTGATGCTATAAGTGCAGTCAGTCCTATGATTCCGTGCTGCATACCAATACATAATAACAGTGCTGTTCCGCCGACCTGCATTCCTTCCGGCATATAAGTCCAGAATGCGCCGTCATATTGTGACGGTGTCATGAATGACACTACGATTGCTGTAATTAAAAACACAAAGAATATTGGCAATGACCATTTTTGTAATTTATCGAGCTGTTTAATTCCGAACCAGTTAAGTGGAATAACGAGTGTTCCAAATACGACTATGAGCAGCCATACAGGAATTACAGGGAAGAATTCGTGTACTGCAAACACGAGAATCATACCTTCAAGTGCACAGTACATAATAAAGTTAGAAGCATATATTAAAGATGTTAATGACGCACCTATGTAGCCGAAGCCTCCGCCCCGCGACATTAAGTTTACGTTCATTCCCGATCGTGCTGACAGGTAAACGATAACTGTACCCATGATACCTGCAACGATAATTGCGTATGCTGCTGATATCAGAGCATTAATTGCACCGAACTGCAGTGCCATAACACTCCCTATTTGGAAGTAGAATATTGCTGTAGCAATACCAAAAGTAATGTTGGTAATACTGAGCCATCCCATTTTACGTTCGTTATATGGAACTTTAGATAATGAGTGGTCACTCTCGGTCGTTTCAATCTGCTGATCTGCTGTTTCCTCAGACCTCATAATTATCCTCTCCAATCTTATGAAACTTTATATTAAGGCGACTTTTACACTATACACTCTTTTCGCGAAGAAATCAAGCTCTTATGTATATTTTTACACTATATAGTCGACATAATATGTATATTGACAATTAAAATGAAAGTATACCACTATATTCTTATTGAAATTTAATTTCAAAATGCATAATCTATTTGAAATAATGCACTAAAATTCATACAGTATATATACACAAAAACCCTTGCCGGAACTGGCTTTTCCCGGCAAGGTTCTTTCATGAAATTTATTTGTATTTCGCCCCTTCAGAGTAAGTATTTTGAGCATTCCATAATAAATATTCTTCCACACCATTATCTTTTAATGCTTCAATCTGGGCCTCCACTTCTGCCGCTCCGTAATTTATATAATTACCCGGTCCGAGATATGAAGCAGTAAAGTCCTGAATCCAAGGTCTCGATTTCGGCGGTTCTTCAAGCTTCCCAAGCACTTCATTTTCCACTTTCATATACTGGTTAACTACTTCGTACGGTTCTGTATCCGGCGTATCAAAGCCAAATGCACCTGCGCCCCAGTGCGACGGGTATATCATCGATGATATAATATCAACATTATCGGCAATTTGAGAGAAGTTCTGGCCAATCCCCGGCGCTTCCTGCTGGGTAGCTGCATAGCCGAAAACATCTACTGATACATCGACATCATAAGGTTTTAGCTGTTCATTCGCATAAGCGACGAAGTCCGTTACAGCATTTACTCTCTGCTGCACCTCATCAGCTTCGGTATCTGCATACTCTCCAAAATCATAAGTAAGTTCAGAAGATAGAGTTTCAAATGCTTCTGGGAACCTCACGTAGTCAAACTGAATTTCTTTAAATCCGAGCTTGGCTGCTTCTATGGCAATGTCCACATTATAATCCCAGACTTCCTTAACAAACGGATTGACAAAACTTTCTCCGCTCCCGTTCTGCCATACTGTTCCATCGCTGTTTTGATAAGATAAATCCGGACGTTCCGCAGCAAGTCTCGAATCTTTAAAGACAACAATACGCGCGATTGGATAAATCTCGTTATCTTCAAGTGTCTCCATCAATGCTTCCGGATTAACATAATCATACATGTGGGCCTGTGCAACTTCATTATCGACGTCGAGCGGCATCATAATATCGCCGATATCTTCTTTAACGTCGATAACCATAGAGTTTAATTCCGTATTATTGACGAGTTCTGTCAATTCCTGCATCCTCTCTCCGCCTGCGGAAAAAGCAGTGACAAATATACCTTTTACTCCTTCTTTTGGATAAGCAATATCAACACCGGACTGATGCTGAAATACAGGTGTTGTATCCTCATTAAGCGCATACAGAGGACCGTCATTTAAATCCAGCTCAGCAAGAGGCTTTTCTGTTTCTTCCGGTGCCGTGCTTTCACCTTCACTTTCCTCTGCAGCGTTTTCTGCCGCTGTCTCTTCTGCAGTTTCAGGCTCACCGCTGCCTGTCTCTCCTCTGATTGCCAGCGCAAGCAGTAAAAACAGTACTGCAAGAATTCCTCCGACCATAATTAAAAATTTTCTCGTGCTCATTCAGTCACCCCGCCTTCAGTATCGATTGTTTTCGGATCAATCAGTGTATAGCCTTTGTCTCTAAGACCGTTAACTATATCCCGAAGCGCCTCGCTGGTCCATGTACGGTCATGCATTAGCAAGTTTGCCCCATCGCCGAGCATCTCAGTATTTACCATAATATCCGCGAGCGCTCCCGCTTCCTGGTACTCAGGCTCCCAGTCAAAACCGTATGTCCAGTTCATAACTGTCATGTTTTCTTTTTCCGCTGTACTGATGGATGCTTCACTGTTGACCCCGAACGGAGCTCTGAAATATTTCGGCCGCTCCCCGACCGCTTCTTCAATCAGGTCGCTTGTATCGATTATTTCAAGTGCAGTATCTTCAGGAGTGATCTCCTGCATATTAAAATGGTTATAAGTATGATTGCCGATTTCAAAGCCCAGCTCATGAATTTCTTTCAGCTTTTCCTGTCCCTCTTCCGACTCGATAAACATGCCGTTAACAAAAAATATGGCAGGGGCATCGAGTTCTTTTAATGTATGAGCCATAGCTACTGCATTTTCATCCGGAGCATCGTCTATCGTAAGCAGTACCGCAGCCGGTTCAGCTTCCTCCGAAGACGGCACTATCGCAGACGTTTCCGGGTCTACCGTATACAGTTTTTGAGGTGTGCTCTCTTCTGTTTTTACGTCAGTTGTCCCAGTCTCTACCTGTGCTGATTTTTCACTGCCTGCCGTCTTTTCACCAAGTGCGTTCTTCATCTCATTACTGCCGTTTTGAAATGCCTGCAGCTGCTCGTTAATCGACTGATAGTATGCTGCGACTTCCCCGTGAACTTCATTAACTTCCGTGATGCCTTCATTCAATGTATTATAATCAGCATTCTCGCTTGCAAGAGATTCAAAAAAGGCAGTTTCTGTACTGCTGACATTTTCATAGCCCTCCCGCACATTCTTAATACTTTCACCAAGCTTCTCTACTGTTTCCGCTAACTGCTGGACTTGTTCTTCTTTCAGTTCTTCGCTTTCGCTGACATCGGCAGAACCGATATTTTCTGACATACTCTTCAGTTCCTCTTCAATCTCCGTGAGACCTGCTGCCAGTTCACTGCGCTGGTTTAGGTTTTCATAGAGCGGTGACTGGTCATTTTTAAAGTCAGACAGCTCTTCATCAGTCACCGAAGTATTAAACAAAGCGGACATTTCCGCTTCACGGTCAATAATGTTCTGAATGGTGTCGGTCAGTGCCGGCACAGTATTTTCTTCAATAGTTTCAATGTTTGATAAGACTTTATTTTCCGGACTACCGCAGGCACCAAGTATGACCGCAGCTGCAGTAAACAGCATAACTATTATGTATTTCCTCATCGATAACACCCGCTTTCCAAATTTACTTAATAAAATATTCCTCCAATATAAAAAAGGGCAGCTCCATATAATGAAGTTACCCTCTTAAATATAAAAAATGCATATTTTACACTTATTTCACTTGGAATCCGGATCAATACTTACACTGCAGTACATCCCCGCAATGAATAATATCAACACTGCCAGGTACACGATAAAGTTATACTCCACAGGAATAAGAGTACCCACGCTGAACATCAGCAGAGTCGCTGTTAAAAATAAGAGAATGGCTGCTTTTTTCATTTACTTCTCATCCTCTGTAATCCATACGGTCTTCTCTTCAAAAGGAATTCGTTTAGGTTCCGGGTTTTTCTTCATATCCGATTCCCCGACGAAAATAACACCTAAAATTTCTTCCTCATCCGTCAGTTTAAAGTAATTTTTAACGGGAGCGGCATAATATGCCGGACCGCTCTTCCAGATTGCACCGAGGCCAAGACCGTGTGCTTCAAGAAGAATGTTCTGGACTGCAGCGGAAACCGCCGACACATCTTCAATGTAAATTGCTTTTTTACTGTCCTGTTTTGGACTCAGTGCAACGACAATTGCCGTGGGTGCAATAAGCGGCTTCCCGCTGATTTTTTTAATGCGTTTCTGTCCCGCTTCGCTTGCAGGATCATCCACCCGCGTTTTTGCCCATTCAGCAAGCACACGCGAGAGGGGAAGCCGTCCGTCTCCCTGCAGCACAAAAAACTTCCACGGCTCGGTATGATGATGGTTAGGAGCCATAATCGCCGCCTGGAGCAGCTGTTCAACAACCTCTTTACTAACCGGTTCAATATCCTTAAATATTTTTATACTCCGCCTCGTTTGTATCGCATCTGTAATATTCATTATTTTTCTTCCTCCGCACTTTTCAGACGTTCTTCGATCCAGCTGATGACAGTATTGAAAATTTCTGTCTTCATAGTAAATTCGTTAAATATTTCATGCTCGAGTTCAGGGTAAATGATTAATTGTTTATCTTCTGAAGATATTTCATCATGAAATTCCACTGAATCCTGAACAGCTACAAGCCCATCGTTCTCTCCGTGAAGAATAAGCACTGGATCTTTAAAATCTCGAGCTTCAAGTTTTAAATACTCGATACCTTTTTCAAGCGTCCGGATCAGTCCGACAGATATCTCCTTTTTATTCAGCGCATCCTCAACGTAATGTTTAAGAACAATTTCTGTACTGCATAGTCCTTCGCCCAGTTCATTTTTAATATAATCGTTGCTGTCGAGCCCGACAGGAATGCCCGCAAACAATTCGTGGTTATAGCGTGTCAGCGCGCCGGATGTAACATACCCGTCAATTTTTCGCGGATACTTGGTGCCGTATAGAGCAGCTGTATAGCCCCCCATGCTGTGGCCGATAACGAAAACCTGCTGCTGCGGCAGAAGCTTTCTTGTATAGAGTACTATAGCACCGAGATCATCTGTAATCTCATCAACTTTTGAATAAAAAGTATTTTCGCCGGAAGAATGACCGTGTCCGCGCTGATCATAGCGGATGACATTGAATCCTTTTTGCATCAGCACACTTGCGATATCATCATATCTTCCCAAATGTTCCGCAAGACCATGGACAATAATGATTGTCGCCTTCGCTGTTTCAGGCACTTCTGTCGTCTGTACTTTCGCATAAAGCAGCGTTCCGTCTTTCGACTCAATGTACTTTACAAATGACATAATCATCTCTCCAATCTCTGTTACTTGAAATTATAACCTTTCCGCCGGGAAATTGCATATCTTAAAAGGTTAATATATTATTGATGGTAATACTAATTATAAAGGTGCTATTATGTCCAGTCAGAAAAAATATATACTCTCATTTACATGCGGCTTTCTCTTATATCTAATTATGTTTGTCGCATTAATTTACTTTAATTTCATTTATTATACGACCGGTTTTTTTGCTTTCGTTATTTTTGCCTTCGTCGCATCAGTAGTGTTCAGAATGCTTGCACATAAATTTGCAAAAGAAGGTGACCGTCCGGATCTTTACTATATGATTTTTATCGGCAGCTTTGTTATTCCGACGCTGATACATATGGTTTTCTTTATATAAAATTTAACCAATTTAAAAATCGCACTTGTTCTCCCGGAGGAGTCAAGTGCGATTTTTTAAGCTTAAAGAGTTTCTATGCATTTACTTTTAATTTATTCGCAAACAATTCTAAAATAATCGCTACGACCAGAATAATAAGTGTAATCGCCCCGACTTCCTGCATATCATAGTAGAAGGTGCTCGCCATGAATAATTCGTAACCGATACCGCCTGCTCCGGCGGCTGCACCCATAGCAACTGCTACTCCGAAATTAATTTCAAAGCGCAGGAATGTCCACGAAATTAAAAAGCTTTTCGTCTGCGGCACGATGACCTGGAACAGAATATGAAAATAACTTGCGCCGGAAGCACGCAGCGCTTCAATTTTACCTTCGTCTACTTCTTCAAAAGCTTCCGAGTATGCTTTAACCAGATATGCAATGGAGTGGAAAATCATACCGATTACCGCTGCCACAGAGCCTAAGCCCGCTGCAATCGCAAATATTAAGACCCAGAGCACAGTCGGCACCGCACGAACGACAGTAATAAATGCTTTAATCGTGTTGCTGACCCACGGTTTTGACAGATTAACAGCTGTCCCAAATGCTAAAAACAGTGAAATTACTGCTCCTAAAATAGTCGATAAAAACGCAAGTGATAAAGTGATTGTCACTTGCCACAGCGCATTTGACCAGGTTGTGTTATTTAAACTCGGAGATAAAAACATCTGCCCGAGATTATCGAGTGTCATCGGAATGGCCTGTGTTAAATCCAGGCCTGCGTAATCCATAATAAAGAATCCGATAACCGTGAATATTGCTGAACCGATTAATAATCCCTTTAAAACTCTTTGTCCTCTGCTGGGTTTAGAGACCTTAATGCAGCCATTTTTATTACGTTCAACAAGAGCAGTCATTATAAAATCTCCCTTCTGATGATGTTTGATATTGCTTCAATCACAAGGACCGCGAGGACGATTGCCAATGTAATCAGTGATACCATTTCATAATTCAGCTGTTTATAATACAGATCGAATAAGTAGCCGATACCCGTTCCTGTTAAAAGTCCGACGAGCGTCGCACTGCGTATATTCGTTTCAATCATAAATAAAATCCAGCTGAACATCTGCGGCATGCTACCCGGCAGTACCGCTTTAAATATCGTATGCCAGTATGTAGCTCCTGTTGCTTTCAATGCTTCCACGGAATCTTTGCTGTCTTCATCGATTGTTTCTACAAAAGCTCTGACTAAAAATCCGAATGAACCGAAAAATAAGGCCAGGAATCCGGTCATTGAGTTCGTTCCAAAACTGATGACTAAAATTAATGCCCAGGCAACGACCGGAATATTACGTGATATTGAAGCAATTATTTTTGCTGCCAGCATTAACGGTTTGTTAATATAAGTCAATTTTGAGCCCATGAGAGCAAATACAACAGCAAATATTGCAGCTGTCGTTGTGGAAACAATTGAAATTAAAATTGTTTCCCATAAAAGACGCATTACACTGCCGAGATTTGCCAGTGTCGACGATGAAAACCATATGTTGCTGGCCATCCATGACGCTGCTGCAGGAATCGACAGCACGCCTTCTATATGATTATATTCGGTAATGTAGCTCGCGAGCATAATCAGTCCGACAATGACGACGACTGTCAGCAATAAATAAAGATTCTTCTTCTGAATAATATTTATTTCATTAACGTTTAACGTATTTGTTTTGCTCATCATTAATCACCTACTCCGTAATTAAGTCATCAAAATCCGTACCGTAAATCGACTGGATGACTTCTTTATCAATTTCAGCCGGATGGCCGTTAAAGACTACCTGACCGCTGTTTAAGCCGATAATACGGTCCGAGTAATTTTTAGCAACATCCACCTGATGCAGATTAACGATTACCGTAATGCCTTTTTCACTGCATATTTTTCTGAGATGATCCATAATTACTCTTGAAGAACTCGGATCCAGTGAAGCTATCGGCTCGTCACAGAGAATAATTTTAGGTTTTTGCACCAGGGCACGTGCGATACCGACACGCTGCTTCTGACCGCCAGACAGTTCATCACAGCGCTTGTAAATGTGGTCCTGAATACCCAGTTCCGTAATAATATCCAGGGCTTCCTCTTTCTCTGATTCTGTATACATTGAGAAAATGCCCTGCAGGCTGTTTTTATAACCTAAGGTGCCGTGCATCACATTTTCAAAGACCGACAAACGGTCGACCAGATTATAATGCTGGAAGATCATCCCAATATTCGTTCTCATATGTCTCAATTCTTTTCCTTTAACACTGGTAATGTTTTTGCCATCGAACGTAATCTTACCCGACGTCGGCTCTATCATGCGGTTTATCGAACGAAGTAACGTAGACTTCCCGGCACCAGACGGACCGATAATCGACAATAATTCACCCTGCTTAATATTGAAATTAATTTCTTTAAGCACCGACTTGCCTTTTGAGTATTCCTTATTCAGATTTTCAATCGACATGATTACAGGCATTTCTTTAAGCTCTTTTTTCGATGCGGTTTCGACTTCGTTACCTGTAACTTCTATATCTTCATCAAAAGAGATCAGTACTTCATCTGTTTCCTTCTTGTTAAAATCTGTTCTATTTTTTGTTACTTCTTTTGTTTTATGTTCCACCGCCATGGAAGATGCCTCCTAATTAAAAAGAGGGGAAATCCCCTCTCAGATGAATAAATTTTATATCGTTGGATGCCGGTTTAAATTTTCAATTTAGTTTCCTGAGTTGAGTTCTCTAATCGGGTTGAACCATTCATCTTCAACAACTACAAAACGCTCGTCCGCTGACTTGGTAAATAATCCGCCTTCTTCTGCATCTTCAGGAACGAAAATCTTTTCGTTATTTGCAACTTCATCAGAAGCAAGAACTTCCTGAATTTCATTGAATGTTTCTTCACCTAAAGTGCTTACGTTACCAATAAACGGTGCATTCAGTACCGGTGTTGCCGAGATGATTCCAAATTGCTCTCCAGCAAGATTGGAGAATGGGTCTGCTGCACCTTCAGATACTTCGTAAATCGCACCTGCTGTATTTTCTTCGCCTTCTGCAAGTTCTACGTAGTTCTCAACACAAGTGTCACAGAAAGCTGCAACATCTGCTCTCTCGTTAATTAAGTTGACTGCAGAACCCTGATGAGTGTTACCGAACATTACCTGCTCAAAGAAACGTCCGCTTTCAGCTAAATCTTCTTCTGTTAAGTCTGCATATTCTTCAGTTTCAGTAAATTCATTTAAAATCGTTGACGTTGGTACTCTGAAACCTGATGTTGATGAAGTTGAGACAAATGAAAAGTTGCTTCCCGGGAATTCTTCAATTGAGTATTCGCCTTCGCCTGTTTCATACTTTTCCATGTTATCGACTTTAGTAGCGAACCAGCTGTAGTATAAAGCATCTTCTTCAGTTCCTGACGGTCCTGACGGCACCGCCAATGGTTCGATATTGTCATTGCGTTCCTTAGCCTGTATGTATCCTTCTGCACCTGTAAATGCGAGGTCTGCATTATCATTAACAATGCTCTCGATGGCTATTGCATAGTCTGTAGTCAGTTCATGTTCTACTTCTCTGCCTGTCGCTTCTTCTAAAATCGCTCCAATTTCTTCGCGTGCATCAGCAAGTTCATTGCCGGATTCGTTTGGATACCAGACGACACTTAGAGGCTCATCACTGCCCGAAGCAGCATCTGCAGAACCGTCTTCTGTCTGTGTATCTCCTTCTCCGCCGCATGCTGCAAGCGCTAAGACAAAAGCTGAACCAAGAAAAACATTCATTAACTTTTTCATTTTCAAACTCCCTTAAGTTTTATTTACATGATTAATTTAAAATGATTTTAGAAGGCAAGTAAATGCACTTTACGTCTATTTAACACATGTTTATACTATCTAAATAATTGGGTTGTTTCCTTTAATAATCCGCTGTCTATACCAATCTCAGCAGTTGCTCCGAAATCTCCGTGATAATCTGATCCTCCTGTAATGAACAGGTCATATTTCTCACACACAGCATCGATTTTTTCATAATCAGCGGGACCGTGATCCGGATGATATTTTTCTATTCCGTCGATTAGTTCATAGTTATCCTCAATCAGTTCATAACTGTGCAGCTGACCGGGATGAGCAATGACTGCGAGGCCCTTGTCCTGTTTAATTGCCTTCAGCGCTTCGATATAGTCGATATACTCGATATCTCCTGCAGCAGGACCGTTGTTCTTAAAGAGAGTCCGGTACTTGGTTGTATATTTCGGGCAAGTGTAATGGTCATCACATATTGCGTGCATAATATGCTGCTTATATATGATGCCGGCCGGTCCGACGCTTTTTTTCACTTCATCCATATCTACATCAATACCGTAATCTTCGATTTTTTTAATTTGTTCCAAAGAATGCTGATGACGCCTCGTTTGTAAAGGCTCCGTTAATTTTTTAATATTCGTTGCATCCAAATCATAGTTATATCCTAAAACGTGTACTTTTCTCCTGCGTTTAAAATCGTAAGCTGAGATTTCTATGCCCGGAATTAAGTCGATACCGAGACGTTTTGCATATGGTAACGCTTCATTGTATGTCAGATTTGTGTCGTGATCGACGAAGCTTAACATTTTAACATCTCTCTCTTTTGCCAGATCCAGTACTTTATTTACACTATCTTTACCATCGGAAAAGCTGCTGTGCACATGCAGATCTATTTTGTCCGTCATACCGCACGCTCCTCGAGCATTTTCGTATTCATGTCATATACTTTTGTGCATAAGCCGTCCATAAATTCCAGATCGTGAAAAATGCCGATCAAAGTTGTACCATTATCGATCAGTTTTGAGATTGTTTCTCTGACTTTCAGTTTCGATTTCTCATCAAGCGATGCTGTAGGCTCATCGAGCAGCAGAAGACGCGGATTTTTAACGACTGCACATGCGATATTTAAACGCAGTTTCTCCCCGCCGCTGAAAGTGTTTGGATAGTTATGCCACAGTGCTTTTGGAATATCGAAGTGTCTGAGTGTTTCTTCAGCTTTTACCGCGGCGCTGTCTTTATCGACGCCCATTTCAAGCATTGAATTAATAACAAGCTCAAGCGTTGTTGTACGCGGCATAACTTTTAAAAATTGAGATACATAGCCGATTTCTTTCGTGCGCAGTTTAATCAGTGCTCTGTCTGATATATTATGCAGATCGACGGAGCCGAAATTCTCGGAATCGTAATTCACAGTACCTGTCGTCGGTTTATAAGTGCCGTAAATACTTTTTAATATAGTCGATTTACCGCTGCCGCTTTCGCCGACAATACCGAGAAACTCGCCTTTTTCTACATCGAACGATACCCCGCTGACTGCTTCTCTTGTCTGATTCAGATGGTGAATGGTGAATGATTTGCTGAAATCATTTATTTTAATCATAGTTATCCTCCTAATCTATCCGGTAGTGGTACTGGCTGACAATTTTTCCGTTAACAATACATTCTGTAATAGTCGGATAATCGTCGAAAATTCTTATGACGTTTAAATCCGCTTTTTTACCTGGTGCAACCGAACCAATTTCATCGTCCATCTGCACTGCTTGGGCTGGATTCAGCGTAATTAGTTTGAAGCCGTCAACGAGCGGATAGCCTGCTTCTTTGTTTAACTTAAATACAGAGTGAAGCATGGCAGGCGGGTAATAGTCGCTGCAGAGAATGGATACGCACCCTTCCATGATTGCGTCTTTTGCGTTTAAATTACCCGAGTGCGAACCGCCGAGCATAATGTTAGGTGCTCCGGCGAGCGTATACATGCCCTTGCCGTGAGCGTATTTTGCAACTTCCATCGTGATTGGAAATTCGCTGATCGTCGTTGCCAGCGTTTCATTAAAATCAATTTTCTCTGTTGCATCATCGTCATGAGATGCCACTGCGATGCCTTTTGAACGTGCCAGTTCCGACATCGTTTCCATTTCTTCAACTGACAGTCTGTTCATTTCTTTTTTATTTTCAATCTGTTTATTAATTTCTTCATCAGAAAGATCCTGGTAGCCTTTCATCGTGTGACGGTACTTTTCAATATCGCGGTACTGTCCCTGACCGGGTGTGTGATCCATAAAACTCAAGAGATGGACACGCCCTTTTTCAATATGGTCTTTGATGGTGCTGACCATGCCGAGTGAATCCAGCTCAAAACGCGCATGCAGACGGTGACGGATTAAGTGTTTCTCAGAATGCGTGCGGTGGATTGCATGAATCAGTTTATCCACATTATCCGGCTGCCTGACCGGTTTGTGTCCGAATAAATCCTGTTTATATATCGATAAAGAATGAAACATTGTTGTAATGCCGTGCGAGCTTAAAATTCTTTCCGACTCTTTTATACCGATATTAAAATCCATTACTGTCGTTGGACGCGGTGCAATAATGCCTTCAATATAATCGGAATGAATATCGATAAATCCTGCAGTCACATAACCGCCTTTAGCATCGATAACTCTCTGATGACCTTCAGTATCCGCCTCTGCCATTGGGATAATTGTTTTAATTGTGTCACCTTCGACCACGACTGCATGATTTTCTAAAATTTCTGTCTCTGTTATGACGCTGCTGTTTATAATAATCAAAAATTGTCACCTCTTATAAGATTGAGTAAACTAACTGCTGAGTATATTTATGCTGCGGGTCTTCCAGAATCTGATCGGTAATTCCGTGCTCGATGACCCGGCCGTCAAGCATAACTATGGTCCGGTCACAGAGCATGCGGATAATCGCAAGGTCGTGAGATACGACAATCATACTGACACCCATGTCGCGCTGAATTTCTTTAATTAATTCCAGCACATCTGCTTGCACTGATAAGTCGAGGCCGGTTGTAACTTCATCCAGCAATAATATCGGCGGGTAATTCGACAGCGCCTTAGCGATTTGCACGCGCTGCTGCATACCGCCGGAGAAATTTTTCGGTGCTTCGTATTTACGGCTGAGCGCAATGTTAACTTTCTCAAGGAAGTGATCTGCCCGGTCTGTCATCTGCCCGACGTTGCGGTTTCCGCTCGCAATCAGTTTTTCTGCGATATTAGTCACCGATGAAAAATCCATCTTTAAACCCTGAAGCGGGTTCTGATACACCATACCGAGCTGCTCGTTGCGGATCTGTCTCTTTTTCTGGCTGGAGACGTCGAAGGCATTGCCTTCAATGCTCGCGTCACCTGGCAGTATATATTCACCGCCAGTCGCTTCCTGATCAAAGTACAGCGTCTTCATTAAAGTGCTTTTCCCGCTGCCGCTCTCACCGACAATGCCGAGAATTTCACCTTTATACAAGTCGAGTGACGCGTTCCTCACTGCATACACTGTATGGCATTCAGGACACATATTTTTTTGCAGTTCGGCATCAGTTTCCCTGCAATAGTCACAGCCGCTGCCAAATTTTTTCGATAAATCTCTCAATGACAATACAACTTCATCATTTGCCGGCATTGTTCACAGCCTCCTCGTTCAGCTTCTCAAGCATGTAGCTCGTATCGTTGGTCAGGTAGTACGTTTCTCCTGTTTTCTCGTCCTGAAGTTCATCCATGTAGACGCCGGTTAAACCTGACTTGCGGCAGACTTTATCTTCAAATTGTTCAACTTCAAATGGATAATCTTCAAAAGCGAGTGATTCCACTTTGGTGTACGGCGGTACGGCGTGAATTTTCTTCTCACGCCCGGCACCGAGGAGAATAAGTCCTTCGTTGTAGTTCATCTTCGGATTATCAAATCTCGGAATCGGGCTCGGTGCCATAACATAGCGGTCATTTACCATGACCGGATAGTCGGCATCATCTGTAATGTGGCCGTATTTCATAATCTGCTCAAATAATTTTATAAATGCTCCGCTGTATTCTTTATCACCGTGCAGCATTTTTGTTTTGCGCTCGCTGACTTCAACGGTTCTTAACGGTTCCGGCATCGGCACCTGCAGCACTAAAATCTGAAAAGGCTTCAGCGGAACTTCCGGGATTCTGTGACGCGACTGAATCAGTGAGGCTTCCGATGTATGAATGGTTTCTTTTACGCCTGTTGTGCTCTGTATTAAATTGCGGATATTAACAGCGTTGACGGATTCGTCCGAGCCCTGGTCGATAACTTTTAAAATATCTTCCCGGCCGACGAGTGACAGCGTCAGCTGCAGGCCGCCTGTTCCCCATCCTCTGGCAATCGGCAGTTCACGTGACGCAAATGGTACCTGATAGCCCGGAATTGCGATTGCTTTTAATGTTTTTCTGCGTATTTCTTTTTTTGAGTGTTCATCTAAAAATGCGAAGTTCTGACTCACTGTCTTTCCTCCTTGCCCTGACGCATACGGTCGAGTTTTGATTGGAATGTAACGTAGTGCGGCAGTTTTAAGTGTGAAACAAAACCTGTCGATTCAACTGAATCAATATGATATAAAACAAATTCATCATCACTCGTAGCGACACCCGGTTCCGGATGCTCGAGACTGTAATCCAATACGCTCATGGCGATGGCTTTCGTTTCATTTTGGCCAAAGACAAGACCGTAGCCGATTTTAATCATCAGATCTTTTTCACCGGCATCCGAATCATCTTCATCTAAGTCCGGCATAAAACCGTCTATTTCAGTGACTTCATAATCACCAATAAAATACTCGCCGTAATCATCATCTAAATCGACATGAACAGGCTGCTGGCCGACACGGCATTCTCCTATATTCGGATGGGAAGCAATCCCGTAACCTCGAATTTCAGCATAGCCGAGCGACGTCACTGCACCAGTCTGGCCGCGGGTTAATGCCTGCAGTCTCTGACTTCTCGTACTCGGATACTCGATCGCCTTTTTCGTAATATCGTCCGGTTCATCATTATTTTCCGGTTCACGAACGAAGAGCCCTTCTTCCTCTAAATAATCGATGACTTTCGGCAGTTTATCGAGGTCATAATTAAACGGAATCTCTTTGCAATCCACCGATTCTCGAGGTCCGTCTGTCACTTCTTTTAATGAATCATCTAAAAGGCGGTGGGTGAAGTCTGAAGTGGCACCGAGGATCTGTCCGCCCGGTATGTCTTTAAAGCTCGCAGACACGCGGCGTTCAACGAACATTTCTCTCGTGTCCGTTACCGTTGAATAATATAATCTCGGTAAGGTCGAACGATGCGCACGCATCAGGAACACTGCTTCTTCCATATTTCCTTCCGCCTGCTTGATTGCGAGTGCCGCTATATCACGGTCATAAAAACTCGCTTCGCTCATGACCTGGTTGATCAGCTGGCGCATATTTGTTTTAATATTTTCAACATCGATGTCGGCTCCATCTTCAAGCCGTCTGTTTTTATATAAAATCACCGAGTTATTGATAGCATGTGCGCCGCCTTTAACCGCAACGTAACCCATTTAAAGCACCTCCACTTTTGTCGTTCTCGGAATGACCACCGTATTATTTTCTTTATCGGTCAGTATTAAATCGATGCCGAGCGGAAACTCTTTGCAGACTTCATTTCTGAGTGCAAACCAGCTGCTCGGGAAAGATAATTGAATATCTGTCGACTCTTTAATACCGGGACCGCTGAGGCGATAAGCCTGCCCTTTGCCGATACTTTCTATATCGATTAGCAGCGTTGCTGACTTTTCAGGAGAAATTAACACACCCTTCATCACTTCCTTAAAATACTCCGCTTTTAAATCTGCTTCTTTAGTCACTAAAAAATCTGCTGACGAATAATCTTTATTCGGAAGACCGCCGGTTAATACTTTTAATTCTTGCCGCATCGTTTTATCTGCTGAATAAAATGAGATTTCATTATCGAATAAGGTCATAGCAGTCAGCAGTGCCGCATTGCTGAAACCCGTATAATTCTTAACATCTTCAGTTATTATTTCAACATGCCCCGGCCGGCTTGCCGCATTGATCAGCTGACGGTAGATCTGCTGTGTTGTATGTACAATTGTATTCACCGTTATCCTCCTAGTCGTTCATCATTTCGAAGCTGACTTTAGTTTGCAAAATTTTCTCTGTTTTTTCTGCAATATCATTTGCTTCAATATTTTTAAGCGATTTTAAAATGTCATTTAACTCCGCTGTAAATTTGTCCAGTTTAAAACTTAAATCGATAAAAGCCATAGCCTCCGACAATTCGTTATCCGAACCTTTCACGAGACCCGTGCCTACAGTTGAGCCATGTCTGATTTTTGTTTCAGTAATCAGCACTTCACCCATATAAAATAAAGAATTTTTCGCATGTTCTCTCGTCTTCATCATAACCAGACCTTCACTCGGCTCACTGATGATTTCGAAGTCCAATGCTTCTTTAAAATTGTTATAGAAATCGATCGCCTCTGTTCTGCCGTACTTGGAAAAAATACGTGTCCATAATTTTCTGTCCATGTCACAACCTCCTTATGAATTAATCCTAACTTGTTGCCAAGCAGGTGGACTTTAAGTATTGGTAAAGGAATGTAAACGTTGGATTGATAATTGTTAATTCAGGATGACTGCATAAAAAAAGACCGGAACTCTTGAGTTCCGGTCTCAGCTCTCATCTGACAGCTGATGTTTAAACAAATCGCTTCTGTATAATATTTTTACCCGCTCCAGACAATCACCCGTCTGCTTATCATAGGTATCTGTTTCAAAGACCAGCAAAGGAACGAGTTCACTGCAGTTTAAAATCTTCATCTCTTCCAGTGTCGGAAATTGAGTAGAGATAATGCGATCTTTACTGCTTAACTGCTCGTGTCCTGAAGTTTTAAAATAGGTGTAAACGGACTGCAGACTATCTTTATCGCTGTATATATCCGGAAACAGGTCTTCCCTTATGTAAGAGCTGTGAATCGCACAGGGAACTTCATTGACAATTCTAAGACGCGCCACTTTAAATATTTTTACGTGATCCGCTGTTCCGAGTGACTTACTGTAATATTCCCGTTCTTTTTCAGAGGCATAATCGGCGTAAATAATCCGGCTTTCGTACGGGATATTCTGCTCCTTCATTTTTTCAGAAAAGCTCGTCGTGCCTGTAACAGCAAATTCAATCGTCGGCAAAGGTTCATTAACGAAACGCCCCACGCCTTGTCTGCCATAAACAATACCCATTTTCTCCAGTTGCACCAGCGCATTTCGCGCATCGATCCGCTTCGCCCGGTATTCTTCAGCCAGCTCATTTTCACTCGGCAGTTTATCACCGGGTCCGAGTTCTCCCTGCAAAATCATTTCCTGAACTCTCGTCCTGATTAAGGTTTCTTTTGTTATTTCCATATTATTCAAAGACACAATTCAGCTCCTTACGACACGATAAATTTATTATACATGGCCGCTTAAATTCATCCTAATAATATCAATAACCGAATATTATTATATTTTTACACAATATATTAAACTAAATATGAACTTTATTAAAATTTATTGTTGATAAGTTCGTTATTTCTGTTAATATAAATACATTCATTAACTTACATACTTAAAGGAGCTTTTGGAATGGACTTGTTAAAAAACAAAATTTTATCAGAAGGTGTCGTACTTTCGGATAACGTATTAAAGGTAGATAAATTTTTAAATCATCAGATTGATCCTGAACTAATGGTGGAAATCGGCAAAGAATTCCACAGCAGATTTAAAGATACAGAAATTACAAAAGTACTTACCTTGGAATCTTCAGGTATCGCGCCTGCAGTAATGACAGCTTTGAACTTCAATGTTCCTGCGGTATTCGCAAGAAAAAGAAAATCGCTGACTTTTACTGATGATTTATTATCTGCACAAGTCTTTTCTTATACGAAACAGGAAACAAATATGATTAGTGTATCCAATCAATTCATTCAGCCGGGAGATAACATTTTAATTATCGATGACTTTTTAGCCAACGGCGAAGCAGCCGGTGCTTTAATTAATATCGTTGAACAGGCGAAGGCTAATGTTTCAGGCATCGGCATCGTGATTGAAAAATCATTCCAAAGCGGAGCGGCAATTCTTAAAGAGAAAAACTACCGTGTGGAATCTCTCGCGCGCATCGAGTCTTTATCGAATCATACTGTAACATTTGCCGGAGACAATGAGTAATGGCTCAGGAATCAAACGTTAAAGATTTCTCGCTCGGTCTGCAGCATGTACTTGCCATGTATGCCGGCGCAGTTATCGTTCCGCTGATTGTCGGCAACGCCATCGGTTTAACACCTGCCCAGCTGACCTACTTGATTTCCATCGATATTATGATGTGCGGGGTGGCAACAATTCTTCAGGTTTGGAAGAATAAGTTCTCCGGCATCGGTTTACCCGTCGTACTCGGATGTACGTTTACCGCCGTTGGACCAATTATTAACATCGCCAACACCTACAGCATTCAGTCCGTTTACGGTGCTATTTTAGTATCGGGTTTAATCGTAGTGCTGATTGCTTCTTTTTTCAGTAAATTGATACGGTTTTTCCCACCGGTTGTGACCGGCAGTGTGGTGACGACTATCGGACTGACACTTATACCGGTAGCGATAAATGACCTCGCCGGCGGCCAGGGGGCTGAAGACTTTGGTTCGGCTGTCAATTTATTTTTAGGCTTTTCGACTTTAATTATTATTTTGATCATTTTAAAATTTGCTAAAGGTTTCTTTGGTTCAATCGCCATATTAACAGGAATTATTATCGGAACAGTAATCGGCGCCTTTTTCGGGCGTGTTGATTTCACACCGGTGCTTGAAGCATCATGGCTGCATTTACCGCAAGTGTTTTACTTCGGCACTCCGGAATTCCATCTGCTGCCGATTTTAACTATGACACTGGTTGCTTTAGTCAGCCTTGTTGAATCGACGGGTGTGTATTTTGCACTTGGAGATATTACTGAGAAGAAAATTAAAGGCGATGATTTAAAACGCGGCTACCGCGCAGAAGGAATGGCAATTATTTTAGGCGGTCTCGTCAATGCTTTCCCTTATACGACGTTTTCTCAAAACGTCGGTCTGATTCAAATATCAGGTGTCCGCAGAAATAAAATTATTTATATTGCCGGCGCCATGCTGATTATTCTAGGACTTGCTCCAAAAATCGGTGCAGCAACGCTGGCAATACCGGGGCCTGTTCTCGGCGGTGCTATGCTCGCCATGTTCGGCATGGTAATCAGTGCAGGAATTAAAATGCTGTCACATGTTGATTTAAACAAACAGGAAAATATGGTGATTGTGGCAATCTCTCTTGGTATGGGACTTGCTGTGACCGTCGTACCCGACCTCTTCGCTGTCCTGCCTGACAACCTTTCAGTCATTACATCAAGCGGAATTGTGATGGGCAGTATGACAGCCATTATACTCAACGCAGTCTTTAACTTTAAATCTATTATTAATCCGCGAAATATATAGAGGAGCACGCACCGGACTTGCCGGTGCGTGCTTTTTTATGGTGTGCGTGCCACCGTGGGTTCTCGGCGGCGCGCAAAGAGTGTCTTCGTGCCACCGTGGGTTCTCGGCGGCGCGCAAAGGGTGTCTTCGTGCCACCGTGGTTTTTCGATGGCGCGCAAGGAGCGTTCTCGTGCCGCCGTGGGTTCTCGGTGGCACGCAAGGAGCGTTCTCGTGCCACCGTCAGTTACTCCCGGTTGCCATTCCGCTTCAAGTTGTAATAAGATTAACTTAAGTAAACAATTTAGGGAGTGTATGATATATGAAGAAAATGAACGTTGAAAGTTTTAACCTGGATCACACAAAAGTGGCGGCACCTTATATTAGACTCGCAGGAACAAACGAAGGACAGTACGGAGATACAATTTATAAATACGATATCCGTTTCTGCCAGCCTAACAAAGAGCATATGGATATGCCTGCACTTCACTCAATTGAACATCTAATGGCTGAAAATATTCGCAACCATCACGAACGTGTTGTTGATTTAAGTCCTATGGGATGTCAGACAGGATTTTATCTTTCAGTATTAAACGATGAAGATAAAGCAGGCATTGAAAATGTTATGGAGAAAACATTGAACGATGTCCTTGAAGCAACTGAAGTTCCTGCATGTAATGAAGTACAGTGCGGATGGGCAGCGAGCCACAGCTTAGAAGGTGCGAAAGAAATCGCGCGCAAAATGCTTGAAGGACGCGACAGCTGGAGCACAGTATTTGCTGAATAATATTTAGATTATGATCGGGATACATGTGATTCGGCGTCATATCAATCCCAGAGAGTTGGGATACATATGAGAGGCTGTCATACCAACCCCAGAGAGCTGGGATACACATAAACGGAGCTCATATCAACCCTAAGAAGCTGGGATACATATGAACGGAACTCATATCAACCCCAAGAAGCTGGGATACACATGAACGGAGCTCATATCAACCCCAGACAACCAGGATACACATGAGCGGAAGTCATACCAACTCCCCAACAAATCCGGTCTAAATTCTATATAGATCACCAAAAAATTAGGTCTCGCTCAAACATAAAACAGCTCAGATATCTTTAATTCAAGATATTTAAGCTGTTTTATTTATTCAAGTTTTTTAATCACCTTTCCTGACTGTGATTCATCATTTCAATTTACTTACGCGTGTGACAAGCGTAAAATATACAGGATAATCTATAAAATAAGAAAGAGGTTTTCCGTAATGATTATGCCGGTATGGCTGATGTGGTTAATTCCGCCTGTTGTTTTTATGATAATACCATTAAAAATGCTGATCGACTGGTTTGCGATTTATTTACCGCTCGATAAAAAATATAAACGCAAGGAAATTACTGTTAAGGCTTCTTGGAAAATCTGGCTGACTGATATCGGTCTGAATCTTGCTGCTGTTGGAATTATGTATGCGGCGCTGTTTATCGACCCGCTGTTCAGAAGCAACCCCGCTTCATTCGACGATGTAAAAGAAATCAGCAATGCTACTCCTGACTGGATTGTCGCTTTTTTCGAAGGCGTTATTGCAAACCCCTTCAACAGTATTTACAGCATGATTTTTGTACTCCTTGTATTCATTATCATAATTTTTATCCAGTTTAAAATCACACAAAAAATCTATGCTAAATTCGGTCTCGAAGATAAACAAATCAGCAGATCGAGTATTATCTCAACACTATTAATGGCACCATGGATTATTATTATCCCAACATCATTATTCTCATCTATTATTTAAGAAAAAAGTCACTGGCGGCTGTATCCGTCAGTGACTTTTATTATTATTATGAAAATCATCTTTTATATATGACAAATCTCCAAACACTCTCATGCGCATAATAATTATTTTTAACTCTGCATTCTTCCGAGCACCTGCTCAGTTGTCGGCATCGCGTGCTGCGCACCGAATTTTTCTACACTGATTGATGCTGCAGTGTTGGCGAAATGACAGCTTTCCTGCAGGCTTTTACCCTGTGCAATATAACTGACAAAGGCGCCGTTAAAGCAATCTCCTGCACCTGTCGTATCGACAACTTCCGCTTTCATGGTCGGCACGTCGACGCGGAAGGCATCGACTGAATAATAACAGCCTTTGCTGCCGCTCGTAACGACAAATTTATCGACGTGGTCTTTTAAAATTTCAGGATGTGCTGCTGCCAGCTGTGTCAATTCAATCTGATTCGGCGTAATATATGTACTGTAATTTATAATATTATCCGTCAGCTTTTGTGCCGGCGCCGGGTTAACAACTAAATCAATATTATTCTCTCCGCACACCTGTGCAACATAATCCACTGTGTCCATCGGAATTTCAAGCTGGGTGACGACGACATCGCTTTCTAAAATTGCCTGACGGTGTTTATCGATTACATCTGTTGTAACATGTGCATTCGCGCCCGGTACAACGATAATTGTATTATCCAGCGGGTTTACGGTAATCATGGCAATACCGCTCTCCACCTCATCAATCATCTCAATATTACCGACGTTGACACCTTCTTTTCTCAGACTTTCAATCATTTCAATCCCGAACGCATCGTTGCCCACTCTGCCGATAAACGTCACATCGCAGCCGAGTCTCGCTGCTGCAACGGCCTGGTTCGCACCTTTGCCGCCGCACAGTGTCGTGAACTTTTCACCAGTCAGTGTTTCGCCGATTGACGGGTGACGTTCTGCCGTAACGACCAAATCCATATTTAAACTGCCTACAATTGTTACCTTAGGCTTGCTCATCTGTTCTACCTCCAAGAATTACTATAGACTGCCGAGTTTAGCCTGCAGTATATTTTGAAATGCTGTTAAATCGATATCGTTAACAAGTGTCACATTACGCCCCGCTTCAGGTGCAGTCTTCCGCACATCGCATACAGTCATACCCCGGTTGATATCATCTGTACAATCTACGTCTACACTGACCTGCATTCCTTTAAATATTTCAGGATTAGTCAGATAAATAACCGCAACTGCATCATGAATATGCACAAGTTCACTGTTAATATATGCAGGAGAATCAAAGTAAAATTTCAGCATTTCGCCGAATGCTTTCTGCACCTCTCCTTCGCTGTTAAACAGTGATTCGACCTGCTTGCGGTCGAGCCCGCTCTTATGGGTCACGTCAAGTCCGCACATTACAATCGGCAGGTCTGAATCAAAGACGATTTTCGCAGCCTCAGGATCTCCCCATATATTGAATTCCGCTGTCGGGGTTCTGTTGCCAAAGGTGCCGCCGCCCATTAAGACAATTTCTTCAATGCGTTCCGCTGTTTCAGGAAAGACTTTTAAAAGCAGTGCAATATTTGTCAGCGGACCGACAGGAACCAGCGTCATCTTTTCACCTTCAGGAAGATTCATAATATAATCTCTGATAAGCTGGAATGAATTGCCCGGCTCAGCCTGCTTCGAAGTTTTCGGCAGTACAGTATTGCCGAGTCCTGTCTCACCGTGGACGTGTCCCGCATCTTCTTTCTGTCTTGTCAGAGGTCCTTCCGCTCCTTTAACGACAGGTACATCCAAATCGAGAAAAGCGCTCAGTGCAAGCGCATTGTTCGTGACGCGCTCTATCGTCTGATTTCCCGCCACCGTGGAAATCCCGTGGATATTTAATGCATCCCTGCTTGCGGCTGCCGCAGCGAGTGCTATTGCATCATCAATCCCCGGGTCGCAGTCAATCCATATATTCTTCTTACTCATCAGCCTGTCCTCCGTCAAATGATTTCAAAATTTCTTCAAACAGTGTCCAAAACGCTTCTGTGTCCACCCCGAAGGCAACATTAGTGTTCGGCTCTCTGCCTGTTACACTCAGCGTATCGATTACTGTCATACCGTATGAATATTCACCTTTTGTCTCAACAGTTACATTTAAGTATTCTGTCTTAAACAATTCCGGTTTTAAAAGATACATCGTCGTGCACGCATCATGAATCGGACCGCCGTTAAAGCCGAAATGATTTTTATACGTCTCGCCGAAAAAGATCAGCAGCTCTTTAACGAACACAGCAATCTTATTATCGATTTTACCGACACGCTCTATAATATCTTCAGTCGCAATAACCTGATGTGTCACATCAAGACCGAACATTGTCACAGGTACACTGCTGTCGTAAACAACTTTCGCTGCTTCCGCATCGACAAAAATATTAAATTCCGCTGCCGGTGTCCAGTTGCCGAAAGTGCCGCCGCCCATTAAAACAATTTCATCAATATTTTCAATGATTCTCGGTTCTTTGATTAAGGCCATAGCAATATTCGTGAGCGGTCCTGTTGGAACGAGCGTGACCTGCTCAGATGAATTCATCACCTGTTCAATAATAAAATCAACCGCATGTCCTTCTGTCACCTCTATTTGAGGTTCTGGAAGCTCCGGGCCGTCCATGCCGGTTTCCCCATGAATTTCAGGTGCAATTTCACTCGCCTTTACGAGCGGTCTTCTCGCACCCTGGACAACCGGTATATCCAGCTCCAGCAGTTCGCAGATTTTTAATGTATTAATTGTATTTTTTTCGACTTCGACGTTGCCTGCCACAGTCGTAATTCCTAAAATATTTAAATCGCTGACACTAGACGCCGCGATAATTATCGATATTGCGTCATCATGCCCCGGATCACAGTCTAAAATAACATTTCTCATCAGTAAACACTCCAATTCGTAGTCTTAAAACAATTATCTCATGTGCCGCCTGAATTTTACAGACAGACCCTGATTATATTTGTCGCCTCATTCTTAAAGACACCTGCACTTCACCATCTGCGCTTTTTGTTTCTTTCAGTGACTGGCAGACAAATCCCCGCGCTTTATAGAACGGCAGACCAAGTTCATTATCTTGCTGCACCGATACCCATTGTTCATCGGCACCTTTACGCTTTTGATGCCGCGTCAATTCATATAATAAAGTCTTGCCGATTCCATGATACCTGTATTTATCGTCAATATAAAATACATATACTTCCGCAGTTTTAGCACCTGTCATTCCGCCGCCTATTACTCCTCTGATAATACCGTCTTTTTCAGCCACATAGGAATAGCTGCCTTTTTTAATATCTGCTGTAACTTTATCAGGATTGTACCAGTAATTCACTGTCTGCTGCTGAAACGTACTGCTCAACTTCCCTTCAACAGTCTGTCGCCAGCCCGTGCTGCAAATATCTGCTATACGCTCAGCATCTTCCGGTTCCGGTTTTCTGATTACAAGGGCCATCCCGCCACCTCCTGATTAATTTTTATAGTAATAAACGGCAAGCTGCGTCCGGTCCCGTAAATCCAGCTTCGTCAGCATCTGGGAAATATAATTTCTGACTGTTCCTTCACTCAAATAAAGCGCCTCGGCAATTTCTTTATTATTGAAGCCTTCTGCCACCAGTTCAATAATGTCCTGCTCTCTTGTCGACAGGTCCGTAAAGTCCTTATGTGCAGACTGCGCCGACATACTTTTTACAATATTGCTGTCGAAGACCATATTTCCTGACAGTACCGCTTCAATAGCCGGAATAATACCTGACAAATTATCTTTCAATAAATATCCTTTGCAGCCTATGTTCAGTGCTTCATGAATGTATTCATCATCTTTAAAGGTTGTAATAAGAAGGATTTTCGCTTCGGAATCGGCAGCCAGTATTTCTCTGCTCGCTTCAAGTCCCGACTTCTCCCGCATTCTGATATCCGTCATTAACAAATCCGGACGATGTTCGCTGTACAGTTTTACTGCATCAAAACCGCTTGTGCCCTCCGCCGCAACTTCATAATCGGAATTTTCCACTATTGTCGTCAGCGCAGACACTACGAGCGGGTCATCATCTACTATAACTATTTTCATTTTCCAGCCCCTCCTTGTAAAATATTGCGTGCACGATAAACCCCTCGTCTTTAAACACATTCAGAACACCGCCGTATTTCTGCACTGTTTCAGTCATCGACTGAAGACCCATCCCTTTTTTGAAATAGCCTTCAGTACTCCCGTCATCTTTCACCGTCAGTGCTAAAAATTTAGGGTGTTCTTTAATAACAATTTTAAATGCTCCGGCATTTGAATGCTTTCTAATATTCGTCAGCGCTTCTCTTACGAGGGACAGCATGTCTATTTTCTGTTCGTGCGTCAGCGTGAGCTTTACATCATAGATAAGCTCTCCTTTATAATTTTCCATTTCTGCCAGATAACTTTCGATTCTTGCTTCAAGCTCGATTGAAGTGTCATATAGGTTATGAATGCTGTTACGAACATCGTCCATGCCCATTTTTAATCTTTCCTGCAGCTGCTTTAAAGATTTTCTTAATTTATTCTCATCTTTGACATACTGCAGCGATTCAATCAGCAGAATGCTGCTCGACAAAGAATGACCAAGTGCATCGTGCATATCACGGGCAATACGATTTCTCTCGTTCAGTCCCGCCATATAAATATCTTTCTCGTGGGCTTTCATCAGTTCATTGTGCTGGGCTTTTAAACGCATATTATCTTCGGTCAGCCGGTCGCGCATTTTTCTGTTCAGTTCTTTTGCTGCTGACAATTCCAGTGACAGCGCAGTCAGATAAAATATTAAGACACTTAAAATCAGCAGCCCCCATTGCTGAAAAATTAAAATCGGAATCAGTGCAAGTATTCCGTACCTGCCGTATTCAGCAAATATTATATGAGAAATGAGCGGCAGGAAGTACAGATAATTTATATCCAGGAACAAAAGAAAGCCAAAAAACACAATCATTATAAAAAGCATATACTTTCTATTGATTACATCGATACTGAACGCTGCGATAAAAGATATCAGTATTACTGTGATTTGTGCTTCATCCGAAGTCAGCAGATAGTATGCCGCAAGTGTTATAAAGATCATAATCTTTTCATATATTTTTGACATCGCTTCACCTCACAATATGACAATTGTCACTGCAGTTTATGACTCGGGACACTAACGGTGCATTTATTTATATTATAAACTTAAATTAACCAATATAGTACAGGAGGCAATAATATGATTGCAATGGACAAAGTAGTGAAAAGATATAAAGATGTTATTGCACTTGATCACTTCTCTTTTCAGGCAGGAGAGAATGAAATTATCGGCCTGCTCGGCCCGAACGGCTGCGGCAAGACGACAGCCATTAACTGTATGCTTTCCTTACTGAAGTTTGATCAGGGCACGATTGAATTATTCGGCGAACCCGTTAATCCAAATAACAATAAAATTAAACGCCGGATTGGTATTGTGCCACAAGAGCTCGCTATTTTTGATAAGCTGAACGTCGTTGAAAATATTGATTTCTACTGCGGACTTTACGTGACAAATAAAGCGGAGCGGAAACAGTTTGTAGATGAAGCCATCTCTTTTGTCGGACTCGAAAAATACAAAAAATTTCTACCGAAGCAGCTTAGCGGCGGACTTAAAAGAAGATTGAATATCGCCTGCGGCATCGCGCATAAGCCGGAAATTTTATTTCTCGATGAACCGACCGTCGCGGTCGATGCACAGAGCAGAAACTTTATTCTTGAAGGCGTTAAAAAAATGAAAGCGCAGGGAACTACTGTCATTTACACCACCCACTACCTGGAAGAAGCTGAAAATTTGTGCGACTCCTTCGTTATTATGGATAACGGCCGCAATGTTGCGAACGGTACACTCGATGAACTTCAAAAATCAATTTCAACCACAGAAAGTATTACAGTTAAATTTATTTCCGGCAACGACACACTTTCAAGCCTCCTGAAACAAATTCCTCACGTCAATCAGGTCATCAAAACCGGAGATAAGTACAACATTCAATTCGATAAGCATTACAACAATTTAGCTAATCTGATTCGCTTTATCGAAGATAACTCTCTGACTTATACAGAAATCGCAAGTGAACAGCCGTCGCTGAGCAGTATCTTTTTAGAACTGACAGGCAAGGAGCTGAGGGACTGATGAACTTTCTGCGTCTCACTTATTATTTACTCATAATTAACTTTAAAGATTTTGGATTTCTCTTTTGGACAATCGGCTATCCTCTCGTTTTAGTTACGATATTTATGGCGACAACGTCAAATATTGGCGGAGAAGATATGTCAGATATAGACGTTGCTGTTACCGAAGATAATGAATACAGCACAGTGCTTCAGGAGATAGACTTTATCAACGTTCATGAAATGTCAGACAGTACCGCAAGAGATGAACTTTCTGAAGAAAATATTACAGGATATATTACGGAAGACGGCAGCCTGATTGTTCAAAACAGCGGTTTTCAGCAGTCCGTACTTGAGTCAGTGATGAACCAGATCCACCAGACTGCGGCACTTGGAATATCTCCTGAAAACTTTAATTTTGAGGCTGATTTTATTCAGACTGAAGACATGGAAACAGAACCGCAGGTTGTTATGTACTATTCAACCATTGCCATGGTTTCTCTCTACACCATATTTACGAGCATGGAGCTCATTTCATCAATGCGTCCGAACTTAAGCACGATGGGAGCAAGATTCTCTGCCAGCCCCTTCAGCAAAGCAAAATATATACTCGCAAGTTCTGCAGCGGGTCTCACGCTCGGCTTATTTTCAAACGGTCTCTTAATCGGTTATTTAATGATTTTTAATGATTCTGTGCTGTTCAATCATCTGCTTCCCACGCTCGGCATTATACTTGCCGGCAATATTGCCGGACTTGGACTCGGCTTTATAATCGGTTTAACTCCGCGGGTGAACATCAATGTAAAATCCATCGTTCCCGTCGTTTTTATCGTCGGGCTGGCTTTCCTGGCTGGCTTAATGGGTCCAGGTTTAAGAACTGTAATTAACCGCGAGATGCCGTTCATTAATGAATTTAATCCGCTCGCACATATTACAGATACAATTTATCGGATAAATTTAATGGATAACTTCGACAGCTACTGGTCGACAATCGCCTTCTTAACCGGTATTACAGTTGTCAGTTTTTTCATTACTTTGTTTGCATTAAGGAGGAAACAATATGACTATCTTTAAAATAATACTCCTCCACTTCTGGAAGTTTAAATGGATGATTATACCGCTGGCACTGGTGTTTTTCCTGATTGCAGCAATGTTCAGTTCATTCGGCGGCACCGATACGTTTGAAAGCGAAAAGCTTGGCGTTACTGTGGTGGACGAATCTGAGTCCGGGTCTTCAAAAGCGCTGATTGAGTATTTAAACAGTTCGCATGATGTTGAAGTACTCGGCAAAACACCGCGTAATCATTTGGAAGAACAGGTTTTCCTCATGGAAATTCACGGGGCAGTAATCATCCCTGAGGATTTTGAAAGACATGTTAAAAATGGGGAACCAGCCGTTGAGATCATTACTGATGAACGCGCAGCATCCAGTGTCCAGCTGGACAGCGAAATTTCGAAATTTCTGATTTTTGCAAACGCACAGTTTAACGAAGGAGGAGAACTCGACAGTGATAAGCTGCGGACAGCATTAACCGATACTGTAAATGTAGAGTTAAATAACGATACAATGAATGCAGACGGAGAAAATTTTGAAAATGCTGCAGCCTATTCCAATTTCGCTGCCTACTGGCTAATGCTGTTCATTATGCTGTCAGTCGGTAATCTGATGTCTGAATACAATAAGCCCGAGCTGCAAAAACGAATCATTGCTGCACCGATATCATCCACATCAAGCGCAGTGCAAATATTGGGCGCACAGTCGCTGGTTGGTTTTTTCGCAGTACTCGTTATGTTTTTCGGACTTGTCGGACTGTATTATAACCGGTTAGACGGTATACCGCTCACTCACATTTTCGTTGCGCTCGTACTGATTATGGCCTTCACACTCGCTCTGCAGTATGCGATTAATGCGCTGACGACGAATCGTTTTATCGTGAACGGTCTTGCCAATCTCATTACGCTCGGACTGGCATTTCTCTCCGGTATATTCATTCCTATCGAGTTGTTCGGTGACGGTGCAGAGCGTATCGCGGAATTCCTTCCACTGTATCACTACACACAAATCTATGCGTCACCGGATATTACCTGGAGTGAATCAGCACTGTCGATCGGCATTCTCTTACTGTATATACTCGCCTTTCTGATTATCGGTATTATCTTCAGCAATCAGCGTAAAAGTACACAATTATAATATTTAAATATATAATGGAAGAAAACAGCATTAAAGGTGGGTTAGTCTATGAAAACAAAAACAGTTTCCGCTATGACGGAAAAAGGACTTGATAAGAAAATCGCAGAATTCTTTTACGAGAATCAGTACATTGAAGTAATCGACATTAAATTCAGCGTAGGCAGCGTGTTTGCAGTGCTAATCCTTTACAGGGATAAATAAATAAAGATGGTTAAGGGGCTCCCTTAACCATCTTTTGTTTTTAGCTGTTATTTATTTTTAAATATTTCATCGATATATTCAACATCTTCCGGGTCCAGTTCAATATCAGCGGCACGCATATTTGCTTTAATCTGCCCGCCTTTTTTCGCTCCCGGTATAATCACATCGAGCGATGGTCTCGTTAAATAAAATGCGAGTACTATCTGCGCTGTATCTTCATCGTATTTTTTAGCAAGTTCTTTTAATTTCTCTACCTTTTTCAAATTGTCTTTAAATTGGTCTTCCTGATAAAACGGCAAGTTACTCCGTAAATCTGCAAATTCTGTATTTTCATCGTATTTGCCTGCAAGCAGCCCTGCTGCCAGCGGGAAGAAAGGAATAAAAGTAATTTTATTTGCTGAAGTGTAATCGAGCATCTCGTCTTCCGCTTCGCGGCTGAACAGATTGTATTCGTTTTGTATTACATCAACATGATTGTTCTTATTCGCTTCCGCCAGCTGTTCGACAGTAAAATTCGATACGCCGATCGCTTTAATTTTCCCCTGCTCTTTCATTTCATAAAGCGCCTCGACCGCTTCATCTTTCGGAGTGTCTTCATCGGGCTTATGAATATAAAACAAATCAATATATTTAGTCTGCAGTCTGTCCAGTGCATCGTCCACTGCCTGTTTTAAAAATTCCGGCGAGTTGTCGATGACCATATCACCGTTATCGAGTTCACGCTGTGCTGCTTTCGTTGCTATAACTATATCTTCTCTTTTATACTCTTTTAAAACTTCGCCAATCAGTTCTTCAGAACGTCTCGGTCCGTATATAAATGCAGTATCGAGCATCGTCACTCCTGCATCGAGTGCATCTCTGACAGTCTGTTTACCCTCTTCTTCATTCACATCGCCGTATAAATTATAGCCGCCGACAAAATTTGTCCCGAGAGCGATTGGATGTACTTTAATTCCCGATTTACCTAACTCAACTAGTTCTGTCATTTTGCATACCTCCTGAAATTAAATACATTATAGTATCTTTCCGTTTTAACAATCCGCCAAACATAGCGGATGGTGCAGATTTACCTTGCAGTAAAGCGGTTTTTTTAGCATACTATAAAGGAGTGGAAAACTATTTAAGGAGTGTTTTTTAATGAATCAGGAGCAACTTGAAAAAGTAAAACAAGGTCATGGTTTTATTGCCGCACTTGACCAGAGTGGCGGAAGTACGCCAAAAGCTTTAAAAGCATATGGTGTTGATGAAGATCAGTATACTAACGAAGATGAGATGTTCGATCTCGTTCATGAAATGCGTACACGCATCGTAACTTCACCTTCATTTACTTCTGATAAAGTCCTCGGCGCAATTCTGTTTGAACAAACGATGGACCGTGAAGTAGAAGGACAGTACACTGGTGATTATTTAGCTGATAAAGGCATTGTGCCATTCTTAAAAGTCGACAAAGGACTTGCAGATGAGGAAAACGGTGTGCAGCTTATGAAACCTATACCGGGTCTTGAGGATTTATTAGCACGTGCAAACGATCGTCACATTTTCGGCACGAAAATGCGCTCCAACATTCTTTCTGCAGACAAAGAGGGAATTACTGCCGTTGTAGAACAGCAGTTTGAAATCGGTAAACAGATTATCGCTGCAGGTTTAGTACCGATTATCGAGCCAGAAGTCAGCATTAATGCCGGAGACAAAGAAGAAATCGAAGAAATTTTAAGAGATGCAATTTTGGAAGAGTTAAACGGACTTGCTGAAGATGAACTTGTAATGCTGAAGCTTACACTTCCTACTGTACCTAATCTGTACAAAGAACTCGTAGATCACCCTAACGTGATTCGCGTTGTGGCACTTTCAGGCGGTTACACGAGAACTGAAGCAAATAATATGCTGAAAGAAAACGAAGGTATTATCGCGAGCTTCTCACGCGCATTATCAAGCGACTTAAATGCAAATCAGTCTGCTGAGGAATTTGACAGCAAACTATCTGAAGCAATTGATTCTATTTTCGATGCATCAGTGAATAAAAAATAAGTAAACTTTAAGACAATGGCCTGCCATTGTCTTTTTTATAAGGGGAGAAAATCATGAAAGCACTACTGAATATCGACTATACTTACGACTTTGTTGCGAATGACGGCAAACTCACCGCAGGTAAACCCGCACAGGAACTTCATGACTATATCGTGACCACGACTCGTGAATTTATCAGTAACGGAGATTATACTGTGTTCGCTATTGATGCCCACCAGGAAAATGATCCGTATCATCCTGAAACGAAACTGTTTCCGCCTCATAATATTATTGGGACAGAAGGACGGGATTTGTACGGTGAGCTGGAAGACCTTTATCAGAATTATAAAGTTCAGGAAAATGTATACTATACCGATAAAACCCGCTACTCCGCTTTTCTCGGAACCGATGTGGAACAGCGCTTAAGAGCAAGGGGGATTACTGAAATCCATTTAGTCGGCGTATGTACCGATATTTGTATTATGCATACTGCAGTTGATGCTTATAATAAAGGCTTTGATATCGTTGTTCACAGAGACGGTGTGGCCAGTTTTAATCTGGATGCACACGATGTGGCACTCGCCCACTTTGAAAACTCATTGGGTGCGAAGATTGTATAATATATAATTAACTTGAATTTGCTGTCCGATGATTCCAGTTCATGTGACCGCAAAAACCCGTACAGCTGACTCTCTTAAAGGAATCCGCTGTACGGGTTTTATCTAATTTTAAAATGTCGATAATCCAGTAAATTCCTGGATTCTGTACATCATCGTTTTAAATAGTGACGCTTCTGCTTTTTCTTCATAGTTAAGCGTATACTCCGCACCGTCATTCATCCACAGGCGGTCGTAATATGCAGTGATTTCTCCAGTAAATTCACTACCCTGCGGCGCCGTCACTACCACGTTTGTTTCCAGATTATAATTATCCAGATTCCGCCTTGTAAAGTTAGCCGATCCGCCGTTAAATATAACTTCATCCGCAGTTTCCAGCATGATAAACTTCGCGTGATACTGTTCCCCGCTCGATTTATACCAGCGGATATTCGGCTGAGTGTCATGATTCATCAGCTCATCGGCCACAGGTCTGTTCGGCACGCCATTTTTTTCGTTACCGAAAGCATCCTGGTTAATATCAAGTATCATATTGAGTTCCACACCACGGTCGAGTGCTGTTTTAAGTGCCTCGATAATATCTCTGTCAGATAAGTAGAACAGTCCTATATTTAAAATATCATCCGGGCCGGCACTGTTCACTATTTCCAGTATATTATCCTTTATCTTTTTCTCGGTAATCAGCTTTACAGTATACTGCCCTTCACTCCCTTCAGCTTTTTCAGGCATTTTATCAGCAAAATCGCTGAAAACACGCGTATTTCCTCCGCTGAAATTCACTACTGCGCGTTCTGATTCCAGCATATCGTAGAGAATATCTCCGCTTAGTTTCACAGCGATATTCGAATGATGCGCACTTGCATCATGCGGGTTTGCCGACGAAATAAGACCATTCTTTTCATTAATAATTAATTTTCTGTGATTAGCCTTAAAATTCAACATCGTTAAATAAGAACGTATATTTACTTCCGGACCTTGCGGTCTTAATGCGTTCATCAGCCACTGGTCTTCAGACGTTCCGAACCATTGAAAATAAGTTCTGTAAAAGCCTGAATACAACGGATTAGAGTCCCGCAATTTCGAAAGATCGGTAAATATGACTTCTATTCCAGCCTCTTTTAGCTGTTCAATATGCGGCGGTGTATACGTATCGTAGAAAGTATTAATTCTATCTGTGATAAAGATTATATCCATATCTGGATTTTCTTCCTTTTTAGCTGTCAATTTATCTGTTAAATTTTGAGACAATGGCGGAAAGTCCAGGGTGTCGTGGTTATAATCATCGTTAAATAAAAACATATCAAGGACCAGAAATTCTTCCGCTTCATCAATCATCGTATAAATCTCTTCAAAAATTTCCTGCTCTTCTGTTATTTCGTTATTCTCTGTATATGTAAGATCGTATAAAAATTCCGCATCGTCTGTTTGATATTCTTCAGACTCGTACGATACTCCTGACGGTACCGGTACAAAATAACGCACACCTGCAACAACGAGCGGTATAAGTATTAATACAGCAAAAACAAGTAAGAAAAAATATCGTTTTTTCATAATCCACCCCTGTAATTAATAGTATTAATTTACACTTATCTCTATTCTAACAAAGAAAGATTGCGAAAGTGATAAGATATTTTTCGTATAGATGGTATAATATAACTTACGAATTTTAAGGAGTGAAATGTGTGAACATTAATGTACTGTACGAAGATAACCATTTACTCATTGTCGATAAGCCGGTTAACATCCCTGTCCAGGAAGATAGTTCAGAAGATAAAGACTTATTAACTATGTTAAAGGAATATATTAAAGAAAAATACAATAAACCCGGAGCGGTTTATTTGGGGCTGGTTCATAGATTAGACCGCCCTGTCGGCGGAGCTGTCGTTTTTGCCAAAACTTCAAAAGCAGCGTCACGTCTGTCGAATGAAGTTCGCCTTCAAAATTTCGACCGCGAGTATCATGCTGTTGTAGAGAATCATCTGGATCAGAAAAAAGGCACTTTAACGAATCATTTATTTAAAGATGCAAAGAAAAATATTTCCAAAGTGGTTCATAAAAACCACCGCGGTTCAAAAATGGCCAAGCTGGATTATGAAACTGTTGATGAAAACAGACAATTTTCACTTGTAAAAGTGAAGCTTCACACAGGCCGGTCACATCAGATCCGTGTGCAGCTGTCGCATTTCGGACATCCATTGTTCGGCGACCAAAAATATAATAAGAATGCAAAAGTCGGTCAGCAGATTGCCCTTTACTCAACTTATCTGCGTATTAAGCATCCTACGAAAGACGAGTACGTGGAAGTTCACTGCAAGCCGCCTGAAACATTCCCTTGGAGTGATTTTAATGTGTCTTATTAATTTTAATATCGGAACGCACAAAAAATATAAAATGGTGTTTGCGGCGAACCGTGATGAATTTTATTCACGGCCGACCGCACCGATGTCCTATTGGGAAGACCATCAGAATATTTTAGGCGGCCGTGATTTAAAAGCAAAAGGCACCTGGCTTGCGGTATCAAAATCAGGTAAAATAGGAGCATTGACTAATATCCGGACGCCAAAAGAAATGACCTTGAAAGCTGAAAAGTCCCGCGGGGAACTGATTGTCAATTACCTGCTGTCAGAAGAAAGTCCTAAAGAATATTTAACAAACCTTTCGGAATACAGCAGTGACTATGCAGGCTTTAATCTGCTTACAGGTACTCCTGATGAACTTTATTACATGAACAATTACGATAACAAGATCTCACGTGTAACTGAAGGCACGCACGGGCTGTCCAATGAATATTTGGATACACCTTGGCCTAAAGTCGTTATCGGAAAAGAAAAGCTGGATGAAGTCTTGTCAGAAGATGAAGTAGATATAGATGCTTTATTTAATCTGCTCCGCATCGATACCGAGGCAGCAGATGACATCGTTCAAAAAACGGGTGTCGAGTTTGAACTCGAAAAGAAATTATCCCCGCTGTTTATCGATATCCCTGATTTTGATTACGGCACCAGATGCTCCACTGTCGTTCTTTTCGACCATCAGAACAACATTACATTGATTGAGCGCACCTTCAAAAACGGTGCCTTAACCGGTGAAATTACTGAGACGATATCAGTCAATAAATAAAAAAACAGGTTCGCAAACTCCCTGTCAAAAAAACTAAGGAGATTTACTATTATGAATATCAGAGACATAGCTATTAATGCTGTCTTAGCGGCAATTTATGTCGCACTTACTGTAATTAACCCGATTGGCACTGGAGCGATTCAATTCAGAATCAGTGAAATACTTTGTGTCATTCCATTTTTTAACCGAAAATATATACCGGGAATGGTACTGGGTGTCGGTATTGCAAATATTTTCTCAAGCCTCGGTTTAATCGACGTCGTTGTCGGTGTAACTATATCGGTAATTGCCTATACATTAAGTTATTTTATAAAAAACGTCTGGATAAACGCCCTGCAGTACAGTGTCCTTGCAGGACTATTTGTGGCACTGGCCCTGTATTTAGTTCTTGGACTGCCGTACTGGTTCAGTGCAGCAACAGTTGGACTGTCGACGCTGATTACGACATTTATCGGCACGTTTATATTTAAAAAAATCGGCCATAGAATTTTGCCGGAATAAAAAAATTACGCCCCCATATAAATGGAGGCGTATTTTTTATCTGGTTGCTATTATTTAGTTTCAGGTGGTGTGCCTTCAGCATTGCCCGCAATTGCGTCAATCTGAATTAGAGCATCTTCCTGCAGTGCTGAAACGCCGACAACTCTTCTTGCTGGCGTGCCTTCAGGGAAGAATTCTGCGTAAACTTCGTTGACTGCATCCATATCTGCAAGGTCTTTAACGAAGATATTTACTTTAACCATATCTTCCATTACGTGGTCAACGCTTTCGATAACCGCTTTAATGTTATTTAAAGCCTGTTTAGTCTGTTCTTTAATGCCGCCTTCAACTAATTTACCAGTTGCAGGATCGATTGGCAGCTGAGCTGACAAGTGGTTGTAGTGTGAGAATGCTACAGTTTGTGTAGATAAGCTGTCCACTGGCGAATTTTCAGTATTATTCGCTTTAATCACGATACCGTGTCTGTCTTCGATAGCCTGAGGCGGCGTACCGTCACCGTGAGATACGACTGCTTCGATTTGTACAGAAGCACCCATTTCCAAGTCTGCTGCCTGAACAACAGTACGAGCTGGTACATATCCTACAGTTCTCGCGATAGAAGAATCCGGGAAGAACGCAGAGTAAACTTCGTTAACCGCTTCAACATCCGCAAGGTCTTTAACGAAGATGTTTACTTTAACGATGTCATCAAATGGTACATCGATGCTGTTTAAGATTGCTTTAATATTTTTTAAGCTTTGTGCAGTTTCTGCTTTGACCCCGCCTGTAACGATTCTGCCTGTTGCAGGATCGATTGGCAGCTGAGCTGTAATATTGTTGTAGTGTGAAAATGCTACAGTTTGTGAAGATAAAGCATTTGCCGGTGCATTCGCAGTGTGGTTTGTTAATTTAATTAAATCTCCAGCCTGCGGTGCATTAGGAATTGTACCTACACCATGTGATACAAGCGCTTCAACTTGAACTTCAGCACCCATTGGCAGAGCATTAACCGCTACATTCGTACGCGCTGGTACATATGTCGGGAAGAATGTGTGGAACACTTCGTTCACAGCATCTACATTCTGGATATCTGTAACGAAAACTGTGATTCTTACGATATCGCTCATTACGTGGTCGAAGTTTTTAAGAATTGCTTCGATATTTTTAAAGCTTTGTTCAGCCTGCGCTTTAACGCCGCCTTCTGCTAATTGTCCAGTTGAAGGATCGATTGGCAGCTGTGCTGATAAATTGCTGTAATGTGAAAACGCTGCTGACTGAGAAGACTCGTCAAACTTCGGTGCGTTATCCGTATTAGTTGGTGCTACTGCATTATAGTCACTCATAAATAATATGCTCCTTTAAAGTTAGGTTTATTTGAAATATATAATCAACAAAGTTGATGACTTATCCTGCTGATAAATTATAAAATATATACTTCATTATCCACCTTACATCAAGAACAAATAAATAGAATTGTCATATAACACATTTTCATCTGTTCATTTTATTGCTTCCTACAATTATAGAATTAAAAAAGGTCTTCCAAAGGTTAAGAAACCTTATGGAAAACCTTCCTTTAACACATATTAAATGAGAAATTGACTGACTGTTACTACATCATTCCGGGCATTCCGCCGCCCATGCCGCCCATATCAGGGCCGCCGTTTTCTTCCGGAATGTCTGCAACGACTGCTTCTGTTGTTAAGAACATTGCCGCTACAGAACCTGCATTTTGCAGTGCTGAACGCGTTACTTTAGTCGGATCCACAATACCTGCATCGATCATGTTGACCCACTCATCAGTTGCTGCGTTGTAGCCGATTCCTGACTCCTGTTGTTTCAGCTGCTGCACGATAACAGAGCCTTCAAGTCCCGCGTTTTCAACAATCTGGCGCAGCGGTGCTTCAAGTGCTTTCAATACGATGTTAATTCCTGTCTTCACATCGCCTTCCGCTTCCAGTTCTGCAACTTTCGAGTACACTTCAACCAGTGCAGTTCCCCCGCCTGCTACAATGCCTTCTTCCACTGCAGCGCGCGTTGAGTTCAGCGCATCTTCAATGCGGAGTTTACGTTCTTTCATTTCAGTTTCAGTAGCCGCTCCGACTTTAATTACTGCGACGCCGCCTGCTAATTTAGCCAGACGTTCCTGTAATTTTTCTTTGTCAAAGCTTGAAGTTGTTTCTTCAATTTGCGCTTTAATCTGGTTTACACGGCCTTCAATTACCTCTTTATCTCCGGCACCTTCAACGATAGTTGTGTCGTCTTTTGATACGTGAACCTTGCTTGCATTACCCAGTAAATCGAGTGTCGCATCTTTAAGTTCAAGACCAAGTTCATCGGTAATGACTTGTCCGCCGGTTAAGGTCGCAATATCTTCGAGCATTGCTTTACGGCGGTCACCGAAGCCTGGTGCTTTCACTGCGATTACATTAAACGTACCGCGAATTTTGTTTAACACCAGATTAGTCATTGCATCGCCGTCAACGTCATCTGCAATAATTAAGATTGGTCGTGACTGCTGCACAATCTGTTCTAATAACGGCACTAAGTCCTGGATGCTTGAAATCTTTTTGTCCGTAATCAGTACATATGGGTTTTCAAGCTCAGCAATCATTTTTTCAGAGTCGGTAACCATGTACGGTGACAGGTAGCCGCGGTCGAACTGCATTCCTTCAACAACTTCCAGTTCAGTTTTAAAGCCGCGTGATTCTTCTATCGTAATCACTCCGTCATTGCCGACTTTTTCCATAGCTTCAGAAATATATTCACCGATCTCAGGATCGTCTGCTGAAATCGCACCAACTTGTGCAATTGCATCTTTATCCTGAACAGGTTTTGACACTTCCTGAAGTGCTTCTACCGCGCGTTCAACCGCACGGCCGATGCCTGTACGAATGCCGACAGGATTTGCTCCGCTCGTTACGTTTTTAAGGCCTTCCTGAATCATTGCCTGAGCAAGTACCGTTGCTGTTGTTGTACCGTCACCGGCAATTTCATTCGTCTGGTTTGCAACTTCTGCAACGAGTTTTGCACCCATGTTCTCATATTTGTCTTCCAATTCGATTTCTTTAGCGATTGTGACACCGTCGTTTGTAATTAACGGCGATGAGAATGATTTATCTAAAACGACGTTGCGTCCTTTTGGTCCTAATGTTACTTTTACAGCATTAGCTAATTTGTCCACACCAGCCAGCATTGACTGACGTGCATCTTCTGAAAATTTTAATTCTTTAGCCATTATATTGCCTCCCAAAATGAATTATATGCGATGTTTATATTATTCAATTACTGCTAAAATTTCTGATTCAGATAAAATTAAATAGTCATTATCTCCATGCTGGACTTCTGTGCCTGCGAATTTTGCATAGACAACTCTGTCGCCTTCTTTAACTTCAAGATCTACTTTTGTACCATTTTCAAGTATACGTCCTGAACCGACTGCGACTACAGTACCTTCCTGCGGTTTTTCCTTTGCGGAATCAGTCAGAATGATACCGCTCTTTGTTGTTTCTTCTTTTTCTGTTAAATCTACAACTACACGATTTCCAATAGGTTTTAACACGGAAATGCCCTCCTTATTAATCTTAAATTCAATAAAATTAACTGCATGGTTTGGCACTCATCAATATTGAGTGCTAACAATAATTATAATAATCAAACTTGGTCAAAATTGCAAGCGATAAGATTGTATTACTTTTGAGTTTCCCCTTTTTAATGTAAGATAAAATTATTGATTATTGGAGGTTTAAACTTGAGACGCGTATACAGTATATTAATTATTTTAACATTCCTTGCGGTACAATTCGCACTGCTTCCTGTCGGCTTAGTTTTCACAGCTATGGATCCCTCACTCGGACCCGGAGAACTCGTTGAAAAACTGATGCCGTATCAGGTCCTTACTTTCGGACTTGGAGCAGTTATTGTAGTCATTATCGGGAACCTGCATAAGAATAAGAACAGAATAGAACTTGGCAAACAGACAGACAGCCTGCTGACAACAGTCTGGATTATCGGTGGGGTATTCCTAGCCTATATGTCACAAATTGCGGCAGGCCTCATTAATATCTACGTCCTTGGAAATCCGGTCGAAAGTCAAAATACGACAGAAATTGTCGATATGATTTTCAACTCTCCCTGGATGATTCTGGTCGTTGTATTATTCGGACCGATTATTGAAGAGTATGTGTTCAGAAGAGCAATCTTCGGTGAAATTTACGAACTGTTTCCTATGAACAGTACAGCACAGAAAGTACTCGCATTTTTAATTGCGGGACTTGTGAGCGGATTAATCTTCGCGGTGGCTCATGCTGACTTTACACATATCCTGATTTATTTATCGATGTCTTATGTTTTCAGTTTTTTATATGTCATTACGGGACGCTTGTTTGTACCAGTAATGGTGCACATTATTATGAACGGGCTCGTGGTCCTGATTCAAACCGTCTTCGCAGACTTTTTAGAAGAGGCAGAACAAATGCAGAATCAGCTGAATGCAATCATTTCACTGTTTATGTAAATATTTTGAGCCGGGTTGCTTGTTTCAGGCACTTCGGCTTTTTTGTTGTCATGTATACGCATCGAAACTTGCATAGGTATGAGCGGATGTCATGTATACGCATCGAAACTTGCGTAGGCATGAGCGGGTATCATGTATACGCATCGAAGCTTGCGTAGGCATGAGCGGATGTCATGTATACGAATCGAAGCTTGCGTAGGCATGAGCGGGTATCATATATACGAATCGAAACTTGCGTAGGCATGAGCGGGTGTCATGTATACGTATCAAAACTTACGTAGGCATGAGCGGATGTCATGTATACGCATCAAACCATACATAGGCATGAGAGGATGTCATAACAAAAAAAGCTCGAGAATCTTAATATCAAGATTCTCGAGCCTATTTATTTTTTTCAAACAGTTTAGAATCCGCGGCCTGCACCGCCGCCTCCGCCGGAGCCGCCGCCAAAACCGCCGAATCCTCCGCCGCCGAATCCGCCTCCTGAGCTGCCGCCGCCAAATCCTCCGCCTCCGCCTGGAGGGAAGAATATTACGGGACCGCCGCTTCTTCTTCGTCTGCCGCCTGAGCCACCGGAACCTCCGGAGCCCCCGCCGCCTGAAAACATTTTGTAAATAAAGTACAGTACCGTCATAAATATTGCCAGCCGGATCAGAATTGAAAATATACTGTCATTCTGTCCTGTTCCGGTGTCTTCAGCGGGTTCATCCCGCGTAAATTCACCATCTTCATAACCGTAAGCGGTTAAAGACTCATCATATAAAGCAGTATACAGATTAGTCAGAGCCGCTTCGTAATTTCCGGCAACTAAATCTTCATAAGCCACATTATCAATAATGCGCCCTATTTTCGCATCGTTTAAGTATCCTTCAACACCGTAACCCACCTGTACTTCGATGCCCCGGTTATTGAATTCATTGTCGTTGTCCAGATTTAAAAGAATAACAATGCCGTTATCTTTTTCGGCTTTACCGACACCGTATTCTCTCAGTGCACGGAGAGCAAAATCCTGGCGATGTTCCTGTCCTGTAGAATCCATCGTCATTAATAACAGTTCGGCACCCGTTCCTTCTTCCAGATGTGTACCCTTTTCGTTAAGTTCATTAATTGCACTGTCGCTGAGCACACCTGCATTATCCTGCACAAAATAATGACTTTCATTGAGCGCCGGCAAATCCACTCTTGCTTCTGCAGGCGTACTGAGAAGTAATATACTCAGTACGACAACTGTAAAAGCAAAGGCTTTTTGCATTACTCTCCACCGTCTGTATCATCTTGATTAGTATTAAACTCTACTTCCGGTACATCCTGTGCAGATTCATCCGCTTCGAAATAAGGTTTCTCATCGAAATTAAATATTCCTGCGATAATGTTGCCCGGGAATGTTCTCGTATTGCGGTTATAGTCCTGCACCGCTGTGTTGTAATCCTGACGCGCTACTGCGATACGATTTTCCGCACCTGCAAGTTCATCTCTTAAACCTGTAAACTGTTCACTTGCCTGCAGATCAGGGTAGTTCTCAGAAATAGCTAAAAGACGTGACAGCGCACTCGTCATTTCATTATTGGCTTCAGCAAGCTCTTCAACGTCGCCGCTTGCACCTGCCAGACGTGAACGCGCATCCGCAATGTCAGTAAATATTTCCTCTTCATGAGATGCATACCCCTGTACTGTGCTTACCAGGTTTGGGATTAAATCTCCGCGGCGCTGCAGCTGCGTTTCAATTTGCGATTCTTTCTGGTTAACTTCTTCATCGAGATTTACCAAACTGTTATATCTCGGTACAATCATAATCGCAATAATAACAATCACTGCGATAAGTACACCAATTGGTATAAGTAACTTCTTCATCTTTCGTCCTCTTTTCGTTAAGTATTAAATGTATGCATAAGACATTACTCTTATATATTACCCCAATTTCAGCAAATTATTACTATACACACTACCATATTTATAACAGACTTTTTACTCCTTATGCTAAAATACTGATTAAGACCATTAAGGGGGAATTTTAGTATGGTAACAAAGTTCGAAGATTTTAAATATGAACGTCCGGATTTAGAACAATTTGAGAAAACTGTAGATTCGCTGCTGCAAGAATTTGATGCTGCAGATTCTGCAGATGCACAGGTCACTGTGCTCGATAAGCTGAACACTGAATTTAATCATCTCGATACGATGGCGACACTCGCGTCTATCCGTTCATCGATTGATACACGTGATAAGTTCTACGATGCAGAACGCGACTATTTCGATGAAAATGATCCTTCCTTCACTGAAATTACCAACCGCTACCGTAAAGCTATTACGACAAGTAAATTCCGCGATGATTTGGAAGCGCGTTTTGGGGAGCAGCTTTTCAAACTGTCGGATAATGCTTTAAAAACATTTGACCCTTCAGTCAAAACACTGCTTCAAAAAGAAAATAAACTGGCCACTCAGTACGATAAACTCCTTGCATCAGCTGAAATTGAATTTGACGGCAAGAAATTAAACCTGTCAGAATTCACACCGTATACTCAGGATCCCGACCGCTCTGTCAGAAAAGATGCGGTGCTTGCTGTTCAGGGCTTTATGGGAGAACACCTTGAAGAAATCGATAATATTTACGATGAACTTGTAAAAACGAGACATGAAATCGCAACATCGCTTGGTTACAAAGACTTTGTAGAACTCGGTTATATCCGTATGAACCGTATCGATTACGACCGTAAAATGGTTGAAAAGTTCAGAAAACAGGTTGAAGAGTATGTAGTGCCAATCGTAAGCGAACTGAAAAAACGGCAGGCTGAACGTATCGGTCTCGATTCTCTGAAAAGCTATGATGGAAACTTTGAATTCATTACGGGTAATGCCGTACCAAAAGGCAAAACGAAAGATATTATGAAAAATGGCGCTGAGATGTATAAGGAACTGTCACCTGAAACAAATGAATTTTATACATTCATGACCGAACGCGATCTGTTTGATGTGGAAGCTAAAAAAGGGAAAGAAGGCGGCGGCTACTGTACGATGATTGCAGATTATAAAGCGCCGTTTATCTTCTCGAACTTCAATGGAACTCAGGGTGATGTGGAAGTGCTGACCCATGAAGCGGGACACGCCTTCCAAACGTATATGTCACGTCATCTGACAGTGCCGGAATATGCCTTCCCGACCCTGGAATCGGCAGAAATCCATTCGATGAGTATGGAATTCTTTACCTATCCGTGGATGGAAATGTTCTTTAAGGAAGATACGGATAAATTCAAGTTCTCTCATATGGCGGATTCGATTTCCTTCCTGCCTTACGGTGTAGCAGTTGATGAATTCCAGCATGTTGTTTACGAAAACCCTGAACTGACACCTGAAGAGAGACGCGGAGAATGGAAAAAAATCGAAGAAAAATATTTACCGCATACTGACTATGATGGAATTGAACCATTGGAAAGCGGTTCGTTCTGGCATAAACAGGGACATATATTCGGCGCACCGTTTTACTATATTGACTACACGCTTGCACAAGTGTGCGCGCTGCAGTTCTGGAAACGGGCGAAAGAAGACTTTGACGGCGCTTGGGCTGATTATCTCGCCTTATGTAAAGTCGGCGGCTCACTGCCGTTCAACTCGCTGGTAGAGCTTGCTAACCTGAAATCTCCGTTTGAGGAAGGTTCACTCGAAACAGTTATCGATGAAGTGCATGAATACTTGAATTCAATTGATGATAAAAAACTGTAAAAAGCATAAAAAAACAGGATTAGCTGGGCTGATCCTGTTTTTTTGTGGTGTTTCATTGATATGAGCAAGAATTATGTATACGTGACTAAAATGAAAAAATATACCCGCATAAATTTTTTCATTTTATGCGAGTATAAAACTAATTATTGACCTAGTCTGTTAATAATCTCATCTGTCACTTCAGTCATCTTATATTTACCGCCGAGATCCGGTGTTTGATAACCGTCAGCTGTAACAGCTTCGATGACCTTCAATAAATGTTCTGCTATATTTGCTTCGCCGTTAAATTCCAGCAGCATTTTCGCAGTCCAGATTTGTCCAATCGGGTTGGCGATACCTTTACCGACAATATCCGGTGCCGAACCGTGGACAGGTTCGAACATCGACGGGTACTTGCCGTTCAAGTTTAAGTTTGCTGAAGGTGCAACACCAATACTGCCCATTATGGCAGCACCAACGTCGGATAAAATATCGCCGAATAAGTTACTGCCGACAACTACATCAAGCTCGTGCGGATGTGTTATAAAATATGCGGCCAAAGCATCGATATGTTTGGACCCTGATTTAATATTTGGATGCTTCGCTGAAATCTCTTCAAAAATTTCATCCCAGAAAGGCATGGCGTGAAAAATACCATTGGATTTAGTGGCACTTGTCACAAGACCTTTCCGCTTCGATGCAAGATCAAATGCGATATTCATTGCCTGCTTCGTCGCACGCTTTGAGAAGACGTTGTTCTGAATCGCAATCTCGTTATCATCGTGGAAAATACGTCCGCCGATTGAACTGTACTCCCCTTCACTGTTCTCTCTGACAACGACGATATCAAAGTCTTTAGGATCAGCAAGTTTAGAATTAATACCTTTCAACAGCTTAGCTGGACGGATGTTTATCTCCTGCTGGAACTCCTGACGGATTTTAAGCAGCAGACCCCATAGTGAAATGTGATCCGGCACTTTCGACGCATCGCCGACAGCACCTAAAAATACGCTGTCGAACTGGCTGAGCCTGTCCATGCCATCCTCCGGCATCATTGCTCCATGTTTTAAATAGTAATCACAGCTGTAAGGAAACTCTTCGAATTTAAACTGCAGCCCACCGTGAACCTGTGCAACTTTTTCCAAGACGCGAATCGCTTCTGGCATAATCTCCTTGCCGACACCGTCCCCTGGAATAGATGCGATATTTAATGTTTTCATTCCTTCACCCCGATGTTTATGTATGTAATTTCAGAATATTGAATAATGCTGATAAAAATAGTATACCATTGAATACAAAATAGAGGTTACAACGAAAATACGTTGTAACCTCTATTTTATATAAAAAAAGAACCAGATATTCCCCTCTGGTTCTCCACTTTATAGATATCAAAATCTATTAATTATCTGTTTTTAATTTCTTGCTCATAAATAATAATGCTGCTCCGAATATCGATAATAACCCTGCAGCCGCATAGTTAGTCGATTCCGCTTCACCCGTATTCGGCAGTTCTTCACCTTCATACGAGCTTGTCTGTTCTGCTTTCACTTTCTGTTCAAGCTCAAGTTTCTGCACTTCAGTTAAGTTTTTCTCTTCGATAATTTTAGAAGACATTACGCGTGTCACTCTTTGATCCAATGTAGATATATCGTCCTGAAGGCTTTCTTCACTGAAAGTAATACCGTCTAAAATATCACCATAGTCATAGCGATATAATTTTTTCGATTCTGTTCCCACAGCACCGGCATTTTCTTCAGAGACTGTTACTTCTTCAGGTGTTTCTGTTTCGGATTCTGAACTTTCCGGTGTAATATTCCCTTCAGTTTCAATAGTGCTCTCCGGTTCTTCTGTTACGTCTGACGGCTGTTCTGATGCAGCGTCATTACTTTCACTTTCACCGTCTTCTTCTGCACTGTCTTCAACATCAGGCTGTTCTGGTGTTTCAGTTTCTGCCGGTTCTTCCGGTTCAACAGGTTCTATCGGATCTGTCGGCAGTTCAGAAGTTCCTGTGTTTTCATCCGGGTTATTCTGTTCATCAGATTCGTTGCTGTTACCTGGTCCTGCAGTGATATTATCCTCTGATTCAGCGTCTTCATTGCTCTCAGGCATTTCCGCTTCAGGGGTCTCTTCTTCCCCCTCAGCTTGTTCTCCCGAATTTTCAGGTGTATTTTCTGCTTCATCCGTTCCTTCGGTATGATCCGTCTGTTCATCAGGTTCAGCCGGCTGGAGGATAGGTGCCTCAGTTTCTTCATTACTGCCGCCGCTGTTATCTACCGATTCTTCAGCATTCTCTGTATTCGTTTCTATATCATTATTATTTATATCCGATGCCGCTTCTTCATTAAATGTTTCCTGCGTTTCTTCTGTTGACTCTGTTTCTTGTGCTTCCTGAACTTCCGCCGATTCTGTCACAGTTTCGGTTTCCGTACTCTCATCTATCTCTTCGTCAGCATAAGCAATGTTAGGGATTAGTACAGTCGTCAGCAGCAATACAGATGCTAATTTCATTTTAGTTCTTTTTGATTTTTGCATATTTTCCCCTCCACGCATCCTGAAATAAATTATACATTTTAGCGTTACTCACATTAATGTACAATTAATTATAGTTGATGCCAGATGGCTTTTCTATACAATATCAAAGTTGTTACAGAACCTTAATATTCGCGTATTATTATGTAATTTTACTAGTGCGTCATATCGTAGGTATTAATAATCGTCTGATAGGCGCTTGAACCCAGTTCTTTGCAGACATAGAAAAACAGCACGTCGCAAATAATCAGCTGTGCAATCCGGCTCGTCATATTCATATACTGAATATTCGTTTCTTCTTCGGTAATTTCAATCGCAATGTCCGAGTTTCTTTTCGCAATTGAAGAATGATTCTGCGTTAAAATAATCGTCATGACACCTAATTTTTTAGCGAGTTTAACGATTTCTATGACTTCCTGTGTTTTACCCGATAAAGTAATTACAAACAGAACATCATCCGGTTTCGCATTAGTCAAACGTGTCATACATAAATATTTATCAGCAGTAAAGAAAGCATTAATATTTACACGGTGTAATTTCTGCTCCATATCATGTCCGACATTTGCCGAGTCTCCTACTCCAAAGATAAATGTATTATCCGCTTTGGTAATATGCTCGGCCGCTTCCTGCATGCGTTTCCGATTGACAATTTTTTCAGTATTATACAATGCCTGTATAGTATTTTTAAATACCTTATCAAAAATATCCGCATGGGTATCTTCTTCCAGTTCAATGACACATGAAATCTTTTCCTGCTCAAGCGTGTGCAGTTCTTTTGCAAGTTCCACTTTTAATTCTTTAATTCCCTGCAGGCCTATTCTTTTAGCAAACCGCACAATCGCAGCATCACTTGTCGATGAATGTCTGGCAATTTCTTTGACAGGCATATTGATTACTTTATTTGGGTTCTCCAGCATAAAATTTGCGATACGCTGTTCGACCGGCGTCATATATTCCAGCCGTTTATTAATCTGACTAAGTACAGAAAACATAATTAACCACCTCTTTTTACTGTTGTGTTGACACTTGTTCTGCATAATATGGTGTAATTATATCACTTCTCGCAATATATTGTTACAGTTTATTCTTTTGTTTTTTAAAACTATCTAATTTTTCTCTTTATTTAACTTCAAGCGGATACTGGGTCAGCTGCACTCTGCAGTCGCCAAATTCAGTCACCATTTCCAATCCTTCAGCCTTATCGCTCGGGAAAATTCTTGCCGTCATCGTGTATTTTCCGTCATTGATAAACACTTCTATACTCGAACGATCCATATAAATCCTCAGATTCTGAAGATTTTCTTCCAGCTTAATCCGTCTCTTCAGACCGTCTACATTCTGGATTTCTTCACCGCTGAATGTTCTGTCCAGAGTTAAAATCCGCTGCTCACTGTCGTATACGAGCTTAGTTTCATGACGTGTATTCTTGCGCATATATATATGCAGGGTCGATGCATTGTTTTCCAGTATATCGATAATCAGTTCATAGACCTCACCGTAAAATGCTGTCAGTTTTGTCGGGTACTCTCTAAAGTATCCTTCCGCTGTGATTGCTTCTCCCCGCATTTTTTCAAGGTTCGGGTGAGGCAGCTGCCTGATTCTGTCTTCGTCTATGCTCAGTATTCGCGGGATGGTCATTGCATTGAGTGTTCCTTCAGCTGCCAAAGGATAGGCGCTCTCTTCTGCCGCCATCCACGCAATCAGCACTCTGTTGCCGTCTTCATCCACTGCTGTTGCAGGACGGTAAAAATCAAAACCGCCGTCAAATTCATAAAATTCATCGTGGATGAAATAATTTCCCCGGCGTTCAAAGTCTCCGATCATATAGCCTGACTGATATATATTCCAGAAATGCGTATCGAATTTATCGAGTCCTCTGACATTAAAGATAAATACTGAATCCATATCCAAATCGAAAAATTCCGGCTGCTCCCACAAGTGGCCGAATACTTTATAGCCCGTGTCGAGCTCGCCGTCGAATTTCAAGTTTTCTACTGATGGACCGCGGTAGATAAGTACCCGTCCAAATTCTTCCCTGTTCATTGTTCCGATGAACATCACTACTTCCCTGTCAATTACAGTAACGTAAGGATTGCGGAAATATTCAGTGTAGCCGGGCGCATTATTCCTGACCAGCGGAGATGCATATTTCTGGATTTTGCCGTCAGTATTCATATAACCGCCGAGCTGGGCAGTTATCAGCTCATCGCTTTTCAGACGTTCTCCCGTATAGAAATAACTGATTTCATTAAAAACCTTGGATAGACTTCCGCCGAATATATTTGCGGAATCGTACAGCGAATCGGGCCTTACTTTTACGCCCTCACTCCGAAAGGTTACAAGATCCTTTGACGTTGCGTGATATATGTATTTACTGTCGGGCGTTTCTGTTAAACTGCTGTCCGACGACCACTCATAAAACAAATGGTATATACCGTTGATATAGTTAAACCCTGTCGGCGCACCTAAAAATCCAAAGGGCGGCTGAACATGATATACCTGTTTCCACTTCGAATCTTCAGCTGCTTGTATCAAATCGTCTATTTCTGCACGCGAAATTTCTTCAAGTTTTTTTGGCATATCTGTCCGGTACCTCCCATTTTATTGCAGTTCGTCTTCCAGCTGCTGCTGTTCTGCTTTTAAATATCTGCGGTAGCCGATTTTTGAAATATGAATACTGATTTCATATAGAATAATCATCGGTACTGTAAGCAGCAGATGGGTCATAATATCCGGCGGCGCAATAATTGCAGCCAGCACAAACATTATAAAATATGCGTATTTTCTGTTTTTCTTCAGGAACATCGGCGTAATAATACCAAGCTGTGTTAAGAACAGTGTCAGTACCGGCATCTGGAAAATAAATCCGAACGGCAATATCGTTCTGAACAGGAAGCCGAAATACTGGTTTATTCCAATCGTCGCTTCAATTCCCATTTCAACTGATAAATCAAATGTAAACTTAATAATATACGGTACAACTATAAAGTAGCCGAATGCTATACCAATCAGCATTAAGATCATAACTACCGGTATATACAGCAAAGTAATTTTACGCTCTTTCTCATAAAGTCCCGGCGTAATAAATGACCACAGCTGGTATAAAATTACCGGTAAAATAATAATAAATGCTATAGCTACAATAACAATTAAATAAATTTTAAGCGGATCTGTTACCTGGAAAGCATGCATTTGAACATTTTCTGTCCAGGGAGCATTTTGCAGCTGATAGATTAACGGCTTGGAAAAATAAAAACCAACAAACAGCGCGGCAACAAAAAAGTACATCACTGTTAATAACCGTTTTCTCAGCTCTTCAAAATGTTCGGTAAACTCTTTTTCCTCATCGGCCATTTAATCACCTCTTTAAAAAAAGGCGGCTTTCGCCACCCTCTCAATTATGCTTCTGATTCAATTTTTTTAGGTTCTTCTTTTTTAGCTTCGCTGTCTGATTTTCTGTTCGTTCTGTTATCATCGTCGTCATCGTCGTCAGCAAGACCTTTAGTAGCATCTTTAAATTCTTTCAACGTAGAACCTACTGCTTTACCGAATTGCGGAAGTTTTTTAGGTCCGAAAATGATAAGTGCCACAACTGCAATAACGATTAAACTTACTGGAGTAACCGCCATTAATGTATTTGGTAAAAGAACTTCTATCATGAATACCCCTCCTATTTATTTTTCATCTGGAAAAATAGTGCCTGCAGCTCTACGCCTAAGTCAATACTGTGTACAGTCACATCAGGACCAGTGCTCAGCCGGATAGGTGTAAAGTTAAGAATGCCTTTAATCCCTGCTTTTTCTAAACGTTCGGCTGACTTTTGTCCAGCTTCGATCGGCACAGTCATAATTGCGACTTCAACGTTTTCCTGCTGTATGATTGTCTCTAAATCATCTGTATGAAAAATATTGATACCGTTAATCGCATTTCCAATTAGTGATTCATTGCTGTCAAAAGCGCCAACTACATTCATTTTATCATGAATGTTTGCAAATTTGTAGTTCAATAACGCACTGCCGAGATTACCTGCACCGAGAAGAATTACATTTTTTACATTGCTGCCCTGGATATGCTCCAGGAAAAACTTCAGCAGGCTGCCGACATTATATCCGTAGCCTTTTCTGCCTAATTCTCCAAAATAAGAAAAGTCCCTGCGGATAGTCGCGGAGTCAATGTCTAATGCTTCACTAATTTCTTTCGAAGAAACTCTATCATTACCATTATTCTCTTCTTGTTTGAAGTAACGATAATAAAGCGGTAGACGTTTCATAGTTGCATTAGGGATTTTTTTCTTGTTAGACATTCCCTTTCACCTCTATATTTCTAGTCGCTCCATTATAACATAATATATATGGGCTGACACCGGTTTATCTGGTCGAATTATGCCGTTTTTTCGTGTAAACTGGAGAGTGAAATGAGGTAGGCAATAATGATACTTTTACAATTGGGTAATGTCTCAAAGGCATACGGAACAAATACAATTTTCGAAAATCTGGATCTCGAAGTAAAATCGGGAGAAACGCTCGGCATCGTCGGAAAAAACGGTGCAGGCAAAAGTACTTTAATGAAAATCATGGCGGATGAACTCACATATGACAGCGGCACAATCAGCATGCCGAAAAATGTTTCGCTCGGTTATCTTGCCCAGCAGATGACTCTCGAATCCGAAGACACTGTCAGAGATGAAATGCAGAAGCCGTTCTCGCATATTCTGAAAATGAATGACGATATGGCGGAAATTGCTGCCTGGCTGGCTGAACATGAGCATACACACAGAGACTATGATGAAAAACTTAAACGCTATGAAAATATACAGCTCAGTTTTGAACACAATGACGGCTATACAATCGATGCCCAGATTAAAAGTGTTCTGACGGGTCTGCAGTTTACAGAAGCTGATCTCGGACGCAGGGTCGAAGAATTTTCCGGCGGACAGAAAACACGTCTCGCACTCGGCAAGATGCTGCTGACCAAGCCTGACCTGCTGCTTCTGGATGAGCCGACCAACCACCTTGATATGGCGACTGTTGAATGGCTGGAACAGTATTTGAAGAGTTATGAAGGTGCAGTCGTAATTATCAGTCACGACCGTTATTTCCTCGACCGCACAGTCGATAAAATCTATGAAATTGAATTACATCGCGGTACGCTTTATCATACGAATTACACAAATTACGTGAAAGAGAAAGAAAAAACATACCGTCTCAGAATGAAACAGTATGAACGCGAGCAGAGCGAAGTTAAGAGACTTGAGACATTTATCGAAAAAAATATTACCCGGGCATCGACTTCCGGCATGGCTAAAGACCGCCGCAAAAAACTTGAAATGATGGACCGCATGGATAAACCTTTTATAGACCGTTCGAGCGCGGATTTTCACTTTACAATTAAACGGGAAAGCGGCAACGACGTTCTCAGACTGAAGGAGCTTGCCATCGGCTACGATGATACAGTGCTCCGCAGCAACTTATCATTTAATGTGGACAAAGGAGAACGTCTCGCTATTTTAGGTCCGAACGGTATCGGTAAATCCACACTCGCTAAAACAATTGCTAAAATCATTCCGGCCTTGTCCGGCAGTATTCAATACGGTACAAATGTCACAATCGGCTATTACGATCAGAAACAGGCTGAATTTATGTCTCAGAATAATGTTCTTGAAGAACTGTGGAAAGAATATCCGCATATGAAAGAGAGCGATGTCAGAAAAATACTCGGCCGCTTCCTGTTTACCCAGGATGAAGTTTTAAAACAGGTCAACTCTTTGAGCGGCGGAGAAAAAGCGAGAATACAGCTTGCTAAACTGATGCTTGAAGAAAATAATCTGCTTATTCTCGATGAGCCGACCAACCATTTGGATATCGACAGCAAAGAAGTTCTGGAGACAGCACTGGAAAACTTCCCGGGAACTATTATTGTCGTCTCTCACGACCGCTACTTTATCGATAAAATTGCGACGCGGGTCATGGAAATTGAGCCGCATAAAATCATGATGGTCGACGGGGACTACAGCTACTTCCTGCATAAGAAAAAAGAAGCTGAGTTTATGGAAGTGCCGGCCGAAACAGCAACGGAGAAAAAAGAAAATATTTCTGACTATGAAGCTCAGAAACAGCGGCGTAACGAGCTGAAAAAGGTTAAAAAACAGAGTGAAAAGCTTGAACAGGAAATACAGACACTGGAAACTGAATTAACGATGATTGAAGATAAACTGGTTGCACCGGAAGTTTTTAATGACTATGAGAAAGCACAGGAATTAAATGACAGACTTCAGGAAATTAATCAAAAACTCGAAGAGCTGATGGCTGAATGGACAGAAGCCGAAGAATTACTGGCTGAACTTTAAAGTATTTTACCGGAAATTTACTGTATGTTCGATGAAAAAATAAAATTCATCATAAAAAGTTATTCACAGAAGAAATGCCGTTATAATTGTCTTCCACACCATTTATCCACAGATTTCATAGTTATCAACACACTTATCCACAGAATAGTACACAGTTCTGGATAAGTTACCAACAATTTATCCACAAATTGTGGACAAAACGTACGTTCCGTATTGACAGAACAGACATCGCATCAAACGTAATATTAACTGAATGTACGTTCGAATTAATAAATGCAAAAAACATCGCACTTGACCTTCCTTGGTCAAGTGCGATGTTTTTTTTATTCTATATATATTTTCCGGAGTCAGGTTTTGCGATTTCGTCAAAATTATTTACCAGTTTATCCAGTGCCTCAGCAAGTTCATTACCAGTCATCGGCTGTCCATGCCCGGTAATCGCAATTTCTGGCTTGACTGATGCAAGTTTTTCGACAGAAGCTCGGGCTGCCACCCAGTCAGTTGTAAAATATCTCGGAGGCCCGTAAATATTCTTCTCCTGGGTCAGGACATTATACAGTGAATCCTGTTTCACCGTAATAAAGGCATCTCCTGCAATCAGTGCCTTATCTTTTTCACGGTATAAGGAGACGTGTCCCTCAGCATGTCCCGGTGTGTGAACCCATTCAAAATCGGGCATATACGGTACACTGCCATCTGCCGGCAGTTCATGAAGCCGTTCTGTTATATCGATGCCTGTGTGCGGGAACATAGGAGACATTTTCGCCACCATTCCTCCGTCCACTAAAGGATCCGGAGCCTGATAATCTTTCATGCCGTTAAGATACGGCAGCTCTAATTTGTGCGCATAGACAGGCACATCCCAGTGTTCAGAAAGCTCTATTACTGCACCGACATGATCAAAATGTCCATGCGTTAAAATAATCGCTTTCGGTTTACTGTTCTCTCCAAATCGTTCCTTAGCCGCTTCGATAATTTTCTTTGAAGATTTCGGCATGCCGGCATCTATTAATACAAAATCACCATCATCCGGTCTGCCGTAAAATACTACGTTGACAATCTGTACTGTATATTGATATAAATCGGGAAGTACTTCAACACCTTTGCCGTTCTCTTTAGACGTTACCGGCAGATATTTATAATCATCTCCGTAATGCATACTTTCAGCCATTTATAAAACCTCATTTCAACTGATTATTGTACTTATTTATAAGTACCCGGATGAGGCTCAGCTAATCATCTCTAAGATTAAACAAAAACACTGCAGAATCTCATAATGAAGATTCTGCAGTGCTTTTCATCTTTCTATTCTCCGCTGATCATCCACGATACACCGTACGGATCTTTAAAACTCGCAAAATACTCCGTCCACTCTGTCGGTCCCGCTTCCATATCTGCACGGCATCCTGCTTCGATTGCTTTACTGTAAAAGGATTTTACCTGCTCCAGTTCATCTGAATTATTAATATCGAACGTAAATGCAGCAGCTGCACCCGCGTTGTCAATTTCCTTATGTCCCCCCGTAGAGCTCGCCATAAATTTTTGTCCAAGCACTTCAAACTCCGCATTCATCACAAAAGTTTCTGCATCTTCTTTCGACATACCCATTTCATCCAGAGCATCAGCAAACATCGGATCGGTCGCGAGTGATTTTGAGTTAATGACTGCATCAAAATTCTTTTCGTAAAATTCGAGGGCCTCAAGTGCATTGGAAAAGTTAAAGTATTGTACAGCTTTAATCATCTTTCCACCTCTATTCTTCAGATTAATTGCATTTACATTATACACCCCAGCCCAATAAATAAATAATATTATATGTCATACATTTCTGAATACATATTCTCTAATTTATAAATATTACTTAGTCCGATGTAACTTCATATCCTCGATTTTATAAACCCGATCTGCTGTCCGGCTGACAAACTGATGGTCATGCGAGATTAAAATAATAGTCCCCTGATACGCTTTTATAAATTTTTCAAGTGCCTCTATCGTCATTAAATCGATAAAGTTCGTCGGTTCATCCAGAATGATTACATTTGAAGGTTTAACAAACATTAATGCCAATGATACTCTCGTCGCTTCCCCACCGCTTAACTTATTAACCGGCTTCATGACTTCGTCAGGTGAAAAGCCTAAATTGACCAGCATACTTCTTATAAGGGATTCGTTCATTTCTGAATGACGCTTTAAAAACTGCACGGCTGATTCTCCACCAAACAACTTATAATCCATTTGATTGTACTGTTCAATTACAACTTTCGGTGAAATATCAAAATTATTTCCGCCTTCGATTATATCAGTAAGTAGGCTCGATTTTCCGCTGCCGTTCCTGCCTGTGATTGCGATTGTTTCTCCCTGCGGAAATTGGAAGCTCACCTTATCTAAAAGAATATTCCCGTCGCGTTCAACAGTGACATCCTGCCCCATTATCGGAAACTTATTATGAAGTTCCATCGCTTTTGACATCGGAAACTCCAGTGAAGCTTCATGAACCGGACGTTCAGTTTCTTGCAGCTGCTCCATCCGGCTCTCCATCGCTTTAGCTGCTTTAAATGCCTGTTTCTGCACTGTGTCTTTCTGCTTGGAACTCGACAGGCGGTCCGGCTTTATATCTCCGCTTTTATTTTTACCGGCTGCTGTCATTTTTTCCGCCTTTTCTTTTTGTTTGCTGATCGCTTTGTTCAGACGTTCTTTTTCTTTTAATATATTTTCGTGTTCACGTTCAAGTGTCAGTTTTTCTTTATTTTTGGCTTCTTCATAATCATCATAATTACCGTTATACTCAGTTACATTACCATCTGACACTTCCCATATCTTAGTCGCCAGACTGTTAATGAAGTGTCTATCGTGACTGACAAAAATTAAGGTGCCGTAATAGTATTTGAGTTCTTCTATTAAATACTCAATGCTTTCATAATCGAGATGTGTCGTCGGTTCATCGAGCAGCAAACCAGTCTTATAATCCGACAGCGTCTGCACCAGTCTGTATTTTGTTTCTTCTCCGCCGCTCAAATTATCATTATCCGGAACATTCATGCGGCTGAGCATTTCAAAATCGAGGGTCCCCCCAATGTTCTGGTCAGAGCTTCCCATCTGGCTTAAATAATTAAATTCTGTTTCTCTTTGAACTTCTCCCGCATACTCTGTAAATTCTCCGGCAATTATTTTAAGCAAGGTCGATTTACCCGATCCGTTGCGGCCGACAATTGCAATCCGGTCATTAATATAAGCTTGCAGATTTGCTATGTCAAAAATATCTTTATTGCCGAAAGCAACTGATATATTATTTAATTTTATACTTAATTCATTCATTATAATTTGCACTCCTGTTCGAGTCTGCAAACTATATTTCTGCACAAAAAAAGAGACAGTCCTGTGCTGTCTCAAACGTACATTTTTATTTTAAAAAAGGACATACTAATCCCGTGTATAAATATAGTTTGAACAAGACTTTTGAATTTTTTATTAAATTATAGATTCAAAAGTGTGTTCCAAATACGCGGTATCATGACATGTCCTCCTTAAATTAATTATTAACATTATACCACAATTAAAAGTGAAAATATACCATTTTACTCTAAGTTAAAAAGCATACTCTTCTATATCGATAAAGTTTCGTCCATTAAGTGTTAAATCTGCTAAGTGATTTTTTTCATACAAGTGATAGGCCGCTGCACCGATCATAGCAGCATTATCTGTACAGAACTTCAGTTCAGGTATTTGAAGATTAATATATTTGTCATTGCACATAGACGTAAATCTGCTGCGCAATTCGCTGTTTCCTGCAACCCCGCCTGCAATAATCAGATTTTTGACATCATATTTTTCCAAGGCAGCAAATGTTTTTGCTGTCAGTACATCGGTAACACTTGCCTGAAAGCTTGCTGCGACATCACTTTTATTTACTTCAATTCCTTTTTGCTTACAATTATGAAGTTTATTAATCACTGCTGATTTTAAGCCTGAGAAGCTGAAATCAAATGTTTCTTCTTTCATTAACCCTCTCGGGAAATTAAAAGTGTCTTTTCCGCTCTGTGCCAGCTTATCGATATGCGGACCTCCCGGATAAGGCAGATCAATCACCCTTGCCACTTTATCGAAAGCTTCTCCAACAGCGTCATCTCTCGTTTCACCGATAATTTCAAACGACATATGATCTTTCATATATATCAGCTCTGTATGACCGCCTGAGACTACAAGTGAAATGAGCGGAAATTCCAATGGTTTTTCCAGCTGTGCTGCGTAAATATGCCCTGCTATATGATGAACAGGAATCAGCGGTAAGTCATGAACGAAAGCAAATGTTTTTGCTGCGTTGATGCCGATAAGGAGTGCGCCTATCAGACCAGGACCTTCTGTAACGGCCACAGCTGTTAAATCCGAAGGCTCGAGTTCAGCATCTTTTAAAGCCTGTTCTATAACCTGTGTAATTGCTTCTACGTGATGACGTGATGCAACTTCCGGCACTACCCCTCCAAATCGCTTATGACTTTCTATCTGGCTTACTACTACATTTGATAAAATCTTACTGCCATTCATAATAACGCTTGCTGCAGTCTCATCACAGCTCGTTTCTATTGCCAGTATTGTAATATCCTTACTCATTAAGATTCACCCACATCACGTGTGCATCAAGTCCTTCTCCATAATAATTTTTACGTACGCCGCCGTATTTAAAGCCGTTCCTTTCATACAATCTCATTGCCGGTGTATTATCGACCCTGACTTCCAGAGAGACTATGTCAGCCTGAGGTTTTACATAGTCTTTAATATGCTGAATAAGTACATGGCTGTAGCCTTTACCGCGCATTTTTTTGGCAACTGCGACAGTAGTAATCTGACATTGATCCACTACAAGCCATATACCTGTATAACCGATGATTTCACCATCCAGCTCCATAACAAAATAATGAGCAAATTTATTCATTACCAGTTCTCTCGTATAAGCTTCCATCGTCCATGTTGAATTTTTAAATGCTTCGATTTCTATTGCGTACACCGCATTTAAATCTTCAATTTTCATTTCTCTTATTACTGGTTGTCCTGCCAATTTCTTTCCGCCTCCGAGATACGCAGATAATCAGGTGTCAGCTGATCAGCATCTTCAAGTTTTAATGCTTTTTCATATCGTTCTGTCTCTGATATACGCGGTGTCACATGAGTATATTCATCGATATCAATAGTGATTTTTTCTTCACTGTTTAATAAATAAACAGCTTCGTCAATTTCAGCAGATAAAGTACTGAATTCAATATACTGAGGAGCTATCACTTCAGTGTAATCATCTTCCTGAATGTTATACATTGCACCGTATACATATCCTCTTCTCGCATCGATAAGAGGCACGGCATTACCTCTGATATGATTCGATACAGCAAGTACAAATAATGATGATACTGAGTATACAGGGATGTCCAGCTGCTTTCCGAGCATTTTAGCCACAGTAATACCGATGCGTACTCCGGTATAAGAGCCCGGCCCTTTTGCGACGATTATTCTGTCTATACTGGACTTTTTAATATCAGCAATTTCAAGCACTTTTTGTATATTATCCACCAATGTTTCAGAGTGGGTTTTCCTATAATTTGTATTGATTTCTGCAGCCATTTTACCATTGCGGTTTACCGCAACCGATAAAGCCTGGTTGCTTGTATCAAGCAGTAAACTTATCATAAACATCCTCCGCAATTTTAATATTGCTATCTCCTGTTGCTTCAATAGTAACCAGGCGTCCGTTTTCACTTTCGTACTTAATATTAATACTTATTGTATTTTCAGGTAAAAATTCAGCTATGAACTGCGGCCATTCTACAAGCGCAATATCTGTATCGTTAAAATATTCTTCAAATCCTAAATCTTCTTCTGAATCTTCTAAACGGTAACAATCCATATGATGAAGTTTAACATCCGCATTATATGATTTTATAATATTAAAGGTCGGAGATGTCATATGTCTTTTCACACCTAAATATTTACCTAAAAACTGAGAAAATGCCGTTTTACCGCTGCCGAGATCCCCTGATAGAAGAATAACAGTACCGCCGGAAATTTCACGTGCAAATATTTCAGCCAGCCGTTCAGTATCTGCCAGTGAATTTAATTTTAAAGTATACATGCTGGTACTCCTTCAATAAATAATATATTAATCTATTATAATACAAAAAAAGAGACCTATAAAGGTCTCAATGCGGCTCATCGCATCCATATATTGAATATGTTATGTACAGCCTGGCAGCGTCCTACTCTTGCGGGACGTCAGTCCAACTACCATCGGCGCTGGAGAGCTTAACTGCTGTGTTCGACATGGGAACAGGTGTGGCCTCTCCGCCATCGCCGCCAGACTATTGAATGT